>JAJPIT010000112.1 GCA_021324615.1 Terriglobia bacterium | reverse complement strand
GGCGGCGAGCAGAACGCGCCGCTGGGCCGCGCGGTGATCGGCGGCCTGATGTTCGCGACGGTGGCGACTTTATTCTTTGTTCCGGTGGTGTTCAGCGTCCTGCACCGCCGCAAATGAAAGCGAAAAATGTTCCGTTCTCTTAAAGTGGTGGTGATCGTTCTGATCGCGATCCTGATCGCGGGCGGCGTGGTGGTGCGCGGCATCAACGCGCGGATCAAGGCGGCGGCGGTGGTGAAGCAGGAAACGCTGGAGCTGGCCGTGCCGGCGGTCGCCGTGATTCATCCCGAACGCGGCTCGCCCATGGAAGAGATCGTGCTGCCTGGCAACATCATGGCCTTCATCGATTCGCCGATTTACGCGCGCACCAGCGGATATTTGAAGAAGTGGTACGCCGACATCGGCACGCATGTCAAGAGCGGGCAACTGATCGCCGAGATCGAGGCGCCGGAAGTCGATCAGCAGCTCGATCAGGCGCGCGCGCAACTGGAAACGGCGCGGGCCAATCTGAAGCTGGACGAGATCACCCTGAAGCGCTATCAGGACCTGCTGAAGCTGGAGGCCATCGCGCGCCAGGATGTGGACAACGCCGCGGGAAAGTTCGAAGCGGACAAAGCGACGGTCGCCTCCAACGAGGCTAACGTGAAGCGGCTGGAGCAACTGGTCGCATTTGAAAGGGTCTATGCGCCGTTTGACGGCGTCATCACCGCGCGCAACACCGATATCGGCGCGCTGATCAACGCCGGCAACGGCGGCGCAGCGCAGGAGTTGTTTCACATCTCCTCTACCAGCAAGCTGAGAATTTTTGTGAGCGTCCCGCAGATTTACGCGGGCGACGCCTCGCCGGGGCGCGTCGCCGAGATCACGCTGAGCGAGAAACCGGGGCGCCGTTTCACCGGCCGGATCGCCCGCAACGCCGACGCGATCGATCCGGCCACGCGCACGCTGCCGACCGAGGTGGATATCGACAACTCCCGGGGCGAGCTGCTGCCGGGCGCCTACGCCGAGGTCCATCTGAAGATCAGTTCCGACGCGCGGAACCTGATTGTTCCGGTGGAGGCGCTCATCTTCCGCGCCGAAAACGTGCAGTTGGCGGTGGTGCGCGGCGGCGACAAGGTGGATCTGGTTCACGTCACGCTGGGACGCGACTACGGAACGAAGGTGGAAGTCACCAGCGGGATCACCGACCAGGATTGGGTGGTGGTGAACCCGCCCGATTCGCTGCGCTCCGGCGAGACCGTGCGGGTCGAACCGCAGCCGCGGCAATAAGGGCGCGGGCTTAGGGCGGGATCAGAAAGGCGGGATCAGAAAGGCGGGATCAGAAAGGCGGGATCAGAAAGGCGGCATCAGGCCTTCCCTTTGCAGGTCCGCGATCAGAGCGGGGCCGGCGTTTTGCGGATACCCGAAATCCCAGAACGGATCGCCGGGCGCGCTTTCCCAGACGCGGACATGGCGCGCGGTGAGCAATTTTTCGAAGCGCGCGTCGGCTTCGGCGGCCTCCGCTTCCAGGCCGGTGAGGCGGATGAGGGCGCGCAGATCCAGATCGTTGCGGTAGTCTTCGAGATGATGCGGATATCCGCGTTCGACCTCGCCGGCGAAGTGGCTCCAGCGGCGCAGCAGCCCCGCGCGCCCCCCGCGGACGAGATGCTCGGGGTAGCCGTTCTGCTCAAGATAGCTTCGAACCTCGTCGTCAGTCATTTGGCCGCCGCGCCTGTCTTCGGAAGTAGCGTTCGCCGTCCACCGGTTTAAAAAACGTTCGAATGGTCCGGTCGGGGTTGTAGGCGACGAACGCGCCGGTGCGGCGGTCGAACTTGGTGACCACGCCGCCGGGCTTATCGGCTTCGAGCACCGGACCGCCGGGCGGGGTATCGCGCAGGGCCTGAGCCATGCGCAGATATTCGTCCGCCGAGATCGGGCCGAACTCGCGTCCGTGTTTGGCGTAGTGCTCGGCGAACTTGCGGGGGCTTTCGAACCCCGGCCCGGCAGCCAGCAGCAGGAGGGCGGCGATGCACAATCCGCCGAGGAGCCGCAGGCGCCGCATTCAAATACCAACATAGCAGCCGCGCAGCCTCCGCGCTACAATTGGGGACGCGGATTGCACGCGCGCGATCCGGCGCGCGTCATATCTTCGATGGCGGAATGGACGCTGAAATACGCCGACGCCCGCGGCGAAGTGCATCAACAGGTGGCCGAAGCTGGCTCGGAGCGCGAGCTGCGCGAGCGCTACACGCAGCAAGGCTTTCTGGTTTATTCCATCAAGCCGCGGTCGGAGATCAGCGTCCTTTCTTCCGGGCTCAAGCAGCCGAAAAAGAAGAAGATCAACGTTGAAAAGTTTCTGATCTTCAATCAACAGTTCGTCACGCTGATTCGCGCCGGGCTGCCGATCCTGAAGGCGCTCGATCTGCTGGCGGAGCGGCTGACGGATGCGAAATTATCCACGCTGATCAAGGGCGTTCGCGAGGAGGTGCGCAATGGCGCGCTGCTATCCGAAGCCTTCGCTCGGCAGGGGGCCTTTCCGCCGATCTACGTCACCAGCGTTCTGGCGGGGGAGCGCTCCGGCTCCCTCGGCGAAGTGATCGAGCGCTACATCACCTATCAGAAGCTGTCGCTTTCGGTGCGCAAGAAGCTGATGGTTTCGCTGCTGTACCCGGCGGTGCTGGTGACGCTGGTGGTGTGCCTGATTGTGTTTCTGGTGACGTATGTCGTGCCGAATTTCGCGCAGCTCTATTCCAGCATGAACGCGGATCTGCCGGCGCCCACGCAGATTTTGATCGCCGTCGGAACCACCGCGCGCAACTACGTCCTGCTGGGGTTTGTGGGGCTGATTCTGGGCGCGCTGGGGTTCCGCTGGTGGGCGCGCACGCCGCGCGGCTCCGAGCGGATCGACCGCGCCCTGCTGAAGGTCCCCCTTCTCGGCGAAGTGTGGCTGAAATATCAGGTGGCGCAGTTCTCGCGCGTGCTGGGAACGCTGCTCGTCGGGGGCATTCCGCTGCTGCCGGCGCTGGAGACCGCCTCCGAGTCGCTGGGCACCGAGGTTTTGAAAAAAGTTTTGCAGCAGGCGGCGAAGCTGGTGCGGGAAGGGCAGGCGTTGTCGTCGTCGCTGCGGCAGACCAAGGTTTTCCCGGGCCTTTCGATCGACATGATCGAGGTCGGCGAATCGACCGGCGCCCTGCCGTCGATGCTGGGCAGCGTGGCCGAGTTTTACGAAGACGACGTGGCGACCCGCACCACCGCGGCTCTGAGCCTGATCGAGCCGGCGATCATGATCTTCATGGGGATTTTCGTGGCTTTTGTGCTGATTTCCCTGTATCTGCCGATCTTTTCGCTGGCCGATTCGATCCGCTCCTAGGCGGCGCGGGCTAGCGCAAAAAGATCGGGATCAGCAGCGCGGGAATCGCCACCAAAAGCAGCGCGGTGATGGCGAATAACACCAGAATCTGCCACGGCGCGAGTCTGGCGGCGAGCCGGGCGCGCAGCGGCAGATCCCGATGCGAATGGTTTGGCAGGCGCGCGTGAAAAATGCCGGCCAGCAGAATGCGGTCGGTGCACTCCTGGCAATCGACCATGTGCGCTTCAAACGCCGCCCGCTCCGCGCGGCTCAGTTGGTTTTCAATATAGCGCGAGGCCACGGAGTTCTCGTCGATGTAACGGTGGTCCATCGCGCGCCGGTCCTGACCGTTCATCGGCGGATTGGGCGGGATTAAATAGGACGCCATCAGGCACCGCTTTCCTTGGGCGCGATCCCCAGCGCCTTCATCTTGCGGTACAAATGGCTGCGCTCCAGGCCGAGCAGTTCGGCGGCGCGCGTGACGTTTCCCTTGGACTCTTCCAGCTTTTTGAGGATGTAGTCGCGCTCAGCCGCTTCGCGCACTTCCTGAAGGCTGCCGAACTGCTCGATGGGACGGTCGAACACGGCGCGGCGGGACCGGTCAAGCGGGATGTGGCGCGCGTCGATCCGCGTCTGCGGATTCATGATCACGATGCGTTCCATCAGGTTGCGCAGCTCTCTCACATTGCCCGGCCAGGGGTAGGCTTCGAGCACCTGAAGAGCGTCCTCGGTGAGTTCCTTGGGCTTGCGGCCATAGGAGGTGGTGAACTCGTTCAAAAAATGCTCCGCCAGAAGGCGGATATCCTCGGTGCGCTCGCGCAGCGGCGGGACGTGAAAGGGAATCACGTTCAGCCGGTAGAACAGATCTTCGCGAAAGTTGCCGCGCTCGATCTCTTCCTCCAGATTCTTATTGGTGGAAGCCACCACGCGGGCGTCCACTTTCAGGTGCTCGGAGGCGCCCACCGGCTCAAAGCGCTGCTCATCGAGCGCGCGCAGGACCTTGGCCTGGGTCTTCAGCGACATATCGCCGACTTCGTCTAAAAACAGCGTGCCGCCATGCGCCTTTTGCAATTTGCCGATTTTGTCCTCCACCGCGCCGGCGAAGCTCCCCTTGCGATGGCCGAACAGCTCGCTTTCGATCAGCTCCTCGGGAATCGCGGCGCAGTTCACCTCGATGAAGGCCTCGGAGGCGCGCGGGCTGGCGGCGTGGATGGCGTGGGCGATCAGCTCCTTGCCGGTCCCGCTCTCGCCGAAGATCAGCACGCGCCCGTTGGTGGCGGCCATGAGCGAAAGCTGCTGGCGCAGCGCCTTCATGGGGACGCTTTCGCCAATGATGCGCGGCAGGTGGTCGCCGGACTCCTTGAGGCGGCTGACCTCCAGCTCCAGCCGCCGCTGTTGGATCGCGTTGTTGAGCACCACTGTGACCTTTTCGATGGTTAGCGGCTTTTCCAGAAAGTCGAAAGCGCCCAGTTTGGTGGCCTTGACGGCGGTTTCGATGCTGCCGTGCCCGGAAATAAGGACGACCTGCGGGCGGTCCGCGAAGGGGATCTCCTGGATGCGCATCAGGGTCTCCATTCCATCCATTCCCGGCAGCCACACGTCGAGCAGCACCAGTTCGTAGCTGTGGCGCGCCAGCTCCTCCAGGCACTGCTCGCCCGATTCGACGGCTTCGCAGCAGTAGCCTTCGTCCTCCAGCACCCCGCGCAAGGAGGCGCGGATTCCCGGCTCATCGTCGACGATCAGGACGCGCGCGTTCTTCATGACACTGGCTCCCCGGCTCAGGCCCGCGCCTCCGCTTCGGCCATCACCGCGGCCGGCACCTCGACGATAAAGCGGGCTCCGGCCGGCCGGTTATCCTCGACGCGAATGCGCGCGCCGTGTTCGGAAAGAATGTGGTTGACGATGGCCAGACCGAGGCCGGTGCCGCGGCCCTTGGTCGAAAAATACGGCAGGAACAGCTTTTCTTTATCTTCGGCGGAGATGCCGCAGCCGGTATCGGCGATCAGCAGCTCCACCGAGTCGGCGGAATTGGCGCGGGTGGCGACGAAGAGCCGCTTGAGCGGGGACTCGCGCATGGCTTCGGCGGCGTTGTCCACCAGGTTGACGATGACGCGCTTGAACTGCTCCGGATCCACATTCACCGGCGGAAGATGCGAGCCCAGATCCACCCGCAGATCGATTCCATCCAGACGGCCCGCGAAAACATCCAGCGCGTTGCGGGTGATTTCGTTCAGATCGCTGGGTACCGGCTGCGCGGCGGGGAAACGCGAAAAACGCGAAAACTCATCGGCCAGCGATTTGACGGACTCCACCTCGCGCGCGATCGTGGCCGAGCATTCCCGCAGGATGCGCCGCGCATCCTCATTTACCGCGCCGCGGTCGAGCTGGCGGGCGATCCGTTCGGCGCACAGCGCGATCGGCGTCAGCGGGTTCTTCAACTCGTGGGCGATGCGCCGCGCCACTTCGTGCCAGGCAGCCGCCTTCTGCGCGCGGAGCAGTTCGCTGGTGTCTTCCAGGACAACGACGTAGCCGGGAGCCTCCGCGTGGCGGGCGGGCAGGGCCGAAACGGTCACCGCCAGATGCAAGACCTGCTGGGGGGACTCGATCTCGATCTGGCTCGCCGCCACGCCGGTGCGGCGCGCGCGCTTCATCAGGTATTCCAGTTCGGCGGCGTCCTGGGAAGGAAACAGATCGCTGAGATAGAGGGCCGAGGCCAGGCGATCCTCCGGGAACAGCCCGTGCAGCGCGCGGTTCACCCGCTGGATGCGGCCGTCGGAGGCCAGCGAAAGAACGCCGGTCGGGATGCTTTCAAGAATCGCTTCGGTGAACCGGCGCCGGCTTTCGAGCTCGCGGCTGTTGGCCTCCAGCTCCTGCATCATCTCGTTGAAGGCGCGGATCAGCGTGGCCAGCTCATCGCCGGACCTAACCCGCACGCGATAGCCGAGATTGCCCTTGCGCACCTCGCTGGCGGCGACCAGCAGCGCCGAGATGGGCACGCTGATGTGGTGCGAAAGCTTCAGCGCGATCCAGGTGGCGACGAACAGAACGAACAGCGCGATCAGCACCAGGAACAGCAGGTACAGCTTGCGGATATTGTTGCGTTCGGCCGCGATCTGATTGTATTCGGCCATGTAGCGGGCGATCTCTTTACTTTGCGCTGCCAGATCGGCCGCCCGGTGCACGCCGACCACCAGCTCGCGCCCGTCCGGCAGGGCGGCGCGCCCCTCGAAGAGCTTTTCGCCGGATTCGCCGGGCGGGCAGAAGTTTTCACCCGCCGGCTCGATGCGAATCTCAGCGATGCGGTACTTTTGGCAGAGCCCTGCGGCCGCTTCCTTGCCTCCGGCGGCCGCCGGAAGGGTGGCGATCCAGTTGGCCAGCGCCTGCGCGCGATCCTGCACTTCTTTGTCGAAGGCGTTGGCGGATTTGAGAAGATCGGTGCGGATGCCTTCCGCCGGCCGGCTGAACCATTTTTCCACATTGCGGTTCAGAATCACGTAGCTGAAGGCCAGCATGAACATCACCGGCAACAAACTGAGCGCCAGCGCGCCCAGCACCATTTTGGATTTGATGCGCGAGCCTTCCCGATGGCTCTGCCGGTCCATGTAGAGGCGAACGCCCTCGCGGAACAGCATGAAGCCGACGGTGACGGTTAACAGGAAAATCAGGGTCGAGACGCCCCAGAACACGAAAGTTTGCGCGGTGGTTTCGGGGCCGTAGTCGCCGAAGCTGAGCGACACCTGCCAGAAAACCAGCATTAACAGGATCGCCAGCAGCGCCAGTCCGGAGCCGTACAGGTACCGGTTACGCATGACACTTCAATTATAGGAGCAGGCGGGTCTCCGGGCGGCTCTAGGCTTCCAGGATCACCAGCGCCATGGCTTGCTCCGCCGTATGGGTCAGGGATAAGGAAATCGTGCGGACCCCGCGCCTTGCCGCCAGCTCGGCGGCTTTGCCGTGAAAGACCAGCGCCGGCCGGCCCGAGGCCAGATTGGAAACCTCGAAATCGCGCCAGGCGACTCCCCCACGCCATCCCGTGCCGAGCGCCTTCATCGCCGCTTCCTTGGCCGCGAACCGCGCCGCGTAGCGCTCAAACCGGTTGGCCTTGGATTCGGCATAGGCCGACTCGGCCGCGGTGAAGACGCGGCTGGTGAAGCGCGCCCCGTGCCGCTCGATCGCCTCCCGGATGCGCGGGACCTCGCACAGATCGACGCCGGTGCCCACGATCACAGCCCGGCTCCGCTGGTGGTGAGGGTCAGACGGCCGTGCTTGACGCCTTTGGTCGAGATCAGCGCGTCGGCGATTTTCCGCACCGCCGACGATTTGCCCTTCAGCACCAGCACTTCCAGGCAGTTGTCGTGATCCAGATGGACATGCAGGGTGGAGAGGACGTGATGAAAATGCTCGTGCTGCATGCTGGTGAGCCGGTCGGCGAGCATGCGCACGCGGTGATCGTAGACCAGCGTCAGGGTGCCGACCACGGCGCTGTCGGCGCGCTCCGAGGCTTTTTCGATGAGCGCTTCGCGAATCAGGTCGCGAAACGCTTCCGAGCGGTTGGTATAACCGCGCCGGGCGATCAAATCGTCGAATTTTTGCAGCAGCGCGGAATCGATGGCCACGCCGATGCGGCTGAGGTCGCTCATTCGTCTACAATCTACCCGATCCGGCGGCGGGCGCGTTTTGCGGCGGCCGGCCCGGTGGCACGGTTTGTAAAATCGTGATACCAAGGAACTAGCGATGCATATTCCCGACGGATTCCTGAGCGCCCCGGTGTGGAGCGCCTTCGATGTGCTGGCGCCGCCGGCGCTCGGAATCGCGGCGCGGCGCGCGCAGCGCGGCCTGGATGAACGAAATGTTCCTCTGCTCGGCGTGATGGGCGCGTTTGTGTTCGCCGCGCAGATGATCAATTTTCCGGTGGGACCCGGCACCAGCGGGCATCTGGTGGGCGCGGCGCTGCTGGCCATTGCGCTCGGCCCGGCGGCGGCGTCCGTGGTCATGGCCTCGATTCTCGCGGTTCAGGCCCTGGTGTTTCAGGACGGCGGCATCCTTTCGCTCGGCGCCAACATTTTTAACATGGCGATCGCCGGCGTTCTGGCCGGCTATCTGCCCTACCGGCTGCTGGCGCGTGCGCATCGGAGCTCGGCCATTTTTCTGGCCGGCGCGCTGAGCGTGCTGGCCAGCGCGGCGTTCGCTCTGGCGGAACTGATCCTTTCCGGCGTGCCGGTGCCGCGCCGCGTGCTGCTCCTCTCGATGGGATTTTTTTTCGCCGGCGCGCTGGTCGAAGGCGGGATCACGCTGGCTGCGGTCCGCGCCATGGAGCGGCTGAACCCCCGGTGGTTCCGCACGCCGGAAGAAACGGCTTTCCCCGCACCCGGCTGGATCGCCGCGGCGGCCTTGCTTCTGGTGGCGGCCGGAGTACTGGCCGCTTCCACCTACCCGGACGGCATCGAGCGGCTGGCGGCCGCGCACGCGCCGGCCTGGGTCCACGCGCCGCTGGCCGGTTACTCCTTCCAGGGAGTCGAGCCGCCCTGGCTGAGGCGCGTGCTGGCCGCCGCCGCCGGGTTGCTGTTGATTTACGGAGCTTGCCTGTGGGCCGGGCGGCTGATCTCGCGAAGGAGCGCCTGAGGTTGGGGGACGCCGCGATCGAGCGATGGAGCCGCCAGCAGAGCGTCCTGCACCGGCGCGATGCGCGGGCCAAGATCGGCGCTCTGTTTGCGTTTCTGGCCGCGGTTTCGACCACCTCGCCGGATTCGCAGATCGCCTTCGCCGGATACGCCCTGCTGTTGGCGGCCGTGATCGCCGCCGCGCGCCTGCCGTTTCCCGGGCTGTTGCGGCGAGCCGCGCTGGGACTGCCGTTCGCCGCCGGGTTCGCGCTCCTGCTGTGGTTTTCGGGCGAACGGGCGCGCGCGCTTGCGCTCCTGGAAAAATGCTATCTATCCGCCGCCGGCGCGTTGCTGCTGGTGGCGACGACGCCCATGCCCGAGCTGTTGCGTGCGCTCGAAATTCTGCATCTGCCGCGCACGGTTGTGCTGGTGATTCATTTTCTTTACCGCTATCTCTTCGTAATTTCCGGGCAGGCGCGGCGCATGCGATGGGCGGCGTCGAGCCGCGGGCGCCTGCAATTCCGCTCCGCCGCGGGGGCGCTGGCGGTGCTGTTTGCGCGCTCCTCGGCGCGCGCCTCGGGAATCTATCAGGCGATGCTCGCCCGCGGATTTTCCGGACAATTTCCCGCGCTCGCGCCTCCGCGCTGGCGCGCCGCCGATGCCGCGTTTCTGATCGCCGCCGCCCTGGCCTCCGCGGCGGTGCGGATGGCGCTATGAAGCGCCCGGACCGGCCGCCGAAGATTCCATGCCGGTGATTCGGGTCCGCGGCCTGCGCTATCGCTACCCGGAAGGCGCGCAGGCGCTGAACGGCGTCGATTTCGATCTGGAGCCGGGCGAGTGCGTGGCCGTGTTTGGCGCCAACGGCTCCGGCAAAACCACGTTCGTGCTGCATCTGAACGGGCTGCTAGAAGGGGAAGGCTCAATCGAAATCTGCGGCCTTCCGGTAATCAAACAGAATCTGGCGAGGATCCGCCGCAAGATCGGCCTGATTTTTCAGGATTCCGACGAGCAGCTTTTCCTGCCGACGCTGATCGAGGACGTGGCGTTCGGCCCGATGAACCTGGGGATGCCGCCGGAGCAGGCCGCCGCGCGGGCGCAAAAGGCGCTGGAGCGCGTCGGCATGGGCGCGCTTCTGAACAGGACTCCGTATCATTTGAGCAGCGGCGAAAAACGGCGCGCCGCCATCGCCGGCGTGCTGGCGATGGAGCCGGAAATTCTGGTTCTCGATGAGCCGACCACCTCGCTCGATCCGCCCGGCCAGCGCGAGCTTGCCGATCTGCTGCGGGATCTGCCGCAAGCCAAGCTGCTGGTGACGCACGACGTATTCTTTGCCCGCGCGCTCGCCTCGCGCGCCGTATTTTTCGAGCGCGGGCGAATCGCCGCCGAAGGTACGGTGGAGGAAATCGTCGCGCGCTTCAACTGGACTCCACGATAAGCGTCACCGGACCGTCGTTGACCAGCGCCACGCGCATCGAGGCTTGAAAAATCCCCGTCCGGACCGGCACGCCGAGGCTGCGCGCGGCGGCGATGAAGTGCTCGTAAAGCGATCGGGCCAGCTCCGGCGGAGCGGCCGCGTCGAAGCTGGGGCGGCGGCCCTTGCGGCAGTCGCCGTACAGCGTGAACTGCGAAACGATCAGCATCGCGCCGCCGGTATCGAGCACACTGCGATTCATTTTGCCCGTTTCATCGCCAAAAATGCGCAAATGAGCGACTTTTTCGGCGAGAAATGCGGCGGCGGCAGGCGAATCGCCTTTCGCCACTCCCAGCAGCACCAGCAATCCCGCTCCGATCTCGCCCGTAATCGTTCCGTCCACGCTCACGCTGGCGGAAGCCACCCGCTGCACCACGGCTCGCATGATTTTCCTTTCGATTTTCCCTAATGAAACTAGGGTACAAACCTTATCGAAACGCGCGCGGGCAGGGGGCATAATGGGGCCAGCGATGATCTACGGCAACCACCGCAAACGCACCCATCTTCCCGGCGGATATTTCCACCTGGAGGAGGAAAAGACCAAAACGCGGGTCTCCGGATACGGCCACGGCGATCATATCAAGCTGAAGGACGAATACGGCAACATCTGGCGCGGCTCGGCGACGCGGAATCCCGATAATTCGGTGGTCTATCGGTTCCGCGATTCCAAGGGGCGCACGCTGACCGGCGTTTCCGAAAACGTGGTGGTGACGCTGCGCGACGAAAAGGGCCAGACCTGGAAGGGTTTCATCGATTAGATTCAGCGTGCGGCCGCCGGTTGCTACACTCCATATATGGAGTCCCGCCGTAATTTTATCGGCCAGGTGGCCACCGGCGTCGCCAGCGGAACTTTTCTTTCCGCCGGCGAACGGGTGCGCACCGGGCTGATCGGATTCGGCGACCGCGGCGGCGAGCTCGCTCATCATCTTCGCGCTTCGACTCATGCGGAGCTGGTGGCGGTGAGCGACATCTACACGCGGCATCGGGAGCGGGCGCAAAGCCTCGGCGTCGCGGCGCATGCCGATTACCGCCGCCTTCTGGACGACCGCTCGATTGACGCCGTGATGATCGCCACGCCGCAGCATCTTACGCCGAACATTTTTGCGCCGCTTTAAGCGCCGGCAAGCACGTCTACGTCGAGCGGACCATGGCCTTCACGGTGGAACAGGCCAAGCGGATGCGCGCGGCGTTTCAAAATTCCGGACGCATTGTGCAGGTCGGCCATCAGGCCTGCTCTTCCGGCCAGATGGAGGATGCACTGCAATTTCTTTCCGACCGCCGGCGCATGGGACGCATCACGGCGATCCGCATGGATCATTTCCGCAACGCGCCGGCGGGCCGGCCGCCGTGGTCGCGCCCGGCGAGGCTCACGCCGGAGGTGAACGCGCGGAATGTCGACTGGCCGGCGTTTCTGGGCGAGGCTCCGGCGCGCGAGTTCGAGGCCCGGCGGTTCGTGAACTGGCGGCTGTACGCCGATTATTCGGGCGGCGGCGTCTACGAGAACATGAGCCAGCAGATTTGTTTCTGGTATAAGGCCCTCGACTTGCGCATTCCGCGCGCGGCGTTCATGTCGGGCGGCGTGCTGTTATGGAAGGATGGTCGCGAAGTCCCCGATACGATGACGGTGGCGCTGGAGCAGCCGGAAGGAATCCTGATCAGTTGGAATTCGGGGTTTGGCAACAATCATCCGGGCATTGCCGAGCAGGCGCTTGGCGATCAGGGAACTCTCTGGCGCGGCAATCAGATCCGCTATTTACCGCAAAAGATCCGTCGTTCCGGCGGCAACGAGATGGCCGGGCGGCGGAGCAGCGCCCCCCAGGCGCACGTGCAGAATTTTCTCGACGCCATTCGCGGAACCGCGAAACCGAGCTGTCCGTTCGAGCTGGGGTATCGCGTGTCGATCGCCTGCCGCATGGCGCTTGAGAGCCATCGGCTTCAGCGCGCGGTTCGCTGGGACGAGGCAAAAGAGGAGATCGTTTAGCTTGGCGATGGATTTCGGTTACACCCCTGAACAGAATCAGCTTCGCCGCACCATCCGCGAGTTCGCGGAAGCCGAGATGCGGCCGCACGTGCTCGAATGGGATGAGACGCAGCATTTTCCGATGGAGGTGTTCCGGGATCTGGGGCGCATGGGCGTGCTCAGCGCGGTATTTCCCGAAGAGCTGGGCGGGGCCGGCTACAGCTACGTTGATTACACGGTGATCATGGAGGAGCTGGCGCGCGTGGATCCGGCGATCGCGCTCAGCGCGGCGGCGCACGTTTCCCTGTGCACGAATCATATTTTCCTCGCGGGAAATCGGGAACAGCATGAGCGCTACATTCCCAAGCTGGCCAGCGGCGAATGGATCGGGTGCTGGTCGCTGACCGAGCCCGAAGCCGGCTCGGACGCGGGAGGCACACGCACCAGCGCGGTGCCGCAAGGCGGGGAATGGGTGCTGAACGGATCGAAGACGTTCACCACCAACGCGCACATCGCCGACGTTTGCGTGGCCATGGCGGTGACGGACCGCGCGGCGTCGTCGCATGGAATCTCGGCGTTCATTCTCGAAAAGGGCACGCCGGGGTTTCATCCGGGAAAGAAGGAAAACAAGCTGGGGATGCGGTGCTCGCCGACCGGCGAGGTGATTTTCCGCGACTGCCGTCTGCCGGCCTCGCAGTTGTTAGGCAAGCGCGGGGAGGGCTTCGTCGACAGCCTGCGCATTCTGGACGGCGGCCGGATCTCGATCGCCGCTCTTTCGGTTGGGGTGGCGCAGGGCGCCTATGAGGCGGCGCTCAAATATTCGAAGCAGCGCAAGCAGTTCGGGCGCTTTATTTCGGAGTTTCAGGCGATCCAGCACAAGCTGGCCGACATGGCCACCGAAATTGACGCGGCGCGGCTGCTGACGCTGCGCGCGGCGTGGCTGAAGGACAACGGCAACAGCGTGAACAAGGAATCGGCGATGGCCAAGCTGTACGCCTCTGAGATTGCGGTCCGGGTGGCGGATCAGGCGCTGCAAATCCACGGCGGATACGGGTTCATCAAGGACTACCCGGTGGAGAAATATTATCGCGACGTCAAGCTTTGCACCATCGGCGAGGGAACCAGCGAAATCCAGAAGCTGGTGATCGCGCGCCAGTTGCTGAAGAGCGGATGCTGAACCAAAATATCGCGGAAGTCTCCCTGGCCGAAAAGGTCATCGCCGGCGACGCGCGGGCGCTGGCGCGCGCGGCCACCTGGATTGAAAACCGCCGGCCGGAGGCGGAACATTTATTGCGCGAACTGTTTCCGCGCACCGGGCGTGCGCTGATTCTCGGCGTCACCGGGGCGCCGGGCGCCGGCAAAAGCACGCTGGTCGATCAGCTCGCCCGCGCGCTGCGCGCCGAAGGGAAAACGGTGGGCGTGATCGCGGTCGATCCGACCAGCCCGTACTCCGGCGGAGCGATCCTGGGCGACCGCATCCGCATGCAGCAGCATCATGCCGATCCGGGCGTGTTCATCCGCTCGATGGCGACGCGCGGCTGGCTGGGAGGATTGGCGGCGGCGACCACGGAGATGACGCTGCTGCTGGACGGCGCGGGTTTCGACGCGATACTGGTCGAGACGGTCGGGGTGGGGCAGGATGAGGTCGAGATTGCGCGGCTGGCGGATGTGACGCTGGTGGTGATGGTTCCCGGCATGGGCGACGATGTGCAGGCGATCAAAGCCGGGATCATGGAGATCGCCGACGTGTTCGTCATCAACAAAGCGGATCTGGCGGGCGCCGATAAGCTGGAGCGCGAGCTGCGAAGCTATCTGGCGCTGGCCCATCGCCCCGACGGGTGGGTCCCCAAAATCGTGCAGGCGGTGGCGAGCGAAGGAAAGGGAATCGCCGAGACGGTGGCTGCCGCGCGCGAGTATCACTCGCGCGGCCGCTCGCGGGAGCGCGCCGCCGAGATCTGGGCGATCCGCCTGCGCGAGATGCTGCGCGAAAAAATTCTGGACCGTCTGCCGGCGTCGGAGTTCGCCTCCGGGGGCCGCGAAGTGGCCGAACGCAAGCGCGATCCATATTCGGTGCTGAAGGAGTGGATGGAAAGGATTTGAGCGGGGCGCGGTGAGTTGAAGCACGCCTCGTCTTGCACGCCATGAAAGCGTCGATTGATCATTTGGGAATTGCGGTGCACTCGCTGGACGATGCGCTGAAATTTTATCGCGATCAGCTTGGGCTGGAGGCGCTGCCGCGCGAAACGGTGGAGCAGGAGAAAGTAAACGTGGTCATGCTGCCGCTGGGCGGGCCGCGAATCGAGCTGCTCGAGCCGGCGCAGAGCGATTCGGTGATCGGGAAATTTTTAGAGAAGCGCGGCGAGGGATTGCATCACGTCGCCATCCGCGTGCCGGATTTGAGTGCCGCCGCCGAGCGGCTGAGGTCGGCGGGCGCGCGGCTGCTGAATGAGCCGCGGGCGGGCGCCGGCGGCCATCTCTACGTCTTTGTTCATCCCTCTTCCACCGGCGGCGTGCTGCTCGAACTCATCCAGGAGTGAAACCATCCATGGAGAAACCAAGCATCGGCATTATCGGTGGCAGCGGGTTGTATTCGATGCCGGGATTCACCGCGCAGCAGGAGCGCGCGCTTCAGACTCCCTGGGGCGCGCCTTCGGACGCCTACGTGGTGGGCCGGCTGGCCGGGCGCGAGGTTGCGTTTTTATCGCGGCACGGCCGCGGGCACCGTATTTCGCCATCGGAGCTCAATTTTCGCGCGAATATTCACGGATTCAAGCAGCTCGGCGTGGAGCGGATTCTTTCGCTGAGCGCGGTGGGGTCGCTCAAGGAAGAGCACCGGCCGATGGATTTCGTGATTCCGGATCAGTTCGTCGACCGCACGCACGGGCGGGCGTCGACGTTTTTCGGCGAGGGCCTGGTGGCGCACATCAGCTTTGCGCATCCGGTATGCCCGCAACTGGCCTTGGTCGCCGCGGCGGCCTGCCGGGAAGCCGGCGTCAACGCGAAGCCGGGCGGGACGTATCTGTGCATGGAAGGTCCGGCGTTTTCGACGCTGGCCGAATCGCGGCTGTATCGAAGCTGGGGCATGGACGTGATCGGCATGACCAATCTTCAGGAAGCCAAGCTGGCGCGCGAAGCCGAGATCTGTTATACGACCATCGCGATGGTGACCGATTACGACTGCTGGCACGAGGATCATGATGCGGTGACGGTGGAGCAAATTATCGCGGTGTTGAACAAAAACGCGGAGAATGCCTGCAAAGTGATCGAAGCCGCGGTGCGCGCCATGCCTGAAAGGCGAGAGTGCAAATGCGGATCGGCGCTGGCCAACGCGCTGATCACCGATCGAAAGGCAATTCCCGAAGCGACTCGCAAGAAGCTGGAGCTCCTGGTTGGAAAATACCTGTAAGCGGCTGCTCGACTGCTGCCTGCGCGGCGAAACCTGGCCCGCCGAGTTGCTTGACCGCGTGCTGGAAATCGATGAGGGGCGCGCGCTGCTGTCGGTGGTGGTGGAGCGGCTGGCCGATTCCTTTGAGCCGCGACTCTGCGGCGTTTACCGGCGGCTGTTTACGGACGTCATCGAGCGCGCCGCGCCGGAGCTTCGCGCGCGCCTCCGCCGGCCCGGCAGCGAGCCTGCGAATCAGGTCCCGAAAAGCTGCGCCGCGGTGTGGGTTCTCTCGCGCGTGACGCTGGGCGCGGATGTTGCGGTGACCAGCGTGCTGCTGGACGCCGCCAAGCGGCGATATCCTGACGCGGAGATTTACTTTGCCGGCCCGGCGAAATCGTACGAGATGTTTTCCTCTGACCCGCGCATCCGGCATCGTCCGGTGGCATACGCGCGCGGCGGAACGCTGCTTGAGCGGCTGCGCGCGTCGGCTTCGCTGTGGTTTGACGAGGGGATCGTGATCGATCCGGATTCGCGGCTGACGCAGCTTGGCCTGATTTCGGTGTGCGAGGAATCGCGCTATTTTTTCTTTCCGAGCCGCGAGATCGGGGGGCCGGGGCGTTTACCGGATCTGGCGTCGCGCTGGGCCAAGGAGATTTTCGGCGTGGACGCGCGGCCTTACATCGCGCCGCCGGCTCCTGCCGGAGAAGCGGCCGAGATCACCGTGAGCCTGGGTGTGGGAGACAACGAAGCCAAGCGTGTGGGCGGCGATTTCGAGCGCGAATTGTTAAAGCTGCTGGCCGGGCGGTCCGTGCTGGTTGATCTGGGCGGAAGCGCGGAAGAGCGCGACCGGGTGGAGCGCGCGATTCCGCCCGGAATGCGCACGCATCAGGGATCTTTCGCCTCTTTCGCCGCTGAGATTGCGCGGTCCAAGCGGTATATCGGCTACGATTCGGCGGGCGGCCACGTCGCCTCCGCCAGCGGCGTTTCGGTGATCTCGATTTTCGCCGGCGCGGTGAGCGAGCGCTTTTTCGACCGGTGGCGGCCGCTTGGCTGCGTGATTCGCGCCGAAGACGGCGATGTTCTGGAGCGGGTGCGGGCGCTTCTGGGGTAAGATTCCGTAACTTCGCCGGTTCTCGTAAACATTACGCGGAAAAATCGCGCGGGAGCCTGCGCCCTCCGTTGGCTAAGTGCCTGGAAAACATCGTTTCCGTGATTTGTTCGGGTGTGGCATGCGCCGTGCAGCCCTGCGTGTTGATGGTCAAGGCTGCTCGGAGAACTTCAAACGCCTGGCCCCAAGGAGTTTAGAGAAATGTCAAACGAACTGGACAAACCCGAAGTGCGTAGCAATTCGCACCCGTTGCTTATTGCCGCCTTGAGCGGAGGGCTGATGCTGGCGCTGGCCGGCGACGGATATCTGCTGGTGCGGTCGAATCATCTGGCACAGGAGATGGCCGAGCAGCAGCAGGACACGCAGGCGCAGTTGAGCAAGATCAGCGATGCGACCACCTCGCTGCTCCAGCAGCGTCTTCAGGCGATCAATGAGGAGATCAAGAACGCCAACGATGCGGCCAATTCCGCGCTGAGCAAGGCGCGGTCGGAGACGCGCAAACAGAGCATGGAGCTGGCGCGGCGGCTGGACGATCAGCAGAAGGAAGTCGCGGAGCAGTTGAGCCAGCTCAAGGATGAAACCTCGACGGCGACCGCGAAGCTGACCGAGGTTTCCAGCGACGTGAGCGGGGTCAAAACGGATGTGACGACGGTGAAGACCGATCTGGCAGCGACGCAATCGGAGCTGGAAAAGACCGGCAGCGACCTGAAGCGCGCCATGGGCGATCTGGGGGTGATGAGCGGCCTGATCGCGACCAACTCCAAGGATCTGGCCGCGCTTCGCGAGCTGGGGGAGCGGAACTACTTTGAGTTCGATCTGAACAAGCGCAACATGACCCAGAAGGTCGGCGACCTGACGCTGACCCTGAAGAAGGTGGATCCCAAGCGGAACCGCTACACGATCGTGATCCTCGCTGACGACAAGAAAGTCGAAAAGAAGGACAAGACGATCAACGAGCCGGTGCAGCTTTACGTCAGCGACAACAAGCAGCCGGACGAGATCGTGGTGAACCAGATCAAGAAGGATGAGATCGTGGGCTACCTGGCGACGCCGAAAGTGAAGATGGCGCGCCGGTAGGGCTTTGATCGGAGGACTATGGGGACGGCGTCGGTTTCCCGGCCGCACGCCGGTCCCCATAGCAATTGCGGTTCGGACGTCTTGATGATGGGGCCGCCGATCATCAACGATTGTTTTCCTCGCCCCCGGTTCCGGGACGCTTGTATCGGGCGCGCCGTGTGCTGTACTCTATGAGGTAGAAGACAGCGGTGGAGTCCGCTTAACGCCGCGGCAGCGGCCAATGACTCCTATGGCGGGAAGCGCTGTAGGAGCCTGCTATCCAGCCCTCAGCCATTTCCCCGGAATTTTCAGTTTGCGGCGGAGGCGCGGCTTTGGATCGCTACATCATGGTGATGCTCGGGGGAGCGGCAGGGTCCTTGATCCGTTATATTTTTGGCGCGGCGGTCATGAACCGGCTGGGTCCCCGGTTTCCGTTCGGGACCTTCGCGATCAACGTTTCCGGATCGTTCTTAATCGGCCTGCTGATGACTCTGCTCACCGAGCGGCTTGAGCCGCATCCCAACTGGCGGTTGCTGCTGGTCGTGGGGGTGCTTGGCGGCTATACGACTTTCTCAAGCTTCGAGTGGGAAACGTTCTGCCTGGTGAAAGACGGAGGCCGGTGGCTCGGCTTGCTCAACATTGTGGGAAGCGTGACGCTGGGATACGCCGCCGTCTGGCTGGGATCGATGATCGCGGCGAAGCGGTGATCCGGAGCGTATAAAGCTAGAAAAGGAGGCGGCATGCTTGCCAAGGGGGCCGCGAAGAAGGTTACGATCTACGTCAACGAAGACACGCAGCGGCGCCTCGATCCGTTGTATGAATCCATTCTGTCGTTTCTGATGCGCAAAGGCGTGGCCGGGGCGACGGCGACCCGCGCTCTGGCCGGATTTGGAGCACATCGTGTGCTCCACACACCCAAGGTGGAAGCCCTGGCCGAACATCTCCCGATCCGCATCGAATTCGTCGAGGCCGCGGCCAAAGTGGAGGAGCTGCTCCCGGCGCTTTATGAGATGGTCACTGACGGCCTGATCGAGGTGCAGGACACCACCGTGGTAAAGGCAGCCATGCAGGACCGGCGCGCGGCGGAGGCCCCGCAGCCGCGCATCCGGAAGGCGGGCAAGGCCAAGCTGATGCGCATCTTTCTGGGCGAGGCGGACCGCTGGCAGGGCGAGCCGCTCTACGACGCCATCGTGCAGCGGCTGCGCATGATGGACATCGCCGGCGCGACGGTGTACCGTGGCATCCTGGGCTACGGCGCCAAGGGCCACACACACCGGCAGAGCTTCTTTCACGCCGCCCGCGATCTTCCGGTCATGATCTCTGTCGTCGAATCCGAAGAAAAGCTGAAGCGGGCGGCCGAGGCGGTCGAACAGATGCTCCAGGACGGGCTGATTGTGGTCTCGGACGCCGACATCGTCCGGCTGGTTCGCGCCAATTCTTCTGAGGATGCCGATGCCCTACCAGCCGGCTAAGCTGCTGCGGCTGCACTTCACCGAACGCGACCGCTATCGGGGCAAACCCTTGCATGAAGCCGTCGTCGAAAAGTGCCGGGAGCTGAAGATCGCCGGCGCGACCGTATTTCGAGGCTTGGAAGGGTACGGCGGCGCGGCGGAGATTCACCGCTCGCATCTGGTCCGGCGCGACCTGCCCATCGTCATTCAAATCGTGGACAGCGCGGAAAACGTTCAACGGCTTCTGCCCGTGGTGGAGGAGATGATGGAGGAAGGGCTGATCGCGGTTTCCGATGTGGAGGTGCTCCGGATTCAAAAAGCGGCGGACGCCGGCAAGGTGTGACCAGGTCCCGGAGGTTTCTTCCGCGGGAAGGAACACCGCGGGCAGGGAAACGCGATAAAATCGGTTCGGGACTGGCGCCGCGGCTGTTGTGCTTCATCACTTTTTTGAAGGTGCGGAGCCGCATGAAATTTCTGGTTCTGATGTGGGCAAATGTAACGTCGGTTTCACCGAATGCATCAGGAGGAACATGAAAAGACTTCCTTTGCTGTTGGCAATGGGCTGTTTTTCCACCATGGCCTGGGGGCAGGCCGGAGAATTCTGGTTTAATTACGGTTGGTCGATTTTTAATGGCAATGCTGGTCTCGGCACGTTGAATCCGTTTACCACCGCCGGCTCCAATGACATCACCCTGGGAAATGGTTATCGCTTCAGTTTCCGGTTCAACTTTAATGTGAAGGATCACTACGGCGCCGAGGTGGGTTATTCGTTCAACCACATGTCGCTGAACTTCGATCAGGCGGCGGCCGCCGCGCTCGGGTCGGGGCCGTTCTCGTTGTCCATGCACATGCATCAGGGCAACTTCAACGCGCTGTATTATCCGTTCACGGGAACCGACGCGAAGATGCGGCCATTTCTGACGGCGGGTGTGCAGTTTGATAATTTCGTTCCGCCGGGCGGCTCGTCTTATAACGGATCGACGAAATTCGGGGCGAATTTTGGGGCTGGAGTGAAGGTCCATATTCATGGGATCTGGGCCGCGCGGCTGGACGCCCGCGAATATGTCACGCCCAAGCCGAGCTTTGGATTCTTTAACAACTCCGGCGCGCTGTGGCAAACCGAAATTTCCGCCGGCGTCGGGGTCGGCTTTTGACGGCAGGCCGCTAACATCGGGAACGCCGCCGCCGTCATTACTATTGAATCGCTTTGCGAGACAATATTGGATTAAGGATGCGGTTGCGGCCCTTTGTGTTGTTGGCGGTAGCGGTGTCGCTTCTTGCGCCGCTCGAGGCGCTGGAGCCGAACCGCACGCTGACCCAGTACGTTCACCGGATCTGGCAGGTGCAGCAGGGCTTGCCGGACGCTTCCATTTACTCCATCCTGCAAACGCGCGACGGCTATCTTTGGCTGGGAACGCAGACCGGCGTGGTGCGGTTCGACGGCGTGCGCTTCCGCACGCTGGAGGATATTTACAAGAGCGCGCCCGCCGACATCTGGATTCGCGGCATGGCGCAGGCGCCGGACGGCGCGCTGTGGATCGGCACCAATGAATCCGGCGTGTACCGGCTGGATGCAGGCGCGGTGATGCATTACACGCAGGCCAATGGCATGCCCTCGGATACGATCCAGTGCGTCGTTGCGGCCGGAAATGAAATCTGGGCGTGCACCACCGCCGGGCTGGTCCGCTTCGCGGACGGCAAAATTCAGGTTTTTCATCGCGCCGACGGACTGTCGAGCGAGGTGGTGCGCGCGGCGGCGGTGGGTCCGGACGGCAAACTCTGGGCCGGTGGCGAGAGCACCAAACTTGCGGTATGGGACGGTCAGAAATTTGTTCCGCGCCCGCTGGCCTCGATGCCCTCCGACGCCGGCGTCCGCGCCATCGCCTTCCAGCAGGATGGCACGATGTGGGTCGGGACCACCGAAGGGCTGGTAGAGGTGAAAGACGGCCGGGAGCGTTTG
This sequence comes from Terriglobia bacterium, assembly GCA_021324615.1. Taxonomy (GTDB): domain Bacteria; phylum Acidobacteriota; class Terriglobia; order Bryobacterales; family Bryobacteraceae; genus Palsa-187. Next base: position 27,617 of record JAJPIT010000112.1, on the reverse strand, counting down.
CTGACCATCCGCAACGGGCTTTCCGATAACTGGGTTCTGAGCCTTTTCGCCAGCCCCGACGGCAGTCTGTGGATCGGCACGCGCGCCGGCTTTAGCCGTCTGCGAAACGGCGAAGCGGTGAGCTTCCGGCCCGCCGACGGCTTGTCGCAGAGCAACGTTTATTCGATTTTGCAGGATCGGGAAGGCAGCTTGTGGGTGGGGACCAAGCACGGGCTGAATCAGTTTCTGGACGGCCGGGCGGTTCCCTACACCGAAAACGAAGGGCTGCCGAGCAACGACACCGGTCCGGTTCTGGAGGATCGAGGATCCAATATCTGGGTGGGGACGCTGGGGGCGGGGCTCAGCCGCTTCGATGGCCGTAAGTTCACCACCCTGACGGTCAAGGACGGGCTGCCGTCGAACTTTATCTACGCTCTGGCCGAAGATGACGGCGGCTTGTGGGTGGGCACGGACCGGGGCTTGAGCCGGCTGGTGAACGGGCGCGTGGCGCGAACCTATACCCGTGCCGACGGATTGCCGTCGGACGATGTTCGCTCCCTGCTGCGCGACCGGTCCGGGACGTTGTGGGCGGGCACGGCGAAAGGCGTAGCCGAGTTCCGCAAAAGCGCCTTTACGCGGCCGGCGGGATTATCGGTCTCCGCGCCGGTTTCAGCGATGGGCCAGGACGGCGCCGGGCGGATTTATCTGGCGACGCCCAACTCGGTACTGGCCTATGCCGGCGGCCAGGCGGAAGAGGTATTGCAAAACGGGGCGCCGCTGCGTGGAGCCAGCTCGTTTTACCGCGACCGCACGGGCGCCATCTGGATCGGGATGAGCGGCGGGGGGCTGCGGCTGATCGAGAACGGGAAGATCTCGACCTTCCTGATGCGCGACGGCCTGTTCGACAGCGAGATCTACGGCCTGGCGGCGGACGCTGAGGATCATCTCTGGATGGCGTGCAGCAAGGGCATCTTCTGGGTTCCGGAGAGCGATCTGCGCAAATTCGCCGCGGGCCACTTAAAGAAAATCACGAGCACGCCCTACAGCCCCACCGACGCCCTGCGGGTGATCGAGTGCAAATCCGGCGTGCAGCCGCCGGTGACGGTGACGCACGACGACCGGGTCTGGTTTTCCACCATCCGGGGGCTGATCGTGCTGGATCCGCGTCATCTGACACGCAACGTGCCGCCGCCACCGGTGGTGATCGAAGACGTCACGGTCAACGGCGAGCGGGAGACGCCGGCGCAGATCGCAAAGCTGGCTCCTGGCCGCAAGAACGTGGAAATCACCTACGCCGGGCTGAGCTATCTTTCGCCGACGCGGATCACCTTCAGCTACATCCTGGAAGGCTATGACCGCGATTGGATCAACGCGGGCACGCGGCGGGAAGCCTATTACACCAATCTTCCGCCGGGCAGCTTCCGGTTCCGCGTGCGGGCGTGCAACATCGACGGCGCCTGCAACGACTCCGGCGCGGCGGTCAGTTTTGAGCTGGCCTCACACTATTATCAGCGCGCGTGGTTCTGGCCGATGGTGGCGGCGCTGCTCGGGCTGGCGATCTGGGCGGCGTATCAGTTGCGCATCCGCACGCTGCGCGAGCAGTTCAACCTGATTCTGACCGAGCGCAACCGCATCGCGCGCGAGCTGCACGATACGCTGATCCAGGGGCTTTCCGGCATCACCATGGAGATGCAGGCGCTGGCCGGGCGGATGAAATCCGCCGAAGAGCGCGGCGCGCTGGAGGAGATCATCGCCGACGCGGGCGCCTGCCTGAAGGAAACGCGGCGGAGCGTGGCGGGCTTGCGCAGCGGGCGGTCGAATCTGGCGGCGGCGATTGAACGGGCGGCGCGCCAGATCACGGAAACCAAGGACATCCGGCTGAAGCTGAATCTGCAAGACCGGCCGGCGGGTCTGGCGCCGGATGTGGAATACAATCTGGTCCGGATCGCGCAGGAAGCGGTGACCAATTCGGTGAAGCACTCCGGCGCGCGGACGGTGGAGGTCGCGCTTGATTACACCCCCAAGGCGCTGCGGCTTTCCGTGCGCGACGACGGCAGCGGCTTTCCGGAAAACGGCTCCTCCAAGAACGGCCACTATGGCCTGATCGGAATGAAGGAGCGGGCCAGCCACATCGGCGCGGAACTGGAGCTGGCCACCGCGCCGGGCCGCGGCACCACGGTATCGGTGACGCTGCCGGCTCCGCAAAATCACTCATGACACCGCAAACTCCCATTCGCGTTCTCTGTGTAGACGACCATCCGCTGGTGCGCAAGGGGATCGCCTCGATTCTGGCCAATGAAGCCGACATGGAGCTGGTCGGCGAGGCCGGCAACGGCCGGGAAGCCGTCGAGCTTTTCAAGCAGTCCCGTCCGGACGTGACCTTGATGGACCTGCGCATGCCGGAGATGGACGGCGTGCAGGCGACGCGCGCCATCCGCAGCGAATTTCCCGAGGCCAAGATTATCGCGCTGACCAGCTATGACGGCGATCAGGATATTTATCGCGCTCTGGAAGCCGGCGTGCGCGGCTACATGCTCAAGGAGATGGTCCACACCGACGTGATCCGGGCCATCCGTACGGTGCATTCCGGGAAACGGCTGATGCCGCACGAGGTGGCCCAGCGGTTGAGCGAATATTTCCCGCAGGTGGCGCTGACGCCGCGCGAAGTGGAAGTGCTCGGACTGGTGGCGCGCGGGATGGCCAACAAAGAGATCGCCGAGAAGCTGGGGACGGCCAGCGGCACCATCAAGATGCACATCCAGAATATTCTCGAAAAGCTCGGCGCGGCGGACCGGACCCACGCCGTCACCATCGCCATTCAGCGCGGGATTCTGCACCTGGAATCCTAGGACCGTACGCCGGAACCTTTAAGCTACACTAGAACGCGTGGCAACCGACCTGATTGAGATCGATGCCGAGCGTCCGCCGGAAGACGCCATCGAGCGCGCTGCGGCCGTGGTGCGCCGGGGCGGGGTTATCGCCGTTCCGAGCGATGCGCTGTACACGCTGGTCGCCGATCCGTTGAATCTGTACGCGGTCCGCCGCGTTTTCGAAGCCAAGGGCCGCGAGGCGGACCGTTCGCTGCCGCTGCTGGTCAGCGATCTGCTGATGGCCGAGGAGCTGACCAAGGAGATGCCCTCGCGGTTTTATCTGCTGGCTCGCCATTTCTGGCCGGGGCCGCTGGCGATTATCGCTCCGGCTTCCTCGCGGGTGCCGCTGCGGGTGACCGGCAATACCGGCCGGGTGGCGCTGCGGCAGTCCAGATCGAAGGTCGCCAACGCCATCCTGGAACGGCTGAACCAGCCGCTGATCTCGACCAGCGCGAACCTCTCCGGCAGCCCGACCTGCGCCAGCGGGATCGAAGTGTTCGGCGCCATGGACGGCCGCCTGGATCTGGTGCTCGACGGCGGCCTGATCACGGGTTGCGGGGCCACCACGGTGGATGTGACCGAGCCGTACTGGCGGGTGATCAAAGAGGGAGCGATTGCGGAGAAGGACATCGCCGAAGTGTTAAAAGGCACGTAGACGGGTTGGTCCGGCGCCGCGCTGGTTCGACGCCAGCAGCCGCCGGGTGTAAAGGCCGGCGACCATTTGAAGACCGCTGCCGGCGGGGAGTCGATATGTCGCGATTCTTGAGCGCGGTTCTGATTTCGGCGGGTTTGGCGCAAACGCCGCGGCCGGCTCCGCCGGTCCGCGATCCGCTGCGGGGACAAGGCTACGTCGCCGCGAAGGAACTTCCCGATGGCGAAAATGCTCCGCCGAATAAGGACGGCAACTTCATTCTCGGGCCCACGCACCGTCCCGCCCCGGAGATGACGGTCCAGGAAGGCGTTCCGCAAGGCCGGATTTACAACTTCGTGATGCGGAGCTCAGAGAGCCGGATTTATCCCGGAATCGCGCGCGATCCGGGCACCTTCGGCACGTCGGACCCGAACGATCCGGCGAAGCTGATCGTGACGACGAGTCATCCGGCCCCGTACACCCGCCGGGTCGCGGTCTACGTGCCCCGGCAGTACGCCGCGGGAATGGCGGCGCCGTTTATTGTGGGGGCCGACGGTCCCGATATGCTGCTGTTCACTGCGCTCGACAACTTGATTGCCCGGCGCAAAGTTCCAGTGATGATCGCGATCTCGATCGGCAACGGCGGCGGCGACGCGCAGGGCAGCGAGCGCGGCCTGGAATACGACACCATGTCCGGCCGCTACGCCGAATTCGTCGAGAGCGAAGTTTTGCCGCGCGTCGAAAAAGAGGCCAATGTGAAGTTGACGCGCGATCCCGAGGGCCGCGCAACGATGGGCACCAGCTCCGGCGGCTCTTGCGCGCTGGCGATGGCCTGGTATCACAACGAGTGGTATCATCGCGTGCTGACCTACTCGGGAACGTTTGTCAATCAGCAATGGCCGCCGAACGCGGAGACTCCGCACGGCGCCTGGGGCTTTCACGAGGATTTGATTCCGAACAGCCCGCGCAAGGCCATCCGGATGTGGATGGAGGTCGGCGACCGCGACCTGTTCAATCCCAACGTCATGCGCGACAACATGCATGACTGGGTGGAGGCCAATGAGCGGATGGCCAAGGCGCTGGCAGCCAAGCATTATCATTATCAGTTTGTGTTTGCGCGCAACGCCGGGCACGGCGACCGGGCGGTGAAGCAGCAGACGCTGCCGGAAGCGCTCGAATATCTGTGGCGCGGGTATCGGAAATAGCGTGATCCAGACGGCGGGCGGACGGGACGCGTTTTACTTCTTCTTTTTGGAGGCCAGCGCGGCCTGGATCACGGTTTCCCGCTCGCCGGCGGTCCAGGCCGCCTGCACCGCCGCATCCGGCATGCCCGCCACCCGGCCGAGCATCAGAAACGCGGGCAGGGCATGGGCCAGGGTCTTCCAGCGCGCCATCTCCACCAGGGAATCGAGCGCGCGCTCGCGGATCTGATCCATCGTATCCGGATCGGGCTTGGAGGTGACGATTTCCAGCACGCCCAGGGCCTGCATGCGATCCTGCCAGGAGAGCGAGTTGAGCATCTCGATGAGCCAGGTCGGCTCGATTTTCACGCCGGATTGCGGATTCAATTGCGCGTAGACGGCCAGCGCCTTTAATCCGCGCAGCGCGTTGAGGCGGACGCCGGGATCATCGTCCTTCAGCGCGTATTGCAGATCGTTGACGATATCGCGTTTGTCGCGGGCGTAGGCGATGACGTAAACGGCGATGGCGCGCTGGGCTTCGTCGGAGGAGTCGCGCAGGGTGTGGCGCAGATCGCCGAGGTAGCGCGCCGCCACCGCGGGAAACTCTTCCTGAACCTCGCGCGTTTCCGGATTTTGGGAAAGCGCGTGCCCGTGGGTGAGGTCGTCGCGGGTCTGCCCGTAGCGGGAGGCCAGCTCGGAGGCGGCGAGGAAGCGCTTATACGTGTTGGTGACGTCGACGGGCAGGTCCGCCGAGCCGTCGGGCGGCTCGCGCGTCTCGAACCGGCGCGCGCCCTTCTCCTCGATGCCCACGTAGAGGATCATTTTGCCCTGATCGCAACAGACGGCCTCCAGGTGCGATTCGATCACGCCGGGGACGTCGTCCAGGCGCTGCTCGGCATCGCCCTTGGAGGGAGGCAGCGGGTCGCCTTCACGGACCCCCAGCGCCTCCCGCAGTTTGGCTTCGCTGACATGGCGAAGCCCGTAAAAATCGAGCAGTCCGATGCGGGGCTGGGCCTGGAGGGCTGCGCAAACGGCCAAAAGTCCGAGGCGGCAGCCGAGGCTCGCGCGCGAGGAGTATGATTCCGGCACGTATCCAGTTTGACGCGACGGCGGGCGAATCGGCTACGCCTGCTTTTCCGCCAGCGGGCCGATCACCGGCAGCACCCACTTTTCGTTGTTATAGGCTTTGTACATCAACACGACGAGCAGCACCAGGAAGGCCAGATATACCAGCCGGCTGAGCGACCAGACCAGATAAAAGCCCAGGAACGCCAGCGGAGCGGTGAGGATGCCCAAAAGAATCACCGCGACGAACCAAGCCACGCCGAGGAAAATGGCCTGAAAGGCGTGAAAACGGATGAGTTTGTTCTTGTTATAGGGCTCCAGCACCAGGAACAGGACGCCGGTGACGATGGTCAGCAGGTAGCACAATGCGGCGGCGACGTTATCCGACAAGCCTCCGGCCGGTGCGGGCGCGGCAGGCGGCGGCACCTCGGGTCCCGTCGCCGCGCTTCCGGGCGCCACGGGCGCGCCGCAGCGGGCGCAGAATCTTCCCTCCACTTGCGATCCGCAGTTTGCGCAAAAAGCCATGATCGTTTCTCCTCCGTATCCGTCTTAATCTACTCCTAAATGTTCAAACGCACAATCGGGAGGAAAATTGTGTCACGATAGCCAGATGATTCGACTTGCCCTGGCCTGCCTTCTCGCCGGCGCCGTGTCGGCGGCCGACTACCAGCTCAAATCGACTCCGGAAAATATCGCCTGGGGTTATTACTGGTCGGAGGCCAAGCCCGTGCTGACCATAAAATCGGGCGACACGGTGACAATCGATTGCGTTTCGGTGGCGAATCCGCAGACGCTGGAGCGCGCGGGCATGAAAGAGGATCAGATCGAGCCGGATATCTTGCGCAACTACGCCGAGATCCCGCGCGAAAAACGCGGGCCGGGCGGCCATCCGCTCACCGGGCCAATCGCCATCGAGGGCGCGCAGCCCGGCGACGTGCTGGAGGTGCGGATCCGGGAGATTCGCCTGCGGGCCGACTACGCCTTCAACACCACGGCAGGATTCTTATCCGATCTTTTTCCGCGCCGGGTGACGCGCATCATTCCGCTGGACCGGAACCGGATGGTGGCGCACTTTGCGCCGGGTATCGACATCCCGCTGCGTCCGTTCTTCGGGAGCATGGGCGTGGCGCCGCCGGAGTCCATGGGCAAGGTGAGCAGCTCGCCGCCGGGAATTCACGCGGGCAATCTGGATAATAAAGAACTGGTGGCCGGGACGACGCTGTTCATTCCGGTGCACGCGGCCGGGGCGCTGTTCGAGGTCGGCGACGGGCACGCGGGAATGGGCAACGGCGAGATCGACATCACCGCGATGGAGACGTCGCTGACGGGCGTGTTTCAATTCATTCTGCGCAAGGACATGCACCTGAAGTGGCCGCGCGCGGAGACGCCGACGCACTGGATCACCATGGGGATTGACCAGGATCTGACGCAAGCCGCGCGGATCTGCGCCATGGAGACCGTCGATTTTCTGGTGGAGCAGAAGCATCTGAGCCGCGAAGAGGCGTACGCGCTGGCCAGCGTGGCCGTGGACTTCGAGATTACCCAACTGGTGGACGGAACCAAAGGCGTCCACGCCATGATCCCGAAGAGCATTTTTCATTAATCGCGAGCCTTACGCTAGAGTGAAATTGCATGCCGCTTGGCTGGATCGATTACGGGATCCTGGCGCTGTACTTCCTTTTCGTTCTGGCGATCGGCGCGATGCTGCGCCGGAAGATGGAATCGAGCGAGGATTTTCTCACCTCGCGCCACTCGGTTCCGGTGTGGATCACCAGCCTGGCGTTTCTGGCGGCCAATCTGGGCGCGCAGGAAGTGGTCGGCATGTGCGCCTCCGGCGCCAAGTACGGGCTGATGACCGCGCATTTCTATTGGCTGGGCGCGGTGCCGGCGATGATGTTCGTCGGCGTGTTCATGATGCCGTTCTACTACGGCAGCCGCGCGCGCAGCGTTCCGGAGTATCTGCGGCTGCGCTTTGACGAAAAGACGCGCGCGCTGAACGCCGCCACTTTCGCGGTGATGACGCTGTTTTCCTCCGGCGTTTCCATGTACGCGCTGGGAAAATTGTTCGAGCTGGTCCTCGCTTGGGATTTCACGCGCAGCGTGCTGCTTTCGGCGGCGATCGTTCTGATCTATACGTTTTTGGGCGGCCTCACCAGCGCGATTTATAACGAGGTGCTGCAATTTTTCCTGATCGTGCTGGGGTTTGCCCCGCTGGCGATTCTGGCGGTGGCGCGCAGCGGGGGCTGGCGCGCGATGGCCGCGCAACTGCCTCCGGTGATGACCCACATCTGGCGATATACCGCGAACACCTCGCAAAATCCGATGGGCGTGGAGGCGTTTTCGCTGATCGCGGGCCTGGGGTTTGTGTTGTCGTTCGGCTACTGGTGCACCGACTTTCTGGTGGTGCAGCGGGCCATGGCCGCCGATTCGATGTCGGCGGCGCGGCGCACGCCGCTGATCGCCGCGTTTCCCAAAATGATGATGCCGTTCATCGTGATCGTTCCCGGAATCGCCGCGCTGGCGCTGATGCACATGGGCGCCGGTTACACGCTTCCGCTGAAAGACGGCGGGTTCGATTACGATCAGACGCTGACCACCCTGATGGCGAAGTTCTATCCGGAGGGCATGCTCGGGGTGGGCGTGACGGCGCTGATGGCGTCGTTCATGAGCGGCATGGCGGGCAACGTCACCGCCTTCAACACCGTGTTCACCTACGATCTTTATCAGGGGCATATCCGGCGGCACGCGCCGGACCGGCATTACCTGTGGGTGGGCCGCGCCAGCACGGCAGGTGGGGTCGCGCTGTCCATCGCCACCGCCTATCTGGCGCGCCAGTACAACAACATCATGGACGTTTTGCAGCTCGTTTTTTCCTTCGTCAACGCGCCCCTGTTCGCAACATTTCTGTTAGGAATGTTTTGGAAGCGCGCCACCGGCCACGGCGCGTTCACCGGATTGGTGGCTGGAACCGCGGCCGCCGCGCTCACCCACGGATTGACCGTTGCCGAAAGCAAGGGCGGCTGGATCGCGAATCTGCATTCGTTCCCGTCGACCATGGCGCAAAATTTCTTGATCGCCATTTTCGCCTGGACGACCTGTTTTCTGGTGACGGTCTTGATCAGCCTGGCGACGGCGCCAAAGCCGGTGGAGGAGCTGCGTGGTCTGGTCTACGGCGTGACGGAAATTCCGCAGGATAAGCATCAGCCCTGGTACAAGCGCCCCGCTCCGCTGGCGATCATCGTGGGCGCGGCGCTGGTGGCGCTGAATCTGATTTTCTGGTGAAAACGATGATCGATTTGCGCGTGCCGATCGGCATCTTCTTCGCGATTCTGGGAATCATTCTGGTTGCTTTGCCGGGCGCGCGCGCCGCGCTGACCGACGCGCCGGTGAATCTTTATTCGGGCGCGGCGATGCTGGCGTTCGCCGGAGCGATGCTGTGGCTCGCCTGGAAGCGATCCTGAAGCGCTTTCGCGAAATTTATCCGGGAAGCGCGGCGCCGCGCGCCTGGAGAGCGCCGGGCCGGGTGAATCTGATCGGCGAGCACACCGATTACAACCTGGGGCTGGTGATGCCGATGGCGATCCAGCTTGAGTGCGTGGTGGCCGCGGCGCCGTCCTCCACCGGGCTGCTGCGCGTTTATTCCGAGGAGCTGGCCAGCTCCGCCGAATGGCCGGTAGCAAATATCCGCGACCTCCGGCGCCGCGGGGACTGGTCGGATCGCGTGGCCGGCGTGGCGTGGGAGTTGTCGTGCCGCGGAGCAACGATCGCGGCGCAGGACCTGCTGATCTGGTCGACGGTTCCGCTGGGCGGCGGGCTCGGCTCCTCGGCCGCGCTGGGCGTAGCGGTAGCGCTGGCGCTGGGAGGGCCGCGCGATCCGCTGGAGCTGGCGCAACTGGCGCGCGCCGCCGAGGCCGGCTTCGTGGGCGTTCCGGTCGGGATTATGGATCAATTCGTGGCGGCGCGGGGACGGGCCGGCGCGGCGATCCTGCTGGACTGCGGCTCGCTGGAGTTCCGGGAAGTGCGGCTGCCGGAAGGGATCGCGATCGTGGCCGCCAATTCCATGGTCAAGCACGAACTGGGCGATTCGGCCTACCGCCGGCGCGTGGAGGAGTGCGCCGAGGCGGCGCGGGTTCTCGGCGTGAAAAGCCTGCGCCAGGCGGCCGCGAGCCGGCTGAGCGAACTCGCCGGCGCTCCACTGCTGCGCGCGCGCCACGTGATCACGGAAAACGCGCGGGTGGAGAAGTTCGCCGCGGCGGCCGAGCGCGGCGATGTCGAAAAAATGGGCATCACACTGATCGAATCCCACCGCAGCCTGCGCGACGATTACCAGGTAAGCTGCGCCGAGCTGGATTTTCTGGTGGAAGCCGCGCTATCGGTTCCGGGCGTTCTGGGTGCGAGGATGACCGGAGCGGGCTTCGGCGGATCGACGGTGAATCTGCTGCGGAAAGAGGCGCTGCCGGCGCTGGAATCGGCGCTGGTGGAGAAATATTCGGAGAAGTTCGGGCGGCGCCCGGAGATCCACGTCTGTGTGGCCTCCGAGGGGGCGTCACAACTTCTCTGAGAATTTTTCCGCCCGCTTTGCACTAACTTGGCAACACAGTATCCTCCGAACCAGGGAACGGACGCCGCGGCTCCCCGCCATGCGGCGCCCGTTCTGAATCGCCCCAACTGGCTTGGCTGCTAGATTTTCTGGCGTGGATATCGGGCCCTCATCCACTCGACAAATTTTTCCGGAGCCTCCATGGTGGAAAGCCGGCCCTGGCGCACCAAAGCCCAGTCGTCGAATTTCCTGGACGCCTTAATTTCGGCCAGGGTCGCCGGAGGATCCAGACGGCAGGCGAATTCGAAGTCGGCCACCGCGGATTTGGGATTTTTAGGGTCGGGCCGGCCCTCGGAGCGAACGACAGCCATTCCGACGATGCCCGAGCCGCTGCCGCTGTGGTAAATAAAGACGCGATCGCCCGGCCGCATCCGTCGGATGACGTAGACGGCCTGCGGGTTGGTTACGCCATCCCAGATGGTTTTGCCGTCGCGCTCGAGATCGTCGATGGAATACGTTTCCGGGTCGGTTTTGGCCAAGAAGTATTGCATTTTGATGTTCCGGACGATAAAAGTAACGGTCCTATATCCCTTCCCAGTACGGTAGTTACTTTACGCGTGCCGGGAAATCGAGTTTGATCGATGATAGCAGGCTGCGGTTTTGGGCGGGAAACGCCCACGCGGATGTATTCACGCTGTATAATGAATAATTTGCCGCAGTGTGCGGCGGTTGGAGGATTTTGGCCGTGGTTCGAAGATGGACGTTGGCGGTTCTGATGGTTTCCGGCGCGCTGGCGCCGGCGCAGCAGACGGGCCGGCCGGATACCGCCCCACCGCCGCCGGAAGTGCACGAAGCGCCGAAGCCGCCGGCGACGCTGGCGCCCGACGCGACCGGGCTGCCCATCGATCCCAAGACGTATGTGATCGGCCCGGAGGATATCATCGCCGTCAAGGTTTGGAGAGATCAGGATTTCAGCGGGGTCAAGGGGGTACGGCCGGATGGCAAGATCACCATGCCGCTGATCGGCGACGTGCAGGCGGCCGGCCTTACGCCGGACCGGCTGGCGGCGCAGCTCAAGCAGGCCATCTCGGAGTACATCAAGCAGCCCGACGTCACCGTGGAAGTGCTCCAGGTGAACAGCAAAAGCTACACGGTGACGGGGGAAGTGAACCATCCCGGGCGATTCCCGCTGGTGGTGAAAAAGACGGTGTTCGACGCGATCAACGACGCCGGCGGCTTCCGCGATTTCGCCAACGATAAAGACATTGTGATTCTGCGGGCCGACGGAAAGACGCGGCTGCACTTTAACTACAAGGATTTCGTCAAGCATGGCGAATCCAAGAAGAATCAGAACGTGATCCTCGAAAACGGGGACACGGTGTATGTGAAGTAATTCCGGAGGAGCCGCATGCAGCCTACCGAGGGTTTGAGCGTCGCCCGGCGGCCGCTCGACGTCGAGGATTATATCGATATTGTCCGGCGCCATAAGAGCTGGATTTTCGGGCCGTTTTTGTTCTGTCTGGTGACGAGCGTGGTGGGAGCCTACCTGTGGCCGGACAGCTATGTCTCGCAAGCCGTGATCATGATCAAGCCCCAGCAGATTCCGGAGTCGATGGTGCAAAGCTCGGTAAACCAGCAGATCTTCGACCGGCTGAACGCGATGGAGCAGGAGGTGCGCAGCCGCGCGGTGCTCACCACCATTATTAACACCTACGATCTGTACAAGCGCGAACGGGCGCGCGAGCCGATCGAAGACGTCATCGACACGATGAACAAGAACATCGCGGTGAACGTGGTGGGCCAGACCAGCGCCGCGCGGACCGTCCCCGCCTTCGCTGTGCAGTTCACCTATTCGGACCGGTATATGGCGCAGCGGGTGACGCAGGATCTGGTGGCGCGCTTTACCGAGATCAGCCAGCGCAACCGCACCAACGCCACGTTTGAGACCACGCAGTTCATGCAGGACGAGGTGGCCGCGGCCAAAAAGGAGCTGGACGCGGTAGAGAACCGGCTCACGGAATTCGAGCTGAAAAACAACGGCCGCCTTCCGGATCAGGTGCAGGGCATGATGCAGGCGCTGCAAGCGCTTCAGGCGCAGGTGACGGCGATTGACACGGCCATCAGCCGCGCCAATCAGGACAAGCTCCAACTGGAATCCAATCTGCGGATTCTGCGGGACCGGCTGGCGGAGCTGAACAAACAGGAGCCGGAGCCGACGGCGGCCGTGGCGGAGCGCAACGAAAGGCTGGCGGAGGTGGACCGCGACATTGAAGCCGTGCAGGACGCCCTGCGGGTGATGCGGCAGCGCTACAGCGACGCCTATCCGGACGTTCAGAACGCGCAAGGCCGGCTGGAGGCGCTGCGGCAGAAGCGCGCGGAAATTCTCCAGGAGACCGAAGAGAAGAAGCAGCAGGACGCCAAGAACGCGAAAGTTCCGGCGGCGCCGCGGCCGGATCCACCGGCCATCGCCGCGGAAAAACGGTCTCTGGACACGCAAATCAAGCAGATTCAGGCGCAGATTGAAGCCAAGGACCTGGAGATCCAGGAATACAACAAGAACATGAAGCGCGCCTCCGATGGGATCAAGTCCTACCAGTCGCGCATCGAGCAGGTGCCGATCGGGGACAAGGAGTACACCGATCTGCTGCGGGACCGCGACCTGGCCAAGCAGCGCTACGCCGACGCCCAGGCCAAGCTGGACAAGGCGCAGGTGGCGCAGGAGATGGAAAATCGCAAGCAGGGCGAGACGCTGGAGCTGCTGGATCCGGCGTCGCTGCCGAGCACGCCGACCCAGCCCAAGCGCTATGTGGTGATCCCGGTGGGCGCCGCGCTTGGCTTGATCCTGGGGCTGGTGATCGCCGGCGCGCGCGAGATGAAGGATACCTCGCTCAAGAATCTGAAGGACGTCCGGGCCTACACGCAGATGGCGATTTTAGGCAGCATTCCGCTGCTGGAAAACGACTTCGTGGTGCGGCGCCGCAAGCGTCTGGCCTGGCTGGGATGGACGACGGCGTGCTTGGCGGCGGTGGTGATCATGTCCGGGTCGGTCGTGTATTACTACGTATCGAAGACGTAATTTCGGAGGAATTTGAAATGAGCCGAGTGCATGATGCTTTGCGGCGCGCCGAACAGTCCGGCACGCTGTCGCCGCCGGTGGGCCGCCCGCCGGCGGGAAACGGCGAAGGCCGCGCCGCTGCGGCGGTGCTCGACGGCGGCCCCAATCTGGCGGATCTTCTCGAAAAGGTGCAGGAGGTGTCGTTCGAGCCGGGCGCGGATTCGCTGCTGATCGACGTCTCGCGCCCGCACGAGGCGCCGATGGAGGAGTTCCGCACGCTGCGCACGCGGCTGAACCATATGAAGACGCTCCAGCCGATCCATTCGGTGGTGGTGACCAGCGCCTCGCCGGCCGAGGGAAAATCGTTGTCTGCGGCGAATCTGGCGCTGGCCGAAGCGCACCTGGCGAACAATCCGACGCTGCTGGCGGACTTTGATTTCCGCCGTCCGGTGATGCACACTCTGTTCGGCACCACGCGCAGCCCGGGCATCACCGATTACCTGCTGGGCAAGTGCGCGCTGCACGAAGCCATGCGCAAGATTGCCGGAATGAACCTGTACCTGCTGCCGGCCGGCGAGGCGGTGATCAATCCGCTGGAGCTGCTGAACCTGCGGGAGGTGAAGCTGCTGATCGACCGGCTGCCGTCGCTGTTCAACTGGATCATTCTGGACAGCCCGCCGCTGCTGTTTGCGGCCGACGCGAACCTGCTTTCGACGCTGTGCCACGGGACGCTGCTGGTGGTGCGCATCGGCCATACGACGATCGATTCGGTGACGCGCGCGATGCAATCGCTGTGCAACAATAACGTGCTGGGGATCGTGGTCAACGGGGCCCGCCGCGGAGAGCTGTACAGCAAGTACACCTACTATCATTCCTATTACACGCCCAAGGAGCGGGGCGCCGGCGGGGAGGACGAAGCGGGCCAGGACGAAGGCGCCGAGGCGAAGCTGTAAGCGGGGCCGCGCGCAAGGCCCGGCGGCGTCTGGAGTGGCCGCACGTGTGGATTCCGCGCGGCGGCGATTGCGCGAAAATTTTTCAAGATGAAGCGCGCAACCCCGCTTGAGGCCTGGATACCGAAATTTTTGGCGTCCGATCCGCCGCGCGCCAAATCGCTGGTGGTGACCATTTTCGGCGACTCGATCGCGCCGCACGGCGAATCGATCTGGCTGCGGTCGCTCATCGATCTGCTGCGCCCCTTTGGGGTCAACGAGCGGCTGGTGCGGTCGAGCGTATTCCGCCTGGTGGAGGAAGAGTGGCTGGTGGCCGAGCGGCACGGCCGGCAGAGCCGCTACAGTTTCACCGCTTCCGGGCGGAGGCGCTTTGAGCGCGCGCACGACCGGATCTATTTCGCCAGCGAGCGGCGCTGGAACGGCGAGTGGATGATGGTGATCGTGCCGCCGGCCGAAGTTCCGCCCAAGGTGCGCGCGGTGCTGCGGCGGGAGTTGGCCTGGGAGGGTTTCCGGAGGATCGCGCCGGGGACCTTTGCGCGGCCGGCGGGGGACCGGCGGGCGGTGGAAGAGATCGCGGAGCGGGCCGGCGCGGCGGGGAAGATCGCGCTGTGCTCGGCGCGGGATTTGGAGCCGGCTGGCCGCGGCTCGCTGCGGCGGATGATCGACCGGCATTGGGAGCTGCGCGGCGTCTCCGCGGCCTACGGGAAGTTCATCCGGCGCTTTGGCGCGCTGTTGGGGATGATGCCGCGCGAAGGCGCGATCGCGCCGGAGCAGGCGTTTGTGATCCGCACCCTGCTGATCCACTCCTTCCGGCGGGTTCTGCTGCACGATCCGCGGCTGCCGGCCGAGCTGCTGCCAGACGACTGGCCGGGGCGAAAGGCCTACGAACTGTGCCGCTCGCTGTATCATTTGACGTATCTCGATTCGGAGCGGCATATGCGCCGCGTGCTGGGGCCGGCGGCGGTGGCGCGGCCGGCGCCCTATTTTCAGGACCGCTTCGGCGGACTGCCGGTTCCTCCGGGGGCGGCTGAATCGATACAGATTCGCGCTTGATACGATGATTTTGTATCAGGAGAAATTGAGGATCCCATGGCCGTCATTGATGTGCGGATGTTCGCCGAGCAGAAGGAAGGAACCGAATCGTTCGTGGCCTCCTGGCTGAAACAGCCGGGCGACCGGGTGGGCGCCTATGAGCCGATCGTGGAGATCAGCACGGACAAGGTTTCGATGGAAGTGCCGGCGCCGGCGGCGGGCGTGCTGGCCGAGATCCTCAAGGCGGAAGGCGAGCCGGTGGCGCCGGGCGACGTTCTGGCGAGAATCCGGACCGATGCTGCGGCGGAACAGGAGCGCCCGGCCGCCGGGCCAGAGCCAAAGGAGGCGCCGGCGGAATCCGCCGATGCGGCGGGGTTGACGCCGGCGGTGCGGCGGCTGCTCAAGCAGCACAACCTGGACCCCTCCGCCATTCCCTCCAGCGGGCGAGGCAAGCGGCTGACCTATCAGGAAGTGGCCGACTTTATCGAAAAGCGGAAGGGGAGCGCGAAACCGGCCAGCCGCATGGTTCCGCACACGCCGATGCGGCGCGCCATCGCCTCGCACATGGCGCGGTCGATGCAAACCGCGCCGCATGTCACAGCGGTGTTTGAGGCCGACCTGAGCCGGGTTCTGGCCGATCGCGAAACGCGCCGGGCGGCGGGCGAGCCGCCCTCGATCACGGCTTATCTGGTCCGCGCGGCAGTGGCCGCCCTGGCCGAGGTTCCCGAGGCGAACGCTCGCTGGCACGAAGAAGGCCTGGAGATTTTCGAGGATTTCAACATCGGCATCGGCACCGCCGTGGAAGGCGGCCTGATGGTTCCGGTGATTCACCGCGCGCGGGAGTTGACGCTGGAGCAGACCGCCGCGCGGCTGCGCGAGCTGACCGACAGAGCGCGCGCCGGCGCGCTTACGCCGGAAGAGGTCGCCGGCGGCACCTTTACCATTTCCAATCACGGGGTGAGCGGGAGCCTGCTGGCGGCGCCCATCGTGATTCCTCATGATCAGGCGGCGGTGCTGGGAGCGGGAAAGTTGCAGCACCGGGCAGTGGTGGTGGAGGGCAGAATTGAGGCGCGGCCGATGATGTACGTGACCTTGACTATCGATCATCGGGTGCTCGACGCGCAGCGCACCAACGCCTTTTTGGCGAAGTTCGTCGAAACCTTGCAATCGGGCTTATTCTCGTGATACAGTTTCTAGCCGGACGTGAGAAAAGCCGTATCGGCTGGAATCTCCACCCACAGGCTCTCGATGACCGCACCGGATACCGGTCCCAGCAACTCCCTGGAGCGGGCACTGAAAATTCTGGACATGATCGGCCATTCTCCCAGTGGTCTGACCAATAAGGAAATCAGCCAGCTTCTTCAGATCGCCACCAGCAGCGCGTCCTACATTCTCCAGCGGCTGGAGCGCGAGGGATACGTCAGGCGGCAGCCAAACGGCAGATACGAGATCGGTATGCGCGTGCTTTCGCTGGCCTCCGGGGTGTTGCGCGTGCTTGGCTTTCATCACTCGGCGGCGCCGGTGCTGCACCGGCTGACCAATGAGACGCGGCTTTCCAGCTACGTGGGGATGCTGGACCGCTGGCGGATGGTGGTGGTAGAGCAGGTGGAAAGTCCCGATTTTATCCGTCCAGAGATCGATCTGGGCACCGAGCATCCGGCGTATTCGACGGCCATGGGGAAGATGCTGCTGGCGCATTTGCCCGAGGAGCAGTTGCAGGTGTTTCTGGCGCGGGAGCTGCCCAAGCGCACGCCCCACACGATCGTCTCCAAGCTGAAGCTGTGCGAGGAGTTGCAATCAATCCGCCGCGCCGGGTTTGCCGTCTCCGAGCAGGAGGAGTTCGTGGGGGTACGCGCCCTGGCGGCGCCCATTGCCGATGCGAGCGGCAACGTTAAGGCCGCGGTGGCGGTGGCGGGTCCGGTCGGCTTGCCGGTGTGGCGTGAGCTGAAGGATCTGGTGGCTCTGGTGCAGGTGGCCGGCCACGACATTTCGCGGAATATGCGGATCCGCAGCCGCCCCTCCGCAACCTCAATACTTTGAGGACTATGTTGCAATCCCGACAACGATCTCACAGACTAACCCCAAGTGTCGGTGTGTTGATCACCGGGTCATCCACGACGAGATTGAAAGGGGTTGTTCAGTGTCTTTGAGCGAGAAGAAGAGTACAGCCAAGTTGTCTGGATTCGGAATGAAGT
This sequence comes from Terriglobia bacterium, assembly GCA_021324615.1. Classification (GTDB taxonomy): domain Bacteria; phylum Acidobacteriota; class Terriglobia; order Bryobacterales; family Bryobacteraceae; genus Palsa-187. Next base: position 10,119 of record JAJPIT010000112.1, on the reverse strand, counting down.
TGGCGCTGGGCGTGATGGCGCTCAGCGCGGCGATGTTGGCCCAGCAGCTCGCCACGAACGCGGGCGCGATCAATGGCACGGTGACCGACAGCACCGGCGCGGCGATTCCCAACGTGAAGGTGACGATCACCAGCCCGGCGCTGCAAGGCCAGCAGGTTTTTAACACGACCAATCAGGGCACGTATCGTTTCCCGGACGTTCCCATCGGGATTTATAAAATCACCTACGAAGCTCCCGGCTTCGCCACCCTGGTGCGGGATCAAGTCAACGTCACGCTGGGCTTCACGGCGACGATCAACGTCACGCTGACGCCGTCGGCGCAGCAGCAGACGATCACGGTCACCGGCGAGACGCCGCTGGTGGACACGCAGAACGTGACGGTGCAGGGCGGATTCAATTTGCAGCAGTTAAACGAGATTCCCAACGGCCGCGACATGTGGTCGATCATCGGGCTGACGCCGGGAATGACCAACGCGACGCTGGACGTCGGCGGCTCGGCGGTCGGAAACCAGGTGCCGTATCAATCCTACGGTTACGGTGGCCAGAACCGCGTCATGATCGACGGAATCAACACCAGTGAAGGCACGAGCGGCGCCGGATTCTATTTCGATTACGGCTCCTTTACGGAGTTCACGGTCGGCACGGCGAATAACGACGCATCCATGCCGGTTCCGGGCAACCAGATCAACGCCGTAATCAAGACCGGAACGAACGAGTTTCACGGCGACGTGTATTTCGACTACGAGAATCCGAACTTTCAGGGTCACAACATCAGCCAGGCGCAGATTCTGCAAGGCGCCGGATACGGCCAGCGGCTGCACACGTATTTCGATCCGAACGGCGACTTTGGCGGCCCCATCATCCGGAACAAGTGGTGGTTTTACGTTTCGCTGCGCGATCAGACGGTCGCGTTCGGGGTGGTCGGCGCGCCGATTCAGAATCCGGGAACGGTTCCTTCCTACGCCTATGACCGCAACGCGACATACAAGCTGACGGGCAACATCAATCCCAATCAGCGGCTCTCCCATTACATTCAGTGGAACCCGATCCTGAAGCCGCAGCGGAGCCTTGCGGCGGGCGACTACGAAGACGCGATGTATTATCAGAAGGCGGAAGCCTGGGTCGGCAATGTGCAGTGGAATTCGGTGTGGTCGCCAAAATTCTTCACCAACATTCTGGTCGGCACCTGGGGCTACAACTTCCCGCAGGTTCCCTACGGAGCGTTTCCGGGGGATCCGGGCACGCCCGGGTGTCCCTGCGCTCAGACGCTGCCGCCGGTGAAGGTGGGGCAACTGGCGCCGCGGATGATGGAGCTGGCTTCGGGCGATCTGGCCGGCGCTTATCCGGAAGTTCGCCTCGATCCGCGCCGCTATCAGATCGAGCCGACCGGCAGCTACTTCCTCGATAAATTCCTGGGGACCAGCCACCAGATCCGGTTTGGCTATCTCTACGAGCGGGAGATCGAAAACGACCAATACTACGCGCCGGTGGGCGGGGTCACCGAGATTTTCAACAGCGCCGCGGGGCTGCCGGATTTCTCCACTCCGTACCAGGTGCAGATCACCAATCAGCCGCGCATTCAGGTTTCCGAAATTCTCCACCACGGGTTGTATCTGACCGATCAGTTCAAGATCGGCAAGCGGCTGACGGTGAACGCCGGCGTGCGCTGGGATTATTACAGTTCCGGGTACCGCAACGCCGTGCTGCGGTCCGACTGCGAGTTCTGCGGATTCTTCTACGGCGGCCAGCCGCTCGATGGAGTGACGCTGCCGGTCGCTTCCGGACTGGTAAACGGCGCCTTCCCGAGCAAGACCGTCTCCACCTTCCCGCACGACTTCGCGCCGCGGTTGGGCGTGGCCTACGATCTCACCGGGAAGGGCCGGACCATTTTGAAACTGAGCTATGGCTCCTACTACAGCTATCCTTCGACGAGCATTGCGGCGGCCACTAATCCGGTGCAGTCCGCCACGGCGACCTTCAACTGGAACAATCCCACCAACGCGCCGTTTAATTTGAGCCAGCTCAATGGGATTGTTGGCGCTCCGTCGCTGGCGACGGCGGCGACCGTTTCGCCGAATCTCAAGGATGAGCGCTTCGACGATATGGGTGTGGTGGTTCAGCATCAGATCAGCAACTCGCTTTCTATCGAAGGCGGATTCATTTTCCGCGAGCTTCATCACGCCTGGGAGTACATCAACGCCAGCCTGACGCCCAATCTGTTCACTCTCACGGTTCCGGTGCAGGTGCCGGCGACGTGGGATTCGCACGGCAATGTTCTCACCACACGCACCCTCACCATGTACGATGTGCCGAAGGCGAACATCCCTGGAGCGCGGACCGAGATTACCAGCCCCGACGGCAACAACGCGATTTACCGCAACTTCGAATTTACGATCAACAAGCGGATGTCGCAGAGGTTTACGGCGGTGGGCAGTTTCTACTGGACGCACACCACTTCCAACATCGGCGGCCAGGGCGAAACCGGCTCTTGCAGCAGTTGCGGCCAAGGAGCGGTTTCGAGCGCCGGCACGCCGAACCTGGGTGTCCCGACCAATCCGGATCAGGCGATTAACAGCCATCAGAGCTACAGCCAATGGACCTCACACGTGGATGGAACCTACATGGCTCCGTGGGGGATCAAGATTTCGCCGGTGTTGCGCATGCAGGAGGGCGCGCCGCTGCTGGAAACTTACGCCGTGCGGGGGTTGAACATCGGCACGGTTTACGTTCCGCTGGCGCCTTATGGCGCCTACCGCAATCCGGACCTCTACGTATTTGACCTGCGCTTCCAGAAGGACCTGCACTTCCACGAGCGCTACCGGCTGAGCCTGTTCTTTGACCTGTTCAACGTGTTCAACTCTAACAATCCGAACTCGGAGAGCAGCGTGGTGACGCAGCGGAGCTACGTGGTGAATGTGGTCGGCAATCCGTACTACGGCCAGAAGGTGCTGTATGAAGGCTTCCAGTCGCCGACCACGATTCTGCCGCCGCGCATCTTCCGCATCGGCGCGCGGTTCTCGTTCTAGCGGAACCGCCGGTGGACACCAAACCGGGCGTTCCTGCTTAGGGGGTACGGCGCGCGTTCCCCCTAACAGGAATGCGGCGGCTTGCGGGAAATCCGCGGGTGCCCGGTATAGCGTTGGGGAGCCGGCAAGGGCAGGCTAGTCGCGCGGTACGGGCTGATTTACTTTAAAGCCGCGCTTTCTCCCCAGCGCGATCACTTCTCCGTCGTATTTCAGGGCGCCGTTGACGGTCAGATCCAGGGGCCGGTGGAGGGGGAAATCGAATACCAGCAGGTCGCCGGGTTCCAGACGCAGCAGCTCGGCGACGCTTAATTTGGGCCCCTCCAGCCGCGCCTCCAGCCGGAGGCGCGCCGGACGCACCAGCCGCAGCACGCGCAGATGCTCGTCGCCGCTGGACTGCGTTTTCCGGACGGTGCGATGCGCGTCGATTTTATTGCGCAGCATTTTGACGATGATCGAGGGGATGCCCAGATTCATCAGGCCCGAGGTTTCGCCGATGCGCACCTCGATGCTGATGGCCACCACGGCCTCGTTCTGCGCCATAATTTGCAGAAGCTGCGGCTCGGTTTCCTGGCTCTCGATGCCGAAGTCGATGGCGGCGACGGCCATCCAGGCGGCGCGCAGATCGTTGAGGATCACGCGCAGCAGTCCTTCCATGACGCTCTGCTCGATATCGGTGATCTCGCGATCGATTTTGGTCGGCGCTTTGCCGCTGCCGCCGAGCAGCATCTCCAGGATCGGAAACACCAGGGAGGGATTGATCTCCAAAATGGCGCTGCCGTCGTACGGGCGCATGTTCATCGCCACCAGGCTGGTGGGCGAGGGCAGCGATTGTTTGAATTCGTTGAAGGAAAGCTGCTCAACCGAGATCAGGTTGACGACCACGTAGGAGCGCAGATAGGCCGAGAGGCTGGAGGCGAGACTGCGGGCGAAGTTTTCGTGCAGCAGATGAATCGTACGGAGCTGATCCTTGGCGATGCGGTCGGTGCGGCGGAAGTCGTAGGGTTCGCTGCGGCCGTCGTCGCTGAGCGCGCGCCGGTGCGCATGGCGGAAGGCGTCATCGATCTCTTGCTGGCTGAGGACTCTGTCCATAGGCGCTGATCGGCGGGCCGGCGCGATTTCTTACGCCGGAGTTTTCCTACCCGAGGCTGTTAAAATGTGAGAGTGTCCTCGCATTTCCTCCTGCCCGCACCGGGACCGGCGGCCCAAGTCCCCGCGGCAGTTGCGCGGCCGGCGGCGCGTGGCGGAGCTGCTGGACGCCGCCGAGGCGGTGCTGGCCGAACACGGCTATGAAGCGGCGACGATGAGCGCGGTGGCCCGGCGCGCGGGGGCCTCGATCGGCTCTCTTTATCAATTTTTTCCGAACAAGGCGGCCCTGGCCGCGGCGTTGAGAAACCGCTATGCGAAGGAATACGACGAATCCTGCGGGAAACTGGAGGAAAAGCTGGAGACGGTGAATCCGCGGAGGCTGGTGGATCATCTGATAACGCTAAATCTCGTGTTTGTGGAAACGCATCCGGCGTTTGTGGCGCTGCTGGACGCTCCCCATAGCACGCGGATTTCCGAGGCGCTGCGGGTGCGGCTGCGCGACCGCTTTGCGCGCCTGGTCCGGGAGCGCCGGCCGCGGATGTCCAAGGAGAAGGCTGGCCAGGTGGCGATGGTGACGCTTCATATTTTACGGGGGCTCAATCAGCTCTACGCTGAGGCGCCGGCCGCGCGGCGGAGCGGGCTTGTCGCCGAGTTCAGGGCGGTGCTGAGTGAATATCTGGGGTCGATCATGAGGCTGGAAACATGAAGTGGATGGTGGTCCTGGCCGCGGCGGTGGTTCTGGCCGGCTGCGCGGGCAAGTCCGAGGCGACGGCCGGGCCGGCGCAGGCTCCGCCGCCGACCGATGTGAACGTCACGGTCGTGATTCAGAAAGACATGCCGATCTACGGCGACTGGGTGGCGACGCTTGACGGCTACGTCAATGCGAATCTTCAGCCGCAAGTGAGCGGCTATCTGATCAAGCAGGATTACCGCGAAGGATCGCTGGTCCATAAAGACGACGTTCTGTTTGAGATCGATCCGCGGCCGTTTCAGGCGGCCCTGGACCAGGCCAAGGGCCAGCTGGCGCAGGCGCAGGGGCAGGTGGCGGCGGCCGAAGGCCAGCTCGGGCAGGCGCGCGCGCAGTTAGGACTGGCCGAGATCAACGTGAAGCGCGATACGCCGCTGGCGGCGGCGCACGCGATCCCGCAGAGCCAGTTGGACAACGATGTTCAGGCGCGGGCGCAGGCCGAAGCGCTGGTGAAGACGGCCGAGGCTTCGATCCAGGCCGGCCGGGCGGCGGTGACGGCGGCGCAGGCCGCGGTGGAGACGGCGTCGCTTAACCTGGGATTCACCAAGGTGCGCTCGCTGATCGACGGCATCGCGGGCATCGCCGCCACTCAGGTGGGAACGCTGGTGAACCCGTCCACGGTGCTGACGGTCATTTCCCAGGTCGATCCAATCAAGGTTTACTTTCCGATCAGCGAGCAGGAATATCTCGCACTTTCCGGAAAGTTGAAGAGCGGCTCGCCGGACCTGCTGCGGCGGAACAGCCCGGTGCCGCTCCAGTTGACGCTGTCCAACGGCAGCGTCTATCCGCGCCAGGGACGGGTGATGTTCGCGGACCGGCAGGTGGATCCGCAGACGGGGACCATCCGGATGGTGGGCGCGTTCGCCAATCCGGGAAACGTGCTGCGCCCCGGCCAGTTCGGTCGGATTCGCGCGCTGATCGGTTTTCGCAAGGGCGCGCTTCTGGTTCCGCAGCGCGCGGTGGCGGAGCTGCAGGGCCGCTATCAGGTGGCGGTGGTGGGACCGGACAACAAGGTCGCGATCCGGACGGTGGAGCCGGGCGAGCGGGTAGGCGAGCTGTGGATCATCAACAGCGGCCTGGCGCCCGGCGAGCGGGTGGTGTCGGAAGGAACGGCCAAGGTGCGCGAAGGCTCCGTGGTCCATCCCGTGCCTGAGGTGTCCGCGGCGCGGTAGCCCATGTCGAAATTTTTCATCAATCGTCCGATTGTGGCCATGGTCATCGCCATTCTGATGGTGATCATCGGCGTGGTTTCTCTGCTGGCGCTTCCGGTGGCGCAATTTCCCAACATTGTTCCGCCGGAAGTGGTGGTGATGGCGAACTATCCCGGCGCGGACGCGCGCACGTTGGAGGAGTCGGTGGCGACGCCGCTGGAGGCGCAGATCAGCGGGGTGGACAACATGAGCTACATGTACTCGATCAACTCCGCCAGCGGCCAGACGCAGATCATCATCGACTTCGACGTGAAAACGGACCCCAATATCGATCAGGTGCTGACGCAGATGCGCACTGCGCTGGCGCAGCCGCAGTTGCCGGCGCTGGTGAACACGGCCGGCGTACAGGTGCTGAAGTCGCTGTCCTCGCCGCTGCTGCTGATCTCGCTCAGCTCGCCGCACGGCACCTACGACAATAATTTTCTGGCCAACTACGGCTACATCAATCTGGTGGACGAGCTGACGCGGGTGCCCGGCGTGGCGCGGACCCAGGTGTTCGGCGGCCAGTATGCGATGCGCATCTGGGTGCAGCCGGACCGGCTGGCCAAGCTGGGCGTGACGATTCCGCAGATCATTGCCGCGCTTCAGGCGCAGAACAACGTGAATCCGGCCGGGCAGATCGGCGGCGAGCCGGTTCCTCCGGGGCAGCAGTTCACCTACACGGTGCGGACGCAGAGCCGTCTGACCACGCCGGAAGAGTTCGGCGACATTATTCTGCGCTCCAATCCCGACGCTTCGACGCTGCGGCTGAAGGATGTCGCCCGGATTGAGCTGGGCGCGCAGAGCTACAGCGTCGAATCGCGCTACAACGGCGGCCCGGCGGCGGTGATGCCGGTCTATCAGCTTCCCGGATCGAACGCAGTGCAGGTGGCGCAGGCGGTGCGGGAACGGATGGCGCAGCTTGCCGAGCGCTTCCCGCGAGATTTGACCTACACGGTGAGCCTGGATACGACGGCGTCGGTCAGCGCGGGCATGCGCGAGATCATTTACACGCTGCTGGAAGCGCTGGCGCTGGTGGTGCTGGTGGTGTATCTGTTTCTGCAAAGCTGGCGCGCGACGCTGATCCCGCTGCTGGCGGTTCCGGTGTCGCTGATCGGAACTTTCGCCGTCTTCCCGATGCTCGGATTTTCGATCAACACCTTGTCGCTGTTCGGACTGGTGCTGGCGATCGGGCTGGTGGTGGACGACGCCATCGTGGTGGTGGAAGCGGTGGAACGGCACATCGAGGAGGGCATGGCGCCGCGCGACGCGGCGTTGCGGGCCATGTCAGAGGTTTCCGGCCCGGTGGTGGCGATCGCGCTGATTCTGACCGCGGTGTTTGTTCCCACCGTTTTCATTCCCGGAATCACCGGGCGGTTGTACCAGCAGTTCGCGGTGACCACGGCGATTTCGGTGCTGATTTCGGCGTTCAATGCGCTCTCGCTCAGTCCCGCGCTGGCCGCGCTGCTGCTCAAGCCGCGGAAGAAACGAGGAGGACCGCTGGGCTGGTTTTTCGGCTGGTTCAACCGGGGATTCCGGCGCGCCACAGACGCCTATGTCGGCTTCTCCGGCGTTCTGTTGAGGAAAGCCGCGGTCAGTCTGCTCTTCCTGGCCGTGATCGCCGGCGCGGCCTATGTACTGGGGGGAAAACTGCCGGGCTCGTTTCTGCCGGAGGAGGATTACGGCTACGTTTTCGTGGCGCTGCAATTGCCTGACGCCGCTTCGCTCCAGCGGACCTCCGAGGCGGCGCGCAAAGTGGAGGATATCGTTCTGCACACCCCCGGTGTGCAGGGATGCACGTCGGTACTGGGCTTCAGCCTGCTGAGCCGGGTGCAGAGCACTTACGGTGCGTTCTTCTTCGTCACGCTGAAGCCGTGGGAGGAGCGCAACAAGCCGGAAGAACAGTATGACGCCATCCGCAACCATCTGGCGCGCGAGCTTCAGAAGATCCCCGATGGGATCGCGTTTTCGTTCGCGCCGCCGGCCATTCCCGGCGTCGGAACTTCCGGCGGCGTGACCTATATCTTGGAAGACCGTTCCGGCGGGGATCTGCAATTCCTCACCGACAACGTGAATAAGTTCATGGCGGCGGCGCGAAAGCGCAAGGAACTGGTGGGCGTGACCAATACCTATCTTCCGGACGTGCCGCAGGAGTATGTGAACGTGGACCGGGCCAAGGCGTTGCGCCAGGGCATCAACGTGGCCGACGTGTATCAGACGCTGGGCGCGTTCATGGGCGGATATCTGGTGAACTACTTCAACCGCTTCGGGCGGCAGTGGCAGGTGTACGTCGAAGCCGAGGGCAATTACCGGGAGCGGCCGCAGGATATCGGCCAGTATTACGTCGCCAACAATCGCGGCCAGATGGTTCCGCTGAGCGCGGTGGCGGAGATCCGATCGATCACCGGACCGGAGTTCACCATGCGCTACAACGAATATCACGCGGCGCAGATCAACGCGGCGGCCGCGCCCGGCTACAGCTCGGCGCAGGCGATGGCGGCGCTGGAGGAAGTTTTCAGGCAAACCATGCCGCGCGAGATGGGCTTCGACTACACCGGCATGTCCTACCAGGAGCAGCAGGCCTCGCACGGGGTTCCGCCGATGGCGATTTTCGGACTGTCGCTGCTGTTCGTTTTTCTGATTCTGGCGGCGCAGTATGAAAGCTGGTCGCTGCCCTTCAGCGTGCTGCTGGGCACGCCGATCGCGGTCTTCGGCGCCTATCTGTTCCTGTGGCTGCGCGGCTTTGAAAACGACGTTTACGCGCAGATCGGGCTGGTGATGCTGATCGGATTGTCGGCCAAGAACGCGATTCTGATCGTCGAGTTCGCCAAACACGAGTACGAAGGGGGAAAGAGCATCGAGGAAGCCGCGCTCACCGGCGCGCGCATCCGGCTGCGGCCGATTCTGATGACGGCGTTCGCGTTTATTTTAGGATGCGTGCCGTTGTGGGTGGCCAGCGGATCGGGCGCGGTGTCGCGGCGGATCATGGGCACGGCGGTGATCGGGGGAATGCTGGCGGCGTCGGTTGTCGCGATTTTTCTCATCCCGGTGACGTTCGGCGTGGTGGAACGGGTGACGCGCAAGGTCACCGGCAAGGGGCACGCATGAGGGGCGAGATCGCGCGCGCGGGCCGGATTACGGCCGCCGCGCTGGCCGTGCTGCTGGGCGGGTGCACGCTGGGCCCGGATTATCAGCGCCCGGCGGTGAATGTTCCGGAAAGCTATCGTCATCAGGCGGAGACGCCGCCTGGTCCGTCGCTGGGCGATGAGAAGTGGGTGGAGATCTACCAGGATCCGGAGCTGCAAAAGCTGATCCGCACGGCGCTGGCGCAGAACTATGACGTTCGCATCGCCGCGTCGCGGATCTTGCAGGCGCAGGCGCAGGTGGGGCTGGCGCGGTCGCAAGGCTGGCCGCAGATCGGCTCCAGCGTTTCCTATGGCGGCGAAAAGCTGGGGCCGTTCGCGTTCACCTTTTTCCAGTTGCTGGGCTCCTTCAGTTGGGATCCGGACTTCTGGGGCAAGTACCGCCGCGCCACCGAAGCGGCGCGCGCGCAGATGCTGGCGGCGGAATGGAACCGCCGGGGCGTGCTGCTGGCGGTGGTGTCGAATGTGGCGGGCGCCTATTTCCAGCTCCGCGAGCTCGACCTGGAACTCGACATTGCCAAGCGGACGCTGGCGTCGCGGCGCGAATCGCTGCAACTGACCGAGACCTTGTCGGACGGTGGCGCGGCCAGCCTGCTGGACGTCCGCCAGGCGGAGCAACTGGTGGAGACCGCGGCGGAAACCATCCCGGCGACCGAGCAGCAGATCGCGATCGAGGAGGATCTGCTGAGCACGCTGATGGGCGAAAATCCGCACCCGATCCCGCGCGGGCGCGCGATCACCGAGGAGCCGCTGCCGGCCTCGGTTCCAGCGGGGCTGCCTTCGCGGCTGCTGGAACGCCGTCCCGATATTCTGGCCGCAGAACAGCAGCTCGTCGCCGCCAACGCGCAGATCGGAGTGGCGCGGGCCGCGTTTTTTCCGGATCTTCCGCTAACCGGCGCTTTCGGCGGCGAAAGCCCGCAGCTCTC
>JAJPIT010000067.1 GCA_021324615.1 Terriglobia bacterium | reverse complement strand
GCCGATTCAATTTCAGATAACCTGGAGAGCGAAACGGGCGGGGAATATACGGAGTCCCGCTGAACCATCATGCCCATCATATCGAAAACAGTGCTGTTTTTCGCGGCCGCCGCGGCAGCCGCGCAGAGCCGTCCTCAGGCGGCCAAGACGGCGGGGCCGGAAGCGGAGATCCGGGCCGTCCTGTTCCGCCAGGAAGCCGCCTGGAACCGCGGCGACACCGAAACTTTCCTGCAAGGATATGCCGCCAACACGACGTTCGTCGGCGACCGCATCACGCGCGGCCTGAACGAACTGCGCGTGCGCTACCAGTCGCATTACCCCACCGCCGCATCCATGGGGCGGCTGACTTTTGCCGACTTAGAGGTCCACATGATGGGCGCCGACTACGCCTACGCGATCGGCCACTGGCGCCTGGACCGGACCGCGGAAGGCGGCGGAAATGCCGGAGGCTATTTTTCTCTCGTGTTCAAAAAAACCGAAAAAGGCTGGAAGATTATTCTCGACCACACGACTTTAGCGGCCTTCAATCCAGACTCATGTTCACGACTTCAACGGCGAAGCGTTCCGGCGGGAACGCCGATACCGGCGCGGGACTCAGGTTCGCCCAGGTGGAATACGCCGTAGTCGCCACCGAGGAGTTCAGATAGAAAAGGAACTGATTCGAAAAACAGCGCAGCGGCGGAGGCTGCCGGAACGTCAATCGCATCCCCACCGCTTTCTCGATGCCCACGCCGCCGGTCTCCACATCTTTATCTTCAAGCAGGGTCACGAAGCTCGACCGGCCGGCGTGCGGCCATACGTCGGCGCGCAGCAGGTTCCGTAGATCCACGCGCGCCTCAAAAGTCGTCTCGCACTGGCGGATCCATTCGAGGATGCTGTCGCCCCACTGCCAATGCCGCACGAATTCCAGATACTGCTCCACCAGGTTGATCGCCAGATCCATTTTGCGGCGCTCGATGTCCCGCTGCGCCTCGCCGGTGACCGGCTCCAGATGGATCATATCTTCCGTCTCAATCAAGGTGTTTGCCATCTCCATCACCTTGTCGAGCCGTTTTACGCCGGGTGTCATACGAACCAGCAGCGGTGGCAGTTCGTGGGTCTTCGACCCTGGCACTTCGACGAACTTTCGATCACCCACTATCATAACGGTCCTTCGTAACTGTTATCGGCTGGTGGCGTTGAAAACCTGACCACTCCTTATCGCCGACCATTATAGTCGACGTTCCAAAACTCTTGCACGTTACGTGCCGCCGGTTTAAGCCACTCGATTTACGGAGTTTTCCCGAGCCGGGCGCGAAGGCCGGCCACGGTCTGCCGCCATCCGGGATCGGGGCGGAGATGTAACGCGGCTTCAAGCTCCGCCAAAGCCTCCTCTGCACGATTCAGTTGAAGATACGCGCCGCCGAGCCCGTAATGCGCTTCCGGGTAATCCGGACGCGCCCGCAAAGCGGCCCGGTACTCGGCGGCCGCATCCTGCCAGCGGTCCTGCCGGGCATAAATCACCGCGAGATTGTAGTGCGCTTCGGCGAAATCCGGCTTGATCTGGATCGCCGCTTGCCATTGCGCGGCGGCCTCCGGGATGCGCGAAGCGCGGGCCAGTGCGGCTCCATAGTTATAATGCGCCTCGGCGAAGTTCGGATCCTGAGCGAGCGCGGCCTGATAGTGCGCGATCGCCTCCTCCAGACGTCCGGGAATTTTCGCCAGCGCATCGGCCAGTCCCGCCTGCGCGTGAGCGGAGTCCGGCCGGATCCGCAGCGCCGCCTCGAACTCGGCGGCGGCCGTCTCCGGTTGGGACTGAGCAAGCCAGGCTTGGCCCAGATTGTAATGCGCGCGGGCGCAGTCCGGATACGCGCGGGCCGCGCTTGACCAGAAGCCGATGCTGTCGCGCCAATCGAAGTTTCGGGCGTAGGCGCGGGCGCCAAACGCGGCGCAGATCGCGGCTAAGGCAGCGTATCGAAGCCCGCCGCGGCCGCCCATCTTCTCAAGCGCAATGGCCGCGCATCCGCACAAGCCGATGGCGGGCAGATACATGAAGCGTTCCGCCATGATCGCGCCGATCGGGAAAAGCAGGTTCGACGTCGGCAGGATCGCCAGGGCAAAAAGTCCGGCGAAAAACAGAATCCGGCGATCGCGGCGAAGAAGAAATATTAAGCCGATCAGCGCAACACACGCCAGCAATGCGGCGAGCGCCGCCCAATCCAACGGATGCCAGGTGAACAACGGAATGGCGTTGAAGGAATAGTCGCCTGACAGACGCGCCGGCCACACGAACAGCCACAGCAGCTTGCCCAGAACTTTAATTGCCGTCATCCGGCCGGCGAAAAAACCGGCGGAGGCGATTGGATTCACCGCCGGCAGGATCTCCAGGCGCGTTTCGATCCGCGACCGCAAATAGAAATACGCCGCCAGCGGGATCAGCGCCGCGGCGTAATTCCAGGCGCGCTTTCGCCATCCGTTTCGCGCCCACAGGACATCGTAAAGAACCATCGCGCCGGGCAAAATCGCCGCGCTTTCCTTCGAAAAAATACCAATCCCCTGCGCGGCGGCCAGCGCCATCCGCCACGCCGTCCGTTTGCGTCCCGAAGCCGCGGCCGCGCGGATGTGGCACAGCAGCCCGGCCAGGACTCCAAAGGCCGCCAGCAGATCCGCGCGCCCGACGATGTTGGTCACCGATTCGGTAAGCAGCGGATGAACCGACCAGATCGCCGCCATCGCGAACGCCGGCGCGGCCTCGGCGAAGATGGCCAGCCCCAGGAGGTAGACCAGCGCGGCGTTTCCGGCGTGCAGCGCCAGGTTGACCGCGTGATAGCCGGGCGGATCGGTCCCTTCATCCAGAATCGCGTTGTTGAACAGGTAAGAGAGTGTCGCCAGCGGGCGATACAGCCCCGAATTGACCGCCGGATACCAATATTCCTTGGCGAAGATCAGCCCGACGTTTTCCGCGGTCGCGGCGCGGATGCGCGGGTCCCGCCCGATGATCGCCGCGTTGTCAAACACCAGCCCGCCCTCGAACGAGTTCGAATAGACCAGGAAAACCGCCGCCCCAAGCACGGCGATCCGGGCGGCATGGCGCGAAAAGCTTTGCGGCGCGCGGCCCGGGGCGGATTGCTTCTTGTTGGCCGGCACGAGCGACCCTTAATTATAACTTGCTCCCCTACCGGATCAGCCGCAAGCTCCGCCCCAGCCGCGTCCATTTCGCCCGGTTCAGGCGCTCCAGCTCCGCCTGGGCTTGCCTGAGCTCCTGCGCCAGCGTTTCCACCGCGCCCCAGGCCTTTTTCTCGGATGCTTCTGCGCGGCGGAAGTCCTCCACCGCCTGCTTTCGAGCCGCCTCCGATTCGAGGGCCCACTCGGTCCGCTCCCGCCAGTCGGACTCCACGCGGCGGATCCAGGCGATGCGCTGCTCCGTTTCGGCCACCCACTGCTGATGCGCCATTTCGTGATGCGCGCTGTGGCGCTCATATTCCGCGGTGATGGCTTCCAGATCGCGAATCTTGCGCGCGGCCAGGCGGCAAGCCTCGCGATATTCGTTGGCCAGCTCCGCCACCGGCGGCTGAAATTTGCCTTTGCGCGCCACCACCGGAAGCGACCACGATACGGCGTGATCGATGCCGTGCTCCGGCCGGTTCTCGCCCGCAAAACGCACCTCGTTGAAACCGGCCTTGAGCAGATGATCGCGCAGGCTCGATTCAGTAAACGTCCGCATCTCCAGCGTTGATCCGTGCCCTCCATGAAAGACCAGATCCTCGAACGTCTCGATCGATCCGTCGCGCCGGCGGTTCACCAGAACCAGTTGTTCGCCCAGGCGCGCCAGCGTGTATTCGTGCAGCTCCGGGAAATGCTCTTCCGTGTTGCCGCCGATGTTGTAGGGCGTGGTCATCAGCAGGAGTCCATCCGGTTTGAGCAGCGAGTGCAGCGCGGCGAAGGCGCGCTCCACCGGCGGCGGAACGTGCTCCATCACTTCGCTGGAAAGAATGAAGTCGTACCGCCCGGCGTCCCGCGGATCGGGATTGGTAACGTCAAAGCGCGGCGATTGATGATAAAACGTGTTCGTATAATCGAACTTCCTCCCGAGCAAATCGGCGATTTGGGGCGTGTCGCTCATGCCGAGGCCGCGGATGCCTTTGAGGACGGGGAACTCGGGCACCGCCAGCACGATGCCAAAAATCTCTTCCGACAGCAGCGCGATCAGCGCGCGCAGCCGCAGCGAGGATCCGCACGCCGTGCAGCTTTGGCCCTCGCGCGTCATCTCCCCGGCCGAGAACGCGGAAGCCGAGCCGCACACATTGCAGACGAAGGACATCCTCCGTTATGCTAGACGATTTCCCGATCCCGGTTCGGCCCGCAGCAGCGGTCCAATGCCGTCCGCTCCGCGATAAGCTGAAGTTGGCTTGCCTGTTCTTTCCGTGAAAGGTCTCACCAAGGTGTATGGCGCCGCCGCCGCCGTCGATCACATTTCCTTCGAGGTCGGCAGCGGCGAGATCGTCGGATTATTGGGGCCCAACGGCGCCGGGAAAACGACCACCATCAATATGATTCTCGGTGTGCTCCGGCCGAGTGCGGGCAGCATCCGGATCGAAGATGTCGATCTTTCGCTCCACCGTTCGCGCGCGCTGGACTGCACGAATTTCGCCGCGGTCTACGCCCCGCTGCCCGGCAATCTGACGGTGGAGCAGAATCTGCGGATCTTCGGGATGCTGTACGGCGTCGCGAATCTGTCCCAGCGCATCGAAACTCTGCTGCGCCAGTTCGCCCTGCTCCGTTTCCGCCATGCCAAATGCGGCGTTCTTTCCTCCGGCGAGCAGACGCGCGTCTGCCTGGCCAAGGCGCTGCTCAACCGCCCGCGCCTTCTTCTGCTGGATGAGCCGACGGCCTCGCTCGATCCGGCGGTCGCCGCCGATATTCGCAAAATGATTCTGGAATTCACCGCGGAAAGCGCCGGCGGAGTTCTGTGGACTTCGCACAATATGTACGAAGTTCAGGAAGTCTGCGACCGGGTGCTGTTTTTATCGCACGGAAAAATTCTGCTGGAGGGCAATCCCAAAACATTGCCTCGCGAACACGGCAAATCGACGCTTGAGGAGCTGTTTATCGCCGTCGCGCGCGAGCCTCTGGCGCTCGAAAAGCTATGACCGCCAGCCGGATCTTGGCCATCACGCTGCGGCAGTTCTATCTCTTTCGCGGCAGCCCGGCGCGGGTCTTGCCGCTGTTTGCCTGGGTCGCCATCGACATCGTTTTGTGGGGATTCATCACCAAATACTTAAACGCGGTCACTCACACCGGATTGAACTTCGTGCCGCTGCTGCTCGGGGCGGTGCTGCTGTGGGATTTCCTGACGCGCGTCATGCAGGGCGTGACCACTGCGTTTTTCGAGGACGTGTGGACGCGAAATTTTCTGAACCTGTTCTCCACGCCGCTGACGCTCGCCGAGTACATCACGGGCCTGGTCCTGACCGGCGTTTTGACCAGCGCGTTCGGGCTGGCGGCGATGGTCGTTCTGGCGTCGCTGGCGTTCGGCCTGTCGTTTCTGATTTACGGCGCGATGCTGGCGCCGTTCCTGCTGATCCTGTTCGTGTGGGGAGTCGCGCTGGGCGTGGCGGCCAGCGGCATCGTGCTCCGCTTCGGCCCGGCGGCGGAATGGTTCATCTGGCCGATTCCCGCCCTGCTTTCGCCGTTCGCCGGCGTGTTCTATCCGCTCTCGACGCTTCCCGCTTGGATGCGGGTCATCGCGCGAACCCTTCCGGCTTCCTATGTCTTTGAAGGAATGCGCGCAGGGATCGCCCATCAGAGTGTATCCGCGGCCATGCTCCTCTCCGGAGCTTGTCTGGCCGCCGTCTATCTGGCCGCGGCAAGTTGGATCTTCACAAGCATCTATCGCCATGCGCTGCGCACCGGCCTGATCGCCAGATACAGCGCCGAATCGGTTTCCTGACGGTTACAGCACACGCAGGGCGTCGCAGGGGAACTCGATCAGCCACTGCTCGTTCGCGCGCTGCGTTTCATAGTCGGCGTGCGGGAGATCGACCGCCAGTCCGTCGAATTGCAGCCGCACTCCCCGCACCCGCTCCACTACCCGCTTTAATTCCGCCGGAATCTGATTCGGGCCGGGGCGGCCATCTCGCGGAAGCGCCCGCAACTGCTCCGGACGGACGCAAACCGTCACGCGGTCTCCTTTTAGATGTCCGGGAAAATAAGGACCCTCGATTTCAAATTCGCCGATCTGAAGCCGGCTGCGATTGCGGCCCGGATCGAGCACCCGGATTTCGGCGGGAATCAGATTGAATGCGCCGAGCAGCCGCGCCACCTCGAGGTTCGCGGGCTGATCGAGAATCCTGCGGGGCGGCCCGCTCTGCGCGATGCGGCCTTCGTGCAAAACGATCATCTCCTCGCCCAGCTCGAAACATTCCTCAAGATCGTGGGTCACCAGCAGCATCGGGGTCTTGAATTCGGACCGAACCTGGCGGAGGATTTCGTAGAATTCGGCGCGCAGCGGCGCGTCCAGCCCCTGCGCAGGCTCGTCGAGCAGCAAAATTTTCGGCGATCCGATCAGCGCCCGCGCAATCGAGCATCGCTGTTTCTGGCCGCCGGAAATTTCATGCGGCCGGCGCCCGGCGATATCCTGCAAGCGGAATTTTTCCAGCAGCTCATTCACCCGGCGATGGCGCTCCAGGCGCGGGCGCCGCTCCGCCGCGAACGCCAGATTTTCGCGCAGCGTCATGTGCGGGAACAGCGCGTAGTTTTGAAACACGTAGCCGCAGCGGCGGGCCTGCGGCGGCAGGTGGACGCCGGTGGCGGCGTCGAACAGGATGGCGTCGTCGAGCATGATCCGGCCTTCCTCCGGCCGCACGAATCCCGCGATCGCATCAAGCGTCAGGGTCTTGCCGGAGCCGCTGGGTCCGAACAGCGCGGTTACGCCGCCGCCGGCGGAAAACTCCAGGTTGAGGGAAAAACCGGCCGCGTCCGGACGGGCCGGAAATGTTTTTTTGATCCGGGCTTTGATCATCGCGACTTTACGATGGCGGGCGCCAGCCGGTTGGCGAACGTTAAAATTACCAGCGCGATCGCCGAAATCACCAGCACCAGCACGCGCGCGGCCAATCCGTTGCCGGACTCCACCGCGTCATAAATCGCCAGCGCCATGGTTTGCGTGCGGCCGGGAATGTTTCCGGCGACCATCAGCGTCGCGCCGAAATCGCCCAGGGCCTGCGCGAAGGCCAGCGCGGAGGCGGCGTAAATCGGCCGGCGCGCCAGCGGCAACGTCACGCGCCAGAACAGCTTCCATTCCGAGGCGCCCAGCGTCCGCGCCGCGCGCTCGTAGCTGCGGTCGATGTTTTCCAGGGCCGCGCGCGAGGACTTCACCAGCAGCGGGAAGGAGTGCAAAAACGCCGCCGCCACCGCCGCTTTCCAGGTGAACACCAGCGGCGATCCGAACATTTTTTCCCAAATTTGTCCGATGGGGCTTTCGCGGCCGATCACCACCAGCAGATAATATCCGAGCACCGTCGGCGGCAAAACCAGCGG
>JAJPIT010000065.1 GCA_021324615.1 Terriglobia bacterium | reverse complement strand
TCTTCGACCGGCTTTCGCGGCAGGTCCGGGGCAAGAGGCCGGCGGTGGCGCAGGGAGTTTGAGAAGAAAGGATTGGGGATTTTTTGTCCGGAACGGATACAAACGAGTGGATTCAGGAATCAGAATGCTGAAATTTGCCAAACAAATCGATCCATCGGGAGCGGTGACGCTGGCGCTGGCGGGCAAGTGCAGCGGAGGCTCGCTCGGTGAACTGCGCCGGGCCATCGACAAAGCAAAGCGAATGCAGAAACAGATCGTGATCGACATGAGTGAAGTGACGCTGGTGGACCGTCCCAGCCTTCAGTTCCTGGCGGCGCAGATGCGGGACGACGTCAAGCTGATCAACTGTCCGGAGTACATCGAGCCGTGGATTTCGCGGGAGAGCGCCTGATGCGGGTGCTGGCCGTGGTGGCGCTGGCCCTGGGCTCCTCGGCCTGCGTGGTGGGTCCCAATTACGTGAAGCCCTCGGCGCCAGCCCCGCCGGCGTTCAAGGAGCCGTTGCCGGAAGCCTTTAAGGAAGCCCCGGGATGGACGCGCGGCACGCCGCTCGACGATATGCACCGCGGCAAGTGGTGGGAGATCTTTAACGATCCGACGCTGAACGCTTTAGAGGAGCAGATCGACGTCAACAACCAGACTCTGGCCGCGGCTGAGGCGTCCTATCGCGGCGCACAGGCGGCGATCCGGGTGGCGCGGTCGGGTTTATATCCGACCCTCAGCGGCGGGGTTTCCACGGTGGGAACCGGGACCTCGGGCAATGTCGGCATCAGCCGCGGCGCGCAGCAATACGCCGTGCTCACCGTCCCCTCGGCGGGGGCCACCTGGGCGCCGGATCTGTTCGGCAGCATCCGCCGTTCCATTGAAGCCAATACGGCGCTGGCGCAGGCCAGCGCGGGCGATCTGGAAAACACCCGGCTGCTGCTGCAATCGGAGCTGGCCTCGGATTATTTTATTCTGCGCGGCCTCGACACGGAAAAAAGGCTGCTCGACGACACCGTGGTCGCCTATCAGCACGCCCTGGAGCTGACGGTGAACCGCTTCAAGCAGGGCGTCGCCTCGCAGGTCGATGTGGCGCAGGCGCAGACCCAACTGGCCCAGACGCAAGCCCAGGCCACCGATACTCTGGTCCAGCGGCAGCAGGCCGAGCACGCCATCGCCATATTAATCGGCAAGCCGCCTTCGGAGCTTTCGATTCCGGTGGCGATTGAGCGCGCGGTTCCGCCTCCGATCCCCGGGATGATCCCATCGGAGCTGTTGCAGCGCCGCCCCGATATCGCCGCCAATGAGCGGCGGGTCGCAGCCGCCAACGCCCAGATCGGCGTCGCCGCCGCGGCGTTTTATCCGACGCTCTCCCTCAGCGCCAGCGGGGGCCTGCAAAGCAGCAGCCTGCTGAGCCTGTTCACCTGGCCCAGCCGGTTCTGGTCGCTGGGTCCTTCGTTTTCCGAACTTTTCTACGACGCCGGCCGCCGCCGCGGCCTCACCGAGGAGGCCCAGGCGGCCTACGACAGCGCGGTGGCGGCCTACCGCCAGAGCGTCCTGACCGCGTTTCAGAATGTGGAAGACGCGCTCACCGCGCTCAAAGTCCTGGAAGCGGAAGCGGCGCAACAGGCCGAGGCCGTGGCCTATGCGAACCGCTCGCTGGAGCTGGCCAACGCGCAGTATCAGGGCGGAATTACGACTTACTTGCAGGTCATCTCCGCACAGGAGATCGCGCTTTCCAATCAGGTCACCGCGGTGCAGCTTCAGACCAAACGGTTGACGGCCGCGGTCTCGCTCATTCAGGCGCTCGGCGGAGGTTGGGATGCTTCGGAGTTGCCGTCGCCCAAGGAAGTTACTCCGCAAAAGGTGCAGAAGGTTTCAGCGGCGGGCACGAAATAGACCGGATCACTTGGCGTCACCGAACTCCATCATCAACCGGCCGGCCGGCCCCTTGTAGATGATCGTCAAATCCTTGGCTTTGACTTTTCCCTCGATCGGGAAATAGAGCAGGCCCTCCACGGGTTCTTTGGTTTGCGTGTCCGGCAGCACTTTTGCTTTCAGCGCCTCCAGCAGCGGATTTTTGTCTGTTTTGACGCCTCCTTTGCCCGGCGCGGCCTCCGTTTTCGGCTGCGGACCGCTGTTTTTCGGCGAGACGCCCGCCCAGATCGGGCCGTTGAGCATGGTCCCCGGACCCCAGGACTGTTCCGGCGCCTCCTTGACCACCAGAGCGCCGGATCCGGCGATCTCGCCCGGCGAAAGCGCCACCGAGCGCTGCCCGTCCTTATGGCTGACGATGGTAAAATCGCTGGCGCTGACCGCCAGCGGCTGGTCCATTTTGGGCGTCACTTGCATTTTGACCACGATGTAGCCGGGGCCGGGATCGGCGCCGATGGCCTGCTTGATTTCCTCGCGGTCAATCATCACCGATCCGACCAGCTCGACGTTATCATTGCCGGCCTGGCCGGGCAGCGGTTTGCGCGGGGCGGCCAGGAGCGAAAAGCCGAAGACGATCAGGACAGAAACGCGTTTCATAACATTGCGCCCGGCCGCTGGCGGATCTCCAGGCAGCCGCGGCCGGTCGGCAGAACCTTTCCTGGATTCAGACGGCAGTCGGGATCGAACAGTTTCTTGAATCGGGCGATGCATTCCAGCGAATCGGGGGGAAACTGCCGCTCCATCATCTCCATTTTCTCCATGCCGACGCCGTGCTCGCCGGTGATGGAGCCCCCGGCGGCGATGCAAAATTCCAGAATCTCGTCGCTGGCGCGGATGATCTTTTCCCGCTCGCCGGGTTTTCGCGGATCGAACATCAACAACGGATGCAGGTTACCGTCGCCGGCGTGAAAAATATTGCTGATGGCGATATTGTGGCGTTTCCCTAATTCGCCGATGAAGCGGAGCGTCCGGGCGATCTGGGTTCGCGGCACGACGCCATCCTGAACGTAGTAGGCGGCGGCGAACCGTCCGACCGCGCCGAAAGCGTTCTTGCGGCCCTTCCACAGCAGCTCGCGCTCTTCCTGCGACCGGGCGAGGCGAAACTGGCGGGCGCGGCACTCCGAGCAGACTTCGCGAATCTCGGCGATCTGTTCTTCGACGGCTTCCTTCAAACCTTCAAGCTCGATCAGCAGCACGGCGGCTGCGTCACGGGGATAACCGGCGCCCACCGAATCCTCCACCATGCGCAGCAGCGGCCCGTCGAGCATCTCGACAGCGACGGGCGTAATCGCGCGCGCGGTGATTTTCGCGACGGTATCGCCGGCGTCCTCGGGCGAGTCGTAGATGGCCAGAATGGTTTGGACCATCTCCGGCTTCCGCATCAGCCGCACGATGATCTTGGTGATCAACGCCATGGTTCCTTCCGAGCCGACCAGCAGACCGGTCAGATCGTATCCGGCATGATCGTAGCCGCAGCCGGTTTCGATCACGGATCCGTCGGGCAGCACGGCCTCGAGCCCCAGCACATGATTGGTGGTTACCCCGTAGGCTAGGGTGTGCGGGCCGCCGGAGTTTTCACTGACGTTGCCGCCGATGGTGCAGGCGCGCTGGCTCGATGGATCGGGCGCGTAGAAGTAGCCGCCGGCGTCGACGGCATTCGAGATATCGATGTTCACGACGCCGGGCTCGACCACGGCCCGCTCGTTGGCCAGGTCGATTTCGAGAATCCGGTTCATCCGCGCGAAGGAAACGACGATGCCGCCGGCGCGCGGAATGGCTCCGCCGCTCAATCCGGTTCCGGCGCCGCGGCCGACCAGCGGGACGCCGTACTGGCGCGCCAGCTTCACCACGGCGGCGACCTGGTCGCGCGATTGCGGAAACACCACCAGATCGGGCCGGGCTTTATCGATGCCGGCGTCGTATTCGTAGAGCGCCAGGTCTTCGGGCTGGTGAAGAAATCCACGCGGTCCGAAGATCTTCTCGACTTCCGCGGCCAGCGGCGTCATGGCGTTGGGCGGCTTTCCCTTAGAGCATTCGTTGAATGCGGGCCAGGAACTCGGGATCCATCCAGTTCTGATTGCTGATCACTTTTTCGAGCACCCTGCCGTTGCGGTCGATTATATAGGTTTCCGGAATCTGAAACGTCCCGTAGCTGGCGCTGATGTCGGCCGAGGGATCCATGGCCGTCTCAAAGCTGACGCCGAAGCGCTGGAGGAATTTTTTGTAGCGGTCCTGCTTGGTGTCGCTGCTGATGCCGAGCACCACTACGCCGCGCGGCCCGTATTCCCGGGCGAACTCCTCCAGCGACGGGGTTTCGGCCACGCAGGGCGGGCACCACGACGCCCAGAAATTCAGCACCAGCAGCTTGCCGCCGAAATCGGTGGGCGTGATGATCTTGCCGCCGTCGGTCCGGACCTTGAAATAGGGAGCGGAGTCGCCGGCGTTCACGATCCTGGGTTGCAGCGTGCCGCCCACTACGTAAACCAGAGCCGCCGCCAGCAGCACGATTGAGCCGACAAGCAGCCAATCCGCCTTTTCCTTCACGCTATTATTTTAAAGGATCGAGCGTAACGATTTCCGCATCCAAACTGAAGCTATGTTTCTTACCCGCCGGGCCGAATTTTCCGCTTCGCACGTCTGCGCCAACCCGTCGTTGAGCGAGGCCGAAAACCGGGCTCTTTACGGCGATGCCGCCAATCCGAACGGGCATGGGCACAATTACCTGGTGGAGGTGACGGTGGAGGGCGAAGCCGATCCGGTGACCGGAATGGTTTTCGATCTTCGCGAATTGAAGGAAGTGCTGAACCGGGAAGTGATTGAGCCGATGGATCATCGTTTTCTGAACCGGGAGGTGCCGCCGTTTGACCGCGTGGTGCCCACCACCGAAAATATCGCGCGCGAAATCTGGCGGCGAATCCAGCCTCGGATCGACCGGGAGGGCGTGAAGCTACATAACGTGCGGCTGTATGAAACCGCCGATCTGTACGTCGATTTTGCAGGCGAAGGAGCCCGGCGGTGAGACTGACGCGGCGATACCGGTTTTCCGCGTCGCACCGACTGGATGTGCCGGCGTTAAGCCCGGAACAAAACAGAAAGCTTTTCGGAAAGTGCAACAATCCCTATGGGCACGGGCACGATTATGTGCTGGAGGTGACGCTTGAAGGCGCGCCCGACGGCTCCGGTCAGATTGTCCGGCGGGCCGAGCTGGATTCATTCGTGCGGGAAAGAGTGATCGCGCGGCTGGATCATCGAAATTTGAACAGCGACGTGGAAGAGCTCGCCGGCGCGCCGCCGACCACCGAGAATCTGGCGGTGGCCACGCGGGCGATGTTGAAACGGGATTGGCCGTTCCCGGCCAGGCTCGCACGGGTGCGGATCGCCGAAACGGACCGGAATATTTTCGACTTGGATGGCTAGATGAAAAAGAGAAGCGCTGTTGTGAAAATGCCCGCGGCGGAGCCGACCATCGCCGAGCACACCCGGCACGTTCTGGAACTGCTCGGAGAAGATCCCCGGCGCGAGGGCCTGATCAAGACTCCCGCGCGCTATGAAAACGCGCTGCGATACATCACGAGCGGCTATCACAAGAATCTGACCGACATCGTCAATGGCGCCGTGTTCCAGGTGCATTGCGATGAGATGGTGATCATCAAAGACATCGAATTTTTCAGCACCTGCGAGCACCATCTTCTGCCCTTCTTCGGCAAGATGAACATCGCCTATCTGCCCAAGGATAAAGTGATCGGCTTGAGCAAGATCCCGCGCATTGTGGACATGTTCGCGCGGCGGCTGCAATTGCAGGAGCGGCTGACGCAGCAGGTGGCGGAAGCCATCGAGGAAGTGATTTCGCCGCGAGGCGTCGGCGTCCTGTGCGAGGCCCAGCATTTCTGCATGATGATGCGCGGCGTCGAAAAGCAGGGATCAAGCACGGTGACCAGCACCATGCTCGGGTCGTTCCGCAGCCGCAAGGCCACGCGCGATGAGTTCTTATCTCTGGTGCGCGCGCGCAAGTAGTCTTTCTTCGCTAATCCGGCCGTATTTTCCGCACTTTTTCTCCTTGACAGCCCGGGGGAAGGTTGATAACATCAATGCCATTCGCCGCCCGTATTGGGAATTTCTTTGGGTTTGTTGGGCGGCAGCTAGGGGAGTTTTGTAGAGTCGAGTCAAGGGGAAGATGAGATCGCCTCTCTCCGCTTCTGGCGTCGGCCGAAGTCCGCAACAATCAATAATTTGAGGAGTTTCGAATGGGTACCAACGCAGGGTTTGTGAAGAATTGCTTCCAGGCGCCTCCCTTTCTGGCAGCTATATTTGGGCTGCTGGCGGTTGTGTTCAGCGCGTCGGCGCAGACGACGAACGCGGGGAAAGTCGTCGGCTCGATCACGGATCCGACGGGCGCGGTCGTGCCCAAGGCGCAGGTCCAACTGGTAAACACGGGAACGAATCAAACGTTTTCGGCGACCGCGGACGACGCCGGTGGATTTAATTTTCCGGTGGTTCCTCCGGGCGTTTACAAATTGACGGTGACGATGTCGGGGTTCCGCACGGCGAATATCACCAACATCGAGGTCGACGTGGAAAAGACCACGACCATTCCGGTGAAGCTGGAAGTCGGCGGCGCGACCGAAACGGTGGAGGTGTCGGCGACAGCGGCGGCGCAGTTGCAGACACAGGATTCGCAGATCGGCAACGTGATGTCCACCGATAACATTCTGCGTCTGCCGACGTTGCAGCGGAACGCGACGGAGTTGATGAATATTCAGCCGGGCGTGGTTGCGGGCGGCGCCAATCTGACCATGCGCGTGGGCGGGGCGATCGATGATCAGAACACCGTGACGCTGGACGGCATCGACATTACCTCCAACCTGGTGGCGACGAACACCTCGGTTCCCACTCCGGCCGACAGCGTCGAGGAGTTCCG
Source organism: Terriglobia bacterium (assembly GCA_021324615.1). Lineage (GTDB taxonomy): Bacteria > Acidobacteriota > Terriglobia > Bryobacterales > Bryobacteraceae > Palsa-187. The sequence goes on along the minus strand of JAJPIT010000065.1, from coordinate 32,487 downwards.
CGAAAGCGTCTCCAATCCCAATGCGACGCTGATGCGCGGCTCCGGCGGCCAGGTTTCCCTGATCGGGCGGCACGGGTCCAACGATTTTCACGGCGCGCTGTATGAATATCTTCAAAACAACGATCTAAACGCCAACACCTGGGACAACAACCGCGCGCATCTGGCCAAGGCGATCATTCACGACAATCGCTTCGGCGGACGCCTGGGCGGGCCGATTCAGAAAAACAAGACGTTCTTCTTTGCCAACTATGAAGGCCGGCGCTTTTCCACGATCTCGCAGGTGACGCGGACCGTTCCCACCGCCACGCTGCGGCAGGGCATCGTGCAGTTCGTGGGTCCCAACGGCACCGAGCAGTTCAATTTGAAGACCGCGCAGGTTTGCGGAAATGGCGCGACGGCTTGCGATCCCCGCGGAATCGGCCTGGATCCGTCGGTGGCGGCGCAGTGGGCGGACATGCCGCTGCCGAACCTGGCGGGCGGCGACGGCCTCAACACGATGAGCTACTTCGCCAATATCCCCACGCCGACGCAGACCAACTATGGCGTGATCCGTCTGGACCATGTTTTCAACGAGAAACTGACTTTAAATCTGAGCACGACTTACTGGTACAACCAGGTGGTCACCGCGGGCGATATTTCGATCCTCAACGGTCACCCGATGTCGATGGTAACCACACCCCAGCGCACCCTTTTTCCGACCGCGCAGCTCACCTGGCAGATTTCGCCGACGCTGCTGAACATCGCCCGTCTGGGCTGGGTTCGGGACACCAGCCAGACCAATGCTACTTCGCCCACCAAGGCGGCCGGCATTTTGAACATTCCCGGCACGCAGACGGCCGATGGCCCGGTGGCCCTGGATATCGGCAGCGGGGTGTCTTCGTTTATCGATTCCCCCATCGACATGGACACACAGCGCGCGCGTTTCCAGGCTCAGTGGCAGCAGGACCGGCAGTTTAGCGACGATATGACGAAGATCATCGGCAAGCACCAGATCCAGTTTGGCGCGCAGATCAACGATCTGCCGTTTACGCACGCCCGCGCGGATAAAGTGGTGGGCTCTCTCACTTCGCTGGTGGCGCTGGTGGATGGCGATCAGACGTTCCTGACGATTCCCAGCGTGAACCGTCCTCCGACGTGTAGTGGATCGCTGGGCAGCAACTGTATCCCGTCGACCCAGTTAACTAACTGGGACCGGTTCTACGCCTCGTCACTGGGCATGGTGGATAACGTCGGCATTCTCGCCGTGCGCAACGCGAACTTGCAGCCGCAGCCGCTGGGCACCTTCCTGCGCGATGTGACCAATCAGTGGGCGACGTACTTTTACTTGCAGGACTCCTGGCGGATCCGGCCGTCGCTGACCCTGTACTTCGGATTGAACTACGGCTGGAACACCTCGCCGACCGAGCAGCACAACCTGCAAACGATTCAGATCTATGCCGCCAACGGGCAGGAGGTGACCGGTCCGGCGTTTATGAACGCGCGGCTGGCGGCGGCGCAGCAAGGCCAGATCTACAACCCCACTTTCGGATTCGATCCGGTGGGCGTGCTGAACAAGCCGGTGTTTAACGTGGACTGGGGCGATGTAGCGCCACGTGCCTCGCTGGCGTGGAATCCTTCATTATCCCAGGGGTTCCTGGGCAGCCTTTTGGGCGATAAAAAGACCGTGATCCGCGGCGGATTCGCCATGGTTTACGACCGCAGCAACACGGTGCAGAGCGTGGAGATTCCGATGCTTGGAATTGGCTTCGATCAGAACATCAATGTGCCGATTCCCGCCTGCAACATCACCGGTCCGGGCGGAGCGGGCTGCAACCCGAGCGGAGGCGTGCTGGCCAACCCCGGACTGGCGGCGTTCCGCGTGGGCATCGATGGCACGCTGCCATTGCCCACCCCCACGGCGGTCACCGCGCCGGTCATTCCGGCGCCGGGCCAAGAGACGCTGTCCTTCCAGGTCGATCCCAACATGAGGATTGGCCGCAGCTACAACTTCGATCTGAGCATCCAGCGGGAGCTGCCGGGCAACATGGTTCTGGAGATCGCCTATGTAGGCCGCGCCGGGCGGCGCCTGCCGCAGGGCGTAAACCTGAACTCGTTCCCGTACATGCTGAAAGATCCGGTTTCCGGACAGACGTTCGCGCAGGCCTACGACGCGGTGGCAAACGCGCTGCGGCAGGGCCAGACGGCCGCCACGCAGCCGTGGTTTGAGGACTATTTCCCCGGATTGGCGACGGCCACCGGCGCGGCAAGCGCCACGGCCTATATCGTCAATGCGAACAAGTCACTCATTACGGCCGGCAACGTAGGCAATCTCGCGCTGAATCTGGACGCCTACCGCCGCAGCCTGGGCTTGCAGGCCTTCGACAGCGATCAGGCGCAGGTTCAGCACCTGAGAACTTATATCGGTTACTCCAACTACCAGGCGGGCATCATCACCCTGACCAAGCGGATGTCCCATGGGTTCACGATCATGGGCAATTACACCTACGCCAAGGCACTGGATGACGGCCTTTCCAACCAGAACAACGCCGGATTCTATTCGAACAGCTTCGTTCCGAGCGTCAACTACGGGCCTTCATCCTATGACCGGCGCAGCGTCGTCAATGCGACCTTCCAGTACAATCTGCCGGCCGGGCAGGGGCATCTGCTGCACGGAAACGCGGTGGTGAACGGCATTTTGGGCGGATGGTACACGTCCGGGATTTTTTCGGCGTGGACCGGTCTGCCGCTGCATGTCGCGGAGGGAACCAACATATGGGGCGGCGCGACCAGCGCCATCAGCGCCACCGACTACATGATTCCGACCGGCCCGGTCCCGGCGACCGGATTGAATCATCATGTTCCCAACAACACCACCTGCGCCAACAGCCTGTTCAGCGGCACGGTGGGCGCGAATGTGGGCGGCGCCAGCGGCACGAATATGGATCTGTTCGCCAATCCGGGAGCGGCTTACTGCGATTTCCGCTACGTGCAGATCTCCACCGACGGGCGGACCGGCAGCGCGAACCCGTTCTACGGGCTGCCGTTCTGGAATCTCGATATGCGCTTCGGCAAGGACACGACGATCAAGGAAAACTGGAAGCTGGGTTTCTCGGCGGACTTCTTCAATATCTTCAACCACGAGAACTTCGCCAACCCGTCGCTGTCCTTCAGCAGTCCGGCGACGTTCGGCGTGATCACTTCAACCTACACCCCGCCGAATCGCACCAACAGCGCGCGCTGGATTGAAATGGGGCTCCGGCTGGACTTCTAGCACGGCGGCTCGCGCGGTACAATCAGGGGTCGGGCGCGTTTGCGCCCGGCCCCTTTCTTATTGCAGATGAGATCCGAAGAAACATTGTGGGGCGGGTTTGCCGCCGCTTGCGCAACACTCGCGGGCGGGGCCCGGCCTTGCGGCTCAAGGCGCCGCATCCGCCAGGGGAGGCGATGAACATCTCGGTTAGAGGCGAATATGCCTTGCAAGCCATCTTCGATCTGGCCTCGCAGCCGCAAGGCGAGCCGGTGAAGATCGCCGACATCGCGCGGCGGCAAAAAATCCCGCAGAAATTTCTGGAGCTGATCCTGGCCAGCTTGAAGCAGGGCGGCTTTGTCGAGTCCAGGCGCGGCGCTGAGGGCGGTTACCGGCTGGCGCGGCCGGCGGATCGCATCACCGTAGGGGAAGTTCTGAAGTTCGTGGAGAACGGCAAACGGCCGCGCCGCGCTCCGGCGGCTGCCTTCAGCGATCTGTGGCGGCGCGTGGACGAGTCCGTTTCGGCCATCGTCGATCACACCAGCTTCGCGGAGCTGGTCCGGCGCTGGCAGGAGTCGCAGACGAACTATATTCCCAACTGGCAAATCTGATCCGCCTCCATGATCTACGACGACAACTCCTATAGCATCGGACGCACGCCGCTGGTTCGTCTGAACAAGGTTACCGACGGCGCGCGCGCCACCGTGCTGGCGAAAATCGAAGGCCGCAATCCCGCTTACTCGGTGAAGTGCCGCATCGGCGCGAGCATGATCTGGGACGCGGAGCGGCGCGGCGTCTTAAAGCCCGGCAAGGAATTGATCGAGCCGACCAGCGGCAACACCGGCATCGCGCTGGCCTTTGTCGCCGCGGCGCGCGGCTATGGCTGCACGCTGCTCATGCCGGAGACGATGTCGATCGAGCGGCGCAAGGTCTTAAAGGCCCTGGGAGCCAAACTGATTCTGACCGACGGCGCTTTGGGAATGGGGGCGTCGATCCAGCGCGCCGAGGAGATGGTGCGGAGCGACCCGGACCGCTACGTCCTGCTTCAGCAGTTTCAAAATCCGGCCAATCCAGATATTCACTTTCAAACCACCGGACCCGAGATCTGGAACGATACCGGCGGCAATGTGGACGCGCTGGTGGCGGGCATCGGCACCGGCGGAACGATCACCGGAATTTCGCGCTACTTCAAGCTGGAGCGCAAGAAGAAAATCCTTTCGGTGGGCGTCGAGCCGATGGGCAGTCCGGTGATCACGCAGACGCTGCGCGGGGAGAAGCCGCAGCCCGGACCCCACGGGATTCAGGGAATCGGCGCCGGGTTTATTCCAGCCACGCTCGATCTGGCGATGGTGGACCGGGTGGAGCTGGCCGGGGATGAGGACTCCATCGAAATGGCGCGGCGCCTGGCGAGCGAAGAAGGAATTTTGAGCGGCATTTCCTGCGGCGCGGCGGTCTCGGCCGCCGTCCGCCTGGCCAAAGAACGGGAGATGAACGGAAAAACCATCGTCGTCATTCTGCCCGATTCCGGAGAGCGCTATTTGACTTCGGCTCTGTTCGATATTTGAAAAAGAAAAGCGGGCGCTTTCGTATGGGTGAAAAGGGGTGAGAGCGCCCGCCGTCGTAACGGGGATTTAGTTATCTGTACAAACGCAAAAACATGCGCGAAAGTTACGCCCCGCCGCAAAAAAAATTGAATGACAGCATTATGTTTGAGGAGTTCCCGCCGAAATTGAACGAATAGTATGCCGATCGGCCATATCAGGAACGTAAAATCGCGCGGCAATGGCCGATTGCTGGAGGCGGCGGCCCAGTTCCTGAGCGAGCACCCTGAAGCGCTAGTGATCGCGCCCACCCATTTGGCAGGGGAAGACTTAGCACACCGCGCCATCGGTCGTGGATCGCTGGGCGTGCACAGGCTGACGATGATCCAGCTTGCGGCGGATCTGGCGCGGCCGGAAATGGCCCGGCTCGGGCTCGCGCCGCTGACCTTGCTGGGGACCGAAGCGCTGGCGGCGCGGGTGGCGGCCGGCTGTTTGAAGGAAAGCAAAATCTCCTACTTTGCGCCGGTAAGCGCGCTGCCGGGGTTCGCGCGGGCACTGGCTCGCACGCTTGATGAATTGCGCATGAACCGGACCGTCCACGCCGTGCTTGCGGAGTCGGGGGCGCCGGGCGCGGATCTTGCGATCTTGCTGGCGCGCTACGAACGGGAGATGCAGGCCAGCGCGCTGGCCGATCGGGCCCGCATCTTCGATCTGGCGATTTCGGCCGCGCGCGGACCGCACCGCTGGCTGGGGCTTCCGCTGGTATGGCTGGACGTGCCGCTCCGGTCCGCAAGCGAGCGCGAGTTTTTTGATGCGGTCGCCGGGCGCGCGCCGGCCGTGATTCGCTGTGAGATCGCGGAGGAAGCCGGGGATCCTCCGCCGGCTTCCGAACTGGAACATTTGCGCGCTTATTTGTTTGAATCGTCGCCGCCCGCCGGCCCGCGCAGCGGCGCGTTGGATGTGTTCTCCGCCCCGGGCGAGGGATTGGAAGCCGTCGAGATCGCCCGCCGCATCGCCCGGCTGGCGCGCGGCGGGAGGCGCTTGGACGAGGTCGCGATCCTGCTTCGCGATCCGCAGCGTTATCAGCCGATGATCGAGGAAGCGCTGCGGCGCGCTTCCATCCCGGCATATTTCAGCCGCGGTACGCCGCGGCCGGACGCGGGGGGGCGCGCGTTTCTGGCGCTGCTGGCCTGTGCGCTGGAAAAATGTTCGGCGTCGCGCTTCGCCGAATATCTTTCCCTCGGACAGATGCCCGCGGCGGACGCCGAGCCATTTTCCGGCTGGATCGGCGCCGACGACGAGATGCTGCCCGCCGATGACGGCGCGATCGAAGCCGGGCCCGAGACGGATGAATCGAAAGTGGCGCGCGCGCCGTCGGCCTGGGAGAAGCTGCTGGTGTACGCGGCGGTGATCGGCGGCCGGGACCGCTGGCAGCGGCGCCTGAGCGGGCTGGACCGCGAACTGGAGTTGCGCATTCAGGCGCTGGAGCGCGAAGACGATCCGCTGCGCGAGCATCTGGCGAGGAAACTGGAGCAGCTCCGGCAGCTTGAATCTTTCGCGCTGCCGCTGATCGGAGTTTTGGACGCTCTGCCGGCGGCCGCGCTCTGGAAGGAGTGGATCGAAAAGTTATCGAATCTGGCGCGTCTGGCGCTGCGGCGGCCAGAGCCGGTGGTGGCGCTGCTGGCCGAATTCGAGCCGATGGGTGAAATCGGACCCGCGCCGCTTGAAGAAGTGACTGAAGTGCTTTCCGAGCGTCTGCGATTTTTGCGCCGCGAGCCTCCGCGGCGGCCCTACGGCCGCGTGTTTGTCGGCTCGATTGAGGAGGCGCGCGGCTGCGAATTTCCGTTTGTCTTCCTGCCCGGGCTGGCGGAAGGAATTTTTCCGCGGCGCGCGCTGGAAGATCCGCTGTTGCTGGATGAATTTCGCCGGGCCATCGATCCGTCGCTGGTGCGGCGCGATGGCCGCGTGCAGGAGGAGCGGACGCTTTTGCGGATCGCCGCCGCGGCGGCGCGCGAGGGGCTGATCGCGTCCTATCCGAGAATGGATGTCGCCGAGGGGCGCCCGCGCGTGCCGTCGTTTTACGCGCTGGAGCTGCCGCGCGCCATCGACGGGCGTCTGCCGGAGCTGAAATCGTTCGAGCAGCAGGCGCGCGAAGGCTCGGCGGCGCGATTGAACTGGCCTGCTCCGCACGCCGTGGAGGACGCCATCGACGATGCGGAATATGATCTTGTCACGCTCCGGCAGGCCCGCAGCGCGCGGCATCTGATGGAAGTGAATCCTCATCTGGCTCGATCGCTGCGGGCGCGATGGAAGCGGTGGTCGGAGAAGTGGACGAACGCCGACGGGTTGATTACGCAGGATCAGGCGGCGCGGGCCGCGCTGGCGGCGCACCGGCTGCGGGAGCGGCCCTGGTCGCCGTCGTCGCTTCAGCAGTTCGCGGTCTGCCCATATAAATTCGCGCTGCACGGCATCTTTGGGCTGCGCCCGCGCGCGGAATCCGCGCCGATCGAGCAGATGGATCCTTTGACGCGCGGAGCGCTGTTTCATCAGGTGCAGTTCGCGCTCCTCGGCGAATTGAAAAAGAGAGAATGGCTGCCGGTTGGCGCAGCGCGGCTTCCGGAGGCGCTCGAACTGGCCGACGCGGTCCTCGATCGGATCGAAATGCGCTATCACGAGGATCTCGCGCCCGCGATCGAGCGCGTCTGGCGCAGCGAAATCGACGATCTGCGCACCGATCTGCGCGGCTGGCTGCGCCATGTTTCGACGCAGGATTCCGGTTGGGAGCCGATTCACTTCGAGCTGGCGTTCGGGCTGGCGGGCGATACCGATCGCGATGCGGCGAGCACGCCCGAGGAAGCCGATCTGCCCGAGTGTGGCGTGCGACTGCGCGGCTCCATTGATTTGGTAGAGCGGCAAACGGCGACGAATAAGGTTCGCGTCACCGATCACAAAACCGGCAAGGTTCCCGAGACCACGCCGCATCTTGTTGGCGGCGGAAAATATTTGCAGCCGTTGCTCTACGGCCTCGCGGCGGAGAAGCTGCTGGGACAGACGGTCGAGTGCGGGCGGTTGCTGTATGCGACACATCAGGGCGGCTATCAGGCGATCGAAATCAAGCTCGATCATCGCGCGCGTTTGTTCTTGACCAAGCTGCTGGCCAACATCGACGCATCGATCGCCGAAGGATTTCTTCCGCCGGCGCCGCAAAAGGACGCTTGTAAAGCGTGCGATTACCGGCCGGTTTGCGGCCCTTATGAGGAGTTACGCGCCGCCCGTTATAAGGATCGGCACGATGAGCGGCTGGACGCGCTGGTTGAGATTCGAGGGATGGCGTGATTCCGGGGGCAAAATCCGGCGCCGACGAGGATGCGCGCCACCGCATCCGCACTTCGCTCGATGAGAGCCTGATCGTCGAGGCTTCGGCAGGAACGGGGAAAACAACCGAGCTGGTGCATCGGATCGTCGCCGTGCTCGAACATGGGCGGGCCAGGATCGACAGCATCGCCGCGGTGACCTTCACGCACAAGGCCGCGGGTGAATTGAAACTGCGGCTGCGCGAGGAACTGGATAGAGCCCGGCTGCGCGCGCCGGAACTTGACGACGCGCTGGGACGTCTGGAGGAGGCCGCCATCGGCACCATCCATTCCTTTTGCGCGCAGATCCTGCGGGAGCGTCCGGTCGAAGCGGGCGTGGATCCGTCGTTTGAAGAGCTGAATGAGCAGGAAAGCGCGCGCATTTACAACCGTGCGTTCCGGGCCTGGCTGGAGCAGCGGCTGAAGATTGAATCGCCGGCTCTGCGGCGCGCCTTTGCGCGGCTGGCCTGGCGCGACTCCTGGGACGATTCGCCGCCGATCGAGCAGTTGCAATGGGCCGGAAAAAAGCTGATCGACTGGCGGGATTATCCGCGGCCGTGGCGGCGCGATCCGTTCGCGCGCGAGGAAGAAATCGACACGCTGGTTCGCATGCTGCGCGAGCTGATCGCGATGTCGGCGCGGCCGCGCCGGGATACGGATGCGCTTTATAAATCGCTGCTGCCGGCGCGCGCCCTGTGCGAATGGATCGAGCGCAACGAGCAGTCCCGCCCGCGCGATTACGACGCATTGGAGGCGAGGCTGCTCAAGCTCGGCCGCGACATGCGCGATTTGAAAAAGGGATCGGGAACTTACGCCGACGGCGTTTCGCGCGAAGAGTTGGTGGCGCGCCGCGACGAGCTTCTGCGCTGGATTCAGGAGTTCCGGCGGCGCGCGGACGCGGATCTGGCGGCGGCGCTGCGCGAGGAGATGAGCGGCATCGTCCAGGAATACACGGACCGGAAGGACCGCGCCGGCAAGCTCGATTTCGTCGATCTTCTGACGCGCGTGCGCGATCTGCTGCGCGAGAGGAGCGAAGTTCGCCAATACCTGCAAAACCGGTTCACGCATATTTTCGTGGACGAGTTTCAGGACACCGATCCTCTGCAGGCGGAGATTTTGTTTCTGCTGGTCGCCGACGATCCAGCGGAGTGCGACTGGAGGAACATCCGGCCGAAGCCGGGAAAGCTTTTTCTGGTGGGCGATCCCAAGCAATCGATCTATAAATTCCGGCGCGCCGATATCGTGCTTTACCGGGAAGTTCGCGACGGGCTCACCGCGCGCGGCGCGGGTCTGGTGCGGCTGACGAGGAGTTTTCGCGCGGTGCGGAACATCCAGCGGTTCGTCAACGCCGCGTTTGCCACGCAGATGACCGGCGGCGCAGAGCAAGGCCACGCCGATTGGGCGCCGCTCGGCGAACACCGTCCGGATGACGGCGGGCACCCGAGCGTGATCGTGCTGCCGGTGCCGCGGCCATATAAAACGCGCATCGCCAAGGAGGCCATCAACCGCTCCCTGCCTGATGCGATCGCCGCTTTCATCGATTGGCTGGTGAATCACAGCGGATGGAATTTTCGCGCGCGCGATATTGCCGTGCTGTTCCGCCGGCGCACGCAATCCGGAACGGACCTGACGCGCGAATATGCGCGCGCGCTGGAGGCCCGCAATATCGATCATTTGCTGGCCGGATCGAAGTCGTTTCACCACCGCGAGGAAGTGGAAACGCTGCGGGCGGCGCTGGCCGCCATCGAGTGGCCGGAGGATGAGCTGAGCGTGTTCGCGGCGCTCAAAGGATCGCTATTTGCGATCGCCGACGAAACCCTGCTCGCCTACCGGCACAAACATAATCGCCTCCATCCGTTTCACCGGCCGGAGGACGCCGGCTTCACTCCGGTTCTGGAAGCCCTGGCGATCCTGGCGGATCTGCATCGCGAGCGGAACGCGCGGCCCTTTGCGGCGACCGTGAATGCGCTGCTCGAAGCGGCGCGCGCGCACGCCGGTTTTCTGCTGCGGCCCGGCGGCAATCAGATCCTGGCCAACGTCGCGCGCGTTGCGGACCTGGCTCGTACGTTCGAAGTTTCCGGCGGGATCTCGTTTCGCGGATTCGTGGAGGAGCTGGCGGCGCAGGCGGAAAAGGAAGAGGCCGCCGAAGCTCCGGTGCTCGAAGAGGATTCCGACGGAGTGCGCCTGATGACCGTTCACGGCGCCAAGGGACTGGAGTTTCCCGTGGTGATTCTCGCGGATCTGACGGCGGGCCTCGCCGCGCGCGAGCCGGATCAGTTTGTCGATGGCGCGCGGCGGCTGTGCGCGACGCGGCTTCTGCGGTGCGCGCCGCGCGAGCTCCTCGATAACGAGCCGTGCGAGGCGGAGCGCGAGCGCGCCGAAGGAATCCGCGTGGCCTACGTGGCGGCCACACGCGCCCGGGATTTGCTGGTGGTTCCCGCCATCGGCGACGGTCCTCCGGATTTTGACCACTGGCTCAGCCCGCTGAATAAAGCGATTTATCCTGCGCGCGCGAACTGGCGGCGCTCCACGCAAGATCCGCGCTGCCCGCGTTTCGGAACCAGGAGCGTGGTGGAGCGGCCGCTTGAATACGAACACGGCGAGGAGTTTTCGGTCAGGCCCGGACTGGTCCAGCCCGAGGACGGCGATCATCAGGTGGTCTGGTGGGATCCCTGCATTTTGGAGTTGAACGTCGATCCGGCGCTCGGACTACGGCAAAAAGAACTGCTGGCGGAGGATGGCGGCGCGAGTCTGGCCGCTTATCAGCGATGGCGCGAGGATCGCGCGTTGGCGCTGGAACGCGCCGCGCGGCCGCGGTTTGAGATCCTGGTGGCGAGCCAGGCGGCTGCCGAGCCGCCCGGCGATCCGATTCCGGTGGCCATCGAGTTTGCGGGAAGGATCGAAAACCGGCCCGCCGGACGCCGCTTCGGCACACTGGTTCACGCGGTGCTGCGGGATGTGCCACTCGACGCCGACTCCGCCTGGATCAAGCGCCTGGCGCAAGCGGCCGCCCGTTCCATCGGAGCGACGGCGGAGGAAACCGAAGCGGCGTGTGAAGCGGTGAAAGAGGCGCTGGCGCATCCGCTGCTGGGGCGCGCGCGTGCCGCGGCGCGGGTTCATCGCGAATATCCGGTCATTCTGAAGATCGATTCCGGGCGGCTGCTGGATGGCGTGATCGATCTCGCGTTCGTCGAAAACAATTCCTGGATTGTCGTCGATTTTAAGACCGGCGCCGATCTTTCCGCTGGCCGCGCGTTGTACGAACGGCAGGTGCGGTGGTACGCGCACGCGTTGGCGGCGCTGACGCAAATGCGGGCGAGCGCGGTGTTGCTGGGAATCTGACGCGGCCAGCGCCGGTCCGCCCCAGGCAGCCGCACGGGAGCGCCGAGATTGGCGCTATACTGAAGAAAAGTCGTTCCACCAGGCTTGGGTCAAGGCGGCGAAACGGCTCTTCTTAAAATATGGATCAGAAAATCCGGGTGCTGGTGGCAAAACCCGGGCTCGACGGACACGATCGCGGCGCGAAAGTGATCGCTCGCGCGCTGCGGGACGCGGGAATGGAGGTCATCTACACCGGCCTCCGGCAGACTCCGGAGATGATCGTAAACGCGGCGCTCCAGGAGGACGTGCAGGTGATCGGATTGTCGATCCTTTCCGGCGCGCACAACGCCATTGTCCCCAGAGTGATGGAACTGCTCAAGGAAAAAAAGATGGACGACGTGCTGGTCGTCGTCGGCGGCATCGTTCCGGATGAGGATGCCGAACAATTAAAGCGGATCGGCGTGGCGGCGGTCTTTCAGCCCGGCGCGTCGCTCGAAGAAATTGTGGAATTCATCCGCAGCTCAGTGAAGCAAACCGCTTAAGCGGCCGCTCCACTTTTAGAGAAGGAAGCATGCAAGACAAACTGAATATCGCGGTGTTCGTCGATTACGACAACATCGAGATCGGACTCAAATCGACGCTGCGCCGGGAGTTCGATGTTTCCCTGGCGCTGGACGCGCTGAAGGAACGCGGCGACATCGTCGCCAAATTCGCCTATGCCAACTGGGGGCGCCAGGACGGCGCCACGCGGCAGATGGCGGAAAACGCGGTGCAGATGGTGCAGCGGATTCCCTCCCCGCGCGGGGATAAGAATGGCGCCGATATCAATCTCGCGCTGGACGCCTTGGAAATGGCGTTCACGCACACGCATGTGAATGCGTTCGCCATCGTCAGCGGCGACAGCGATTTTATTCCGCTGGTGAATAAGTTGAAGGAATACGGCAAGACGGTGTTCGTCGTGGGAGGGAAAGCGTTCACTTCCACCATCCTTCAGCAAAATTGCCACGAGTTTATCAGCTTCGAGTCGCTGATAGCGGATGCGCCGGCGGGCACGGCTGCTCCGGCGTCCAACGAGCCGCGGCAGCAGCGGCGGGACCGTCCGGATCGCGGAGACCGCCGGCAGAGGCCGGCTCCGCTCGAATTGAATCAGGCGATGCCGCTGGTGGAGCGCGCGCTCCAGGTGCTTGAAAGGCGCGCGGTGCAGCCGCAGCTTGGGTTGTTGAAATCCACCATGCTGCAACTCGATCCGGCGTTTAACGAACGCGCCTACGGAGCGTCGAGTTTTTCGGATTTTGTGGAGAAATTGAAGCGCGCCGACCTGGTGGACGTCAGCGGGACCGGCGGCCGCTACATCATCGAGCGCAAGGGCACCTCTCAGCCGGAGCGCCCCAACCTCAAACCGGAGGATCTGCTGCCGCCGCTGCGTGACGTGCTTGAAAATCACCGCCTGGAGATCGAAAACGGATGCCCGGTGGAAGATCTGGAGCAATGGTTCCGCGCCGAGCAGCCCAACTTCGATCCGAGCGCGTACGGCTTTCAGCAGTTTTCCGAGTTCCTGAACTACGCGCAGGACAAAACGGTGGTGCGCCTGGAGCCGACCGAGGAGCAAGGCATGCTGGTGTATCTCGGCGCCGAGTTTTACCCGCCGGCCGAGCCGCCCGCGCCGGAACCCTCGCCGGCCGCCGAAGAGATCGAAGAAGACGAGCCGCAGCCCTACGTGGAAGGCCAGCCGACGATCTTTGAACCGAATCCGCCTCCGCCGAAGCCGAAGAAAGCGCCCTCGCGCAAGCGGGCTCCCAAGGCGCCCGGAACAGGTGCGTCGCGCCGCCCGCGCCGAAAGAAGACGGACCTCTAGCCATGATCGAGCGGATTTTCCCCGCCACCGCGCCAACGCCGCGCGGTCCTTATTCTCCGGCGGTGCGGGCGGGCGATTTTATTTACGTCAGCGGGCAAGGGCCCGTCGATCCGGCGACCGATAAGCTATCGCCCGGCGACATCTCCCATCAGACGCGGCTGGTTTTGTCGAATATCAAAAGAATCCTTGAAAGCTGCGGCGCGGCGATGCAGGACGTGGTGAAGTGCTCCGTGTTCCTGAAGGATGGCGCGGATTTTCAGGCGATGAATGCCGTCTACGCGGAGTTTTTCGGCGAGAACCGGCCGGCCCGCACCACGGTGGTTTGCGATTTTGTGGCGGATATGCGCGTCGAAATCGACTGTGTGGCCTACAAGCCGATGCGGTAACGCAGCCGCCGCCGCGCGCGCAAAGCGTGTGTAAACGGTGAAGGCTCGTGCCGAGGTGATTCGCGCCGCGCTTTTCATTCGGCGCGCTGCGCCTGGCGGCAGCGCTGCGCGGCGGCGGCATAGCCCGCGATTTTCGGGTACAGCGCAGCAGGCAGGATGCCTTTCTTTTGCAGGCCGGCGTAAAGCGCACGGGCCTGCTCGAACTCGGCCGCCGCGCTCGCGTACAGGCTCCGGTTCTTTCGAGCGAAGGATTCGTAGGTTTCCGCGAGCTCGGCGTGGGTATCGGCGAGTTCAGCGGTGGTAGACCAGCCGCGGTCGGCCTCGGCCACCTTCTTCCATTGAGCGATCGCCAGGCGGGACCACTTCACCGAATCCTGGAGTTTGCCGAGCCGCTGATAGACCGCCGCGATGCGCTCCTGGCTGGAGGCTACAAATCGCGCCGCGCGAACATCATTGGGGTCCTTGTTGGAGCGATCCACACGGATCGCCAGCGCTTTGAAATTCGCCTCCAGCGCCGCGCGATTCTGACCCTGCCGTGCGAGCACCCATCCCAGATCGCTGTAATCGAAGGACAGATCCATTTGCGCTTCGTTAGGATCCTTGCGGTTCCTCTCCTGGTCGATTGCGAGCGCGCGCTCATATTCGCCGCGGCTCTTCTCCAAACGGTTCGCGTCGTGGGAGAGCGAGGCTAATTTGCCATAAAGCGCCGCGAGCTTCTTGTGGGCGAGCGCGAGACTTCTTTGAATTTCAGGAGCATTCGGATCAGCCGCGGCGAGTTGCTCTGCCAGTTGCAGCGCGCGCTCGCGCACCGGGACCATTTCCTCGTACTTCTCTTCATCGGCGAGGATGTCTGCATATCCGGAAACCGAGGCGGCCAGATCGGACAGCGCCTGGACGTCGGATGGATGCGCGCGATAGCCGGCTTCGGCCAGCGCGAGAGCACGCGCGGCCGATTCCGCGGACCGGGCATGATCGCCCGCGGCGCTGTAGGCGCTCGAAAGGCGGTTCAGGACGCGGAAACGGTCGTGCCGAAGCGAATTGTTTTGCGGATCCCGGGCGGCGAGGCGTTCGAGAATCGCGTCCGATTTCTTGAAGCTGTCGAGCGCGGCTGCGTAGTTGCCGAGATTCGACTCGTAGACCGCGCCTTGCACCACGCCGATGCGCTCATAGCCGAGCGCGACTTCGCGCCCGAGGTCAGGATCGCGTCCGGATTCGCCCGCCAGGCGCTCCAGATATTCGAGGGCGCGGGCCACCAGAAGCTCGCGCGCGGCGGTGGCGCCCGGCAGGCGCGCGATGGAATCATGCAATTCGAACATCACCGAGTGCGCCAGATTCCGCACGTCCTGAAAGCGGCGTTCGGCCTGCCGGGCTTCCCACCAGGCGGTTGCCGCAAAAGCCAGAATCAGGGCGGCGGCCGCGAGGGCGGCGGGAACGGCTACCCGGTGGCGGATCAGAAACTTGCCGGTTCGATAGGCCAGCGTCGGGCGGCGCGCGCGCACCGGCATGCCCGCCAGGTGACGGCGAATATCGGCGGCAAACTCATCGACGCTCGAATAACGGCGCCGAGGATCCTTTTCGATCGCCTTGGCCGCAATGTTTTCCAGATCCCCGCCAAGCCGGCGGCGGACCCGCTCATCGGCGGCCTCCGTGAGCCGAAGCGGCGGCTGATCGCAGATGACCCGAACCATCTCCGTCAGCGAACCGGTGGGAACTTCATAAGGACGCTTGCCCGCCAGCAGCTCGAAAAAGATCACCCCGAGCGAGTAAACGTCGCCGGATACCGAGTAGGCGTCCCCGCGAATCTGCTCCGGGCTGGCGTAAGCCGGCGTGATCATCGGAAGCCCCGCCTGGGTGATCTCCTCGCCTGTCTCGGCGTCCAGCACGCGCGCCAGCCCGAAGTCCAGCAGCTTGGGATGCCCGCCGCTGACCAGAATGTTGCCGGGTTTCAGATCGCGATGCACGATCAGGCGCTGATGGGCGTATGCGACGGCATCGCAAATTTCGAGAAAAAGACGGAGCCGGGCGGCGACCGGCAGCGCGTTGCCTTCGCAGTACTGGAGCAGCGGGAGGCCGTCGATGTACTCCATTACAAAGTACGGCTGGCCTCCGGCAGTGGCGCCGCCATCGAAAAGGCGCGCGATGCCGCCATGCTCGAGTCGGGCCAGTATCTGGCGCTCCCGGCGGAAACGGCGGATCATGGCTTGGTCGTCGCGCCCGCTGGTGATCAGCTTGATCGCCACCTGTTTGCGATACTCGCCATCGGCGCGCTCGCCCAAATAGACCACGCCCATCCCGCCGCGTCCGATCTCGCGCAGGATCTTGTAAGGCCCGATAAAGTCCGGCGGCGGACTCAACTCCGGCCGCAGCGCCGCGCCGGGAACCGCCTGCGAGTGGAGCGCGGCGTCGGCCTTCTGTTCATAGGCGAGCAGGGACTCGACTTCGCGCCGCAGTTCACCGTCGCTGCCGCAGAGCCGGTCGAGCGCGGCGGCACGGTCCTGCTCCGCCTCTTCGAGAACGGCGCTGAGAATCGGCTTGATCTCCCCCCACCGCGCGTCAGTCACTCATCCTCGTCCTTCACCGCAAGGCGGAGCCTTCGATTTTCTTGAGCAGCCAAAGTTTCGCGGTGCCCCATTCACGTTTTACGGTGGCCGGCGAAATGCCCATCACTTCCGCCGTCTCCTCGATCGTGAGCCCGCCGAAATAGCGGAGCTCCACGACACGGCCCTGCTGCGGATCGAGTTCGGAGAGCTGCTGGAGAGCGCTGTTTAGCTCCAGCACATCCACCTGCGGGTTGGTAAACACGCCCAGGGCGTCCTCGATCCCGATCGCCTTGCTGAACCCCTCGCGTTTGGCCGCCTGATGGGCGCGGGCATGATTGATCAGGACGCGCCGCATCATGCTGGCGGCGACGCCCAAGAAGTGGGCCCGGTTCCGCCAGTCGACCGCACGCTGATCGACCAGGCGAAGATAGGCTTCATGCACCAGAGCGGTGGGCTGTAGCGTGTGGTCAGGACGCTCCGAGGACAGGAAGTGGCGCGCCAGGCGGCGCAACTCCTCGTAGAGAACCGGCGTCATCCGGTCCAGCGCGGCCTTGTCGCCGTTGCGCCAATCCTTGAGCAGTTGCGTGACTTCGGTCGGCGCACTCACATCGATTCCCGTAAACGTTCCTATTTTACAAATTTTACAAAAGATGACCCGGCTGTTCAGGAGCGGTTCCGCGGGCGCACCCCGGCGAATGTTGCCGCGCACTTCAGGCGAGTTTTTCGTAAACGTAGGCCGCCGCGGCGACGTCTTCCACGCCCAAGCCGTTGGATTTAAAAATGGTGATCGGATCGCCCGGCGGCCGCGCCTCGACCCGCGCCAGATCCACCACCCGCGGATCGGACCAGTCGATCCGGGCCAGAAGCAGGTCACCCGATTCGATCTTGGCGACCTCGATGGAATCGCAGGCGATCAGATCAGCGCGCGCGATCAGCTCCGGCGGAAGCTCCCGCCGCTGCGCCTGATTGGAGCCGATGGCGTTGATATGCGTGCCCGGCGAGATCCACTCCGCGCTCAGCACCGGATCCTTGGACCAGGTCGCCGTCACGACGATCGATGCGCCGCGAACGGCCTCCTCGGCGGAGGCGGCCGCGATCGTGTTGGTTTCCGCGGCGAAGCGGCAACGGTTCGCTTCCTTCCGGCTCCAGACGCGCACCTCGCGCAGCCGTCTCACCTCGCGGATCGCCTCTAGTTGCGTGCGCGCCTGAAATCCGGTCCCGATAATCGCCAGGCTGTCCGCCTCGGCCGCGGCGAGAAGGCTCGTCGCATATCCGCTGGCGGCGCCGGTCCGGATCTGCCCCAGATGGTTCGCTTCCATATACGCCAGCGGCAGCGCGGTTTCGGCATCGAACAACAGGAAGAAAAAATAGGCGCCGTGGCGCGGATGGGTCGCGTAAACTTTCGTCCCCAGGTATTTTCCCCAGGCTCCGGCCATGCTGTGCAGCACCGTGCCCGTGGGCAGAATCAGGCGCCGCCGCGGCTGGTTGAGCGCCGCGCCGGAGCGGAGCTGCTCGAAGGTTTCGCGCATCAGCCGGATGGCGGCCGGCATGGTGAGGTGTTCGCGGACTTGATCTTCGGTAATGAAGAGCACTCTTTCCAGCTTAGCCGCTCGGCCGCGCGAATGTCCGCGACGGGAAAAGATTGCCGGAGCCGGAGGCCTATCGGTTTCCCGGCGAACGCCGCGGCGCCCGCTCGCGCAGCATGGCGAGCTCTTCGGCGGACTCAATCTGCGGCGCCGCCCGCGGGATGGAAACCACCGTCACCTCGCGCCAGTTCGCCGCGATGACGCTCCTGACATCCGTTTCCGGCGCCAGACCGAGCAACGGACCGAACAGGCTCCGTCCGAACAGCGCTGGAAGTCCCACCGTTTTCTCATAGGCCGACGCCACGATCGCCGCGCGGCTTGCCCGGAAGCGCGCAAACAGCCGCGAAAGATCTGCCGCCGTCACCGACGGCTGATCCGCCCGCAGCAGCAGGGCCGCGTCGGCATGCGGCGCCGCGGCCAGCGCCACCTGGAGCGCGTCCGGAATCGATTCACGCTCCACCACGTCCACCGGCAAACCCGCCAGCTCGCGCCTGGCGTCCCGGCCCCAGGTCACCACCGGACGGCACAAAGCCGCCAGCGACGCCAGCGCCGCCTTTCGGACGCATCCTGATCCGGCAAGGACAATCGCGCAGATGGTCATGAGCAAAGGTTAGATGCGCTTCCGGCTCCTCCGTGACAGGTTATTCTTGTTTGGGGATGACCGTAGGCGAGTTCACATCGCTGGTATTTTTGATTTCGGCGTCGGCGGGTTTTCTGGGCGCCCTCACCGGCCTGGGCGGCGGCGTGGTCGTCACGCCCGTTCTCACTCTGCTGCTCGGGGTTGATCTGCGTTATGCGATCGGCGCGAGCCTGGTTTCGGTGATCGCCACCTCTTCCGGAGCCGCCGCCGCTTTCGTCCGCGACGGATTTTCCAACATCCGCATCGGCATGTTCCTGGAAATTGCCACCACGCTGGGCGCGCTGGCAGGCGCAGTCCTGGCCACGCACATCCCCACCTCCGTTCTTTCCGTCATCTTCGGGATCGTTCTGCTCCACGCCGCCTGGCAATCGACGCATCCGCTGCCCGCCGCGCAGGCCGGCGATGCCGGCGATCCGCTGGCGCGGCGTCTCAAGCTCGAAGGCGTGTTCCCCGGCCCGCAGGGCCCGCAGCATTACCGGGCGCGCCGCGTGAAAACCGGTTTCGCCATCATGTTCGGCGCCGGAGCGTTGTCGGGCCTGCTCGGCATCGGCTCCGGCGCGCTCAAGGTGATCGCCATGGATCAAGCCATGCGCATCCCCTTCAAGGTCTCCACCACCACCAGCAACTTCATGATCGGTGTGACCGCCGCCGCCAGCGCGGGAATCTATCTCAGCCGCGGCTACATCGACCCCGGACTGGCGATGCCCGTCATGCTCGGCGTGCTGGCCGGGTCCCTGGCCGGAGCCCGCGTGCTCGTCGGCGCGCGGACCCGCGTGCTGCGCCTCGTCTTTGCCGTGGCCGTCGCGGCCATGGCCGCCGAAATGATCTACAGCGGGGTCCATCCATGACCGACCAGCGCCTGGAAAGCATCGTCGCCAGTCTTCTGCGCACCGGCGTTTCCCTCGCCGCCGCCGTCGTGTTCGGCGGGGGAGTCCTCTACCTCGTCCGCCATGGCGGCGAACCTCCCCATTACTCACCCTTCCGCGCCGAGCCCGCCCAATACCGTGACGTTTCCTCCATCCTGCGCGCCGCTCTGGCGGGCGAGGCCCGCGGGATCATCCAGCTCGGCCTGCTCATCCTGATCGCCACCCCGGTCGCGCGCGTGGCCGCATGCATGGCCGGATTCCTGCTGGAACGAGACCGCGCCTACGTCTTGATCACGGCGGCGGTGCTGGCCATCCTTCTCTTCAGCCTGATCGGCAAACCTTAATTCCGGATTATCCGCGTTTCGCTAAACTAAAGACAATCCATGAGCCTCGACATCCGCGAGACTGACCGCGAAGGAATCTCCATCCTGGCCTTGAAAGGCCGCCTGACCGCCACTGAATCGCCGGCGCTTCGCGAAAAAGTCGATGAGTTGATGGCCCAGGGACGCAATAACATCATTCTCGATCTCGGCCAGATCGAATACATCGATTCCACCGGCCTCGGCGCCATGGTCATCTGTTTCACAACCGCGAAAAAATCCGGCGGCGCGCTGAAGCTGCTCAATCTGAACAAGCGCAACATCGAACTGCTGCTGCTCACCAAGCTCCACACCATCTTTGAAGTCTTCTCCGACGAGCAGGACGCGGTCAACAGCTTTTTCCCAGACCGCGAGATCAAACGCTTCGATATTCTTCAGTTCGTGCAAAGCCAGGAAAAGGAGAAGGAATGATCGCCGCTGGTTCCCTCGCGCCGGAGTTCACGCTGGATCGGTTGGGCGGCGGCAGGCTGTCTCTCCGGCAGATCCTGGAGCACGGTCCGGCGCTGCTCGCCTTCTATAAGATCAGTTGCCCGGTTTGCCAGTTGACGCTGCCGTTTCTGAACCGCATCGCCGCCGGCCCGCTGCCGGTGATCGCCATCTCGCAGGACGACGAGAACGGCACCGCCAAGTTCCAGGAAAAGTTCCAGATCACCCTTCCCACGCTGCTCGACCGTGAAGGCGAGCATTATCCGGCCAGTAACGCCTTCGGCATCTCCCATGTGCCGTCGTTATTCCTGGTCGAAAAGGACGGCCGCATCTCGCTGGCCGTGGATGGTTTTTCCCGGCGCGATCTGGAAGCGCTCGGCGCCCGCGCCGGCGTCGATCCGTTCCGCGGCGAAAACGTCCCGGAGTGGAAACCCGGCTGACGCTCGAAGAATTGAGCTTCGGTCGGAAGCTTTCCGCGGCCGTTTCCACCAGGCCCGCTCCCTGCACAGCCGCCGGCGCGGCGCTACCGCGTGAGCACGCCGTCAACGATGCGGGAAATGCCCATTGGATTTTCATCCCAGAGCTCTTCCGGCAGCACATCGCGTGGCGCGTCCTGGAAACAGACCGGACGCGCGAAGCGCTGGATCGCCGCGGTGCCGACCGAGGTGAAGCGCGAATCCGTCGTCGCCGGATAGGGGCCGCCATGCTGCATCGCCGCGCAAACCTCAACGCCGGTGGGATATCCATTGAAGATGATCCGCCCGGCGCGCTGCTCTAACAGCGCCACCAGGTTCCGGTGACTCAGAATGTCCTCGCCGGTGCCGTGCAGCGTCGCGGTCAGGCTGCCCGGCATGCGCCGCGCGATCTCCTCCATCTCGGCTGCCGAGGAGCAGCGGATCAGAATCGCCGACGGGCCAAAGACCTCCTCGAAAATCTCCTCGTGGCGCAGCGCGGCGGCGGCGCGGATTTCTAATAAAACCGGCTGCGCCGCCGACCGGGTCGCCTGCATTCCCTCAAGCCGCAGCAGCCTTTCGACGCCCTCCTGGTAGGATCTCTGAATGCCGGGATAAAGCATCGTTCCGCCCTCCGCCGCCGCGAACAAGCCGCGCAGGCGCGAGGCGAACCGCTCAAAAACCTCGCCGTCAACGCCCATCACCAGGCCGGGACAGGTGCAGAATTGGCCGACGCCCAAATTGACCGACGCGCTCAGCCCTTCGGCGATCGCCTGGCCGCGCTCGCGCATCGCGCCGGGCAAAACAAACACCGGATTCACGCTGCCCATCTCAGCGAAGAACGGAATCGGCTGGTCGCGCCGCGAGGCGGCGTCGAAAAGCGCGCGGCCGGCGCGCAGCGATCCGGTAAAGGCCGCCGCCTTGAGCAGCGGATGGCGGACCAGCGCGAGGCTGGTTTCCGGGCTTGCTCCCTGCACCATCGAAAAAACGCCGGCCTCCAATCCGCTGGATCGAATTGCGCGCCCGATCGCGCCGGCAACCATTTCCGAAGTGTCCGGATGCGCCGGATGAGCCTTCAACACCACCGGATCCCCCGCCGCCAGCGCCGACGCCGTGTCCCCGCCCGCCACCGAAAAGGCCAGCGGAAAATTGCTCGCCGCCCAGACGCCGACCGGACCAAGGGGAATCAGGATCCGCCGCAGATCGGGCTTCGGCGCGGGTTTGCGATCGGGAATCGCATGATCGATTCGCGCGTCGCGCCAGGATCCTTCGCGGATCAGCGAAGCGAAGATCCGGAGCTGATTCGTGGTCCGGGCGCGTTCGCCGGCCAGCCGCGCGGCCGGCAGCGCGGTTTCCCGATTAGCGGCTTCGATCAGCGCATCGCCCAGATTCTCGATCTCCCCGGCGATCGCCTCCAGAAATCTGGCGCGTTCCGCGGCCGGCGTCCGGGCGTAGCCTGCAAAAGCCGCGTCCGCGGCGCGAACCGCGCGGTCGATGACATCGATGGTGGCTTCGGCAACGGTCATGTCTCACTCCACCGTATTCTCAAGAGTCCCGATTCCGGCGATGCTGATCCGAATCTCATCCCCATGATCCAGCGTGAAGGAGTCCGGCGGAACGACTCCGGCGCCGGTCATCAAAAAACATCCGTTGGGAAAACTGTTTTCGCGGAACAGATACTCCACCAGCACCTTCGGGTCGCGCTTCATGGCCGCCAGCGTCGTGCTTCCGCAAAACGCCTCCACGCCGCCGCGGCGGATCTGGAGCTTGATTTCCGTCGATGGCTCCAGCGGATCGGAGGAAACCAGTATCGCCGGCCCCAGCGCGCAGCTTCCGTCATAAATCTTGGCCTGCGGAAGATACAGCGGATTTTCGCCCTCGATATCGCGCGAGCTCATGTCATTGCCGATGGTATATCCGAGAATTTTTCCCCGCGGCGAGATCAGCAGCGTCAATTCCGGCTCCGGGACGCTCCAGTTGGAATCGTGCCGGATGCGCACCTTGGCGCCCGGTCCGGCCACACGATGCGCCGTAGCCTTGAAGAACAACTCCGGACGCTCGGCGCGGTAAACCCGGTCGTAAAAATCGGCGGCGCCGGAGTCTTTCGCCTCCTCCATCCGCGCGGTCCTGCTGCGGAAATACGTCACCCCCGCGGCCCACACCTCCTGGCTGTCGATGGGAGCGATCACCGCCTCAAGCGCGGCGCGCGGCGGGGCCGAATTCGCCGCCTGCGATAAGTAATCGCCCAGATCCTCGCGGCTGGTCGGATTTCCGGCCACCGGGAAGTAGCACGCATCATGTTCCAGCATCCAGCCGCTGGTCGTCTTATAGAGTTTCAATTCAGTTGACCCGGTTCCCGGCGATATATACAGCCTGGATCGTCTCCGTGTTTTTGATATTTTCCAGCGGATTCCGCTCGAGCACGATCATATCCGCCCATTTTGATGGCTCGAGCGTACCGAGATCGTTGGCCTGCAAAAATTCCGCGCCGCTGCGGGTCGCCGCCACGATCACCTGCATCGGCGTCAGGCCCGCTTCCACCATCAGTTGCATCTCCCACTGCTCGAAGTATCCGGGAAAACGCCCCGGAGGACCCGTGTCGGTGCCGAACCCGTAGCGCACGCCGGCGTCGGCCAATGTTTTCAGGTTTCTTTTCGCCATCTCGAAAATCGGCCGGTAGCGTTCAAACTCCGGATCGTCGCGGATGGATTTCTGATATTTCGGATCGCGCAGCGTTTTCACGACGTTTTGCGATACGCCGCGCGTGAAAAACGGCATCGCCGCGAACGGAGGCTGGCTGGCGTAGATGAACTGCGAGGCTTCCCGCGAAAGGGTCGCGGCCTGAAGCCACGTTCCGTGCCTTTTCATGCTGTCAATCAGCGCCTGATCCACTGGTTTATCGCGGATATTGTGGGCCAGGCCGTTGACGCCCGCCTCCACCACCTGCCGGGCATCTTCGAGATAAAAAATGTGCGCCGAAACGCGCAGCCCGCGCCGGTGCGCGCCTTCGACGATCGCGCGGGCGATGCTGTAGGGCATTTTGATCTTGAAAGTGCCCATATGGTCGTCGAGCCAGAACTTCACCAGATCGACCCTTTCCGCGGCAAGCTCATCGAGCCGCGCCTCGACGTCCGCCGCGGTCGCCACGGGCCGGTTCACGCCCGCCAGGCCGCCATACGATCCCTTGTAAACGAAACCCTCCCCGGCCGTGTAAACGCGCGCCACCGAAGGACGGCCGGTGCGGCGCTGTTCCTCGCGGATCTTAAAAATGAGGCTCTGGTCCGTGCCCATGCTGACGACGGTGGTGACGCCGTACATCGCGTACGTTTTCAGATTCTTTTCGATGTTTTCACGCGTGAAATACTTCGCATCCTGCGTCAGATCGATGGTATTGCCGATGTGCCCGTGCAGATTGATGATGCCGGGCATGACGAATTTTCCGCCCAGATCGATCGATTCCGCGCCGGCCGGTTTCTTCAGTTGCGACTCGGGCCCGACCCAGACAATGCGGCCGCCATCGACAATCATCGCCTGCCGGGCAGCGGGCGCGCGTCCGGTTCCATCGATCAGCGTGAAATTCTCGAAGATTTTCACCTCGCCGAAAAGCGAGCCGCCGAAAAACAGCGCGAGCGCGGCAAAGGCGCCGGAGAATCGAAGACTCTTCATCCTGTCTGGGCAGTATATATCAATCGCGCGCGCTTACCGGGCTCTCTAAGGCATTGAAACAGCACTGCCGATCTAATTTTTTTATGCGTGCGGTCGGTGTATTCGCGCTGCTCACCTGCCAGGCCGCCTTTGCGCAACGCTTTAACTTCAAGTTTTACGGCGAAGACGAGGGCCTGGCAAATTTGGCGGTTCAGGCCGTATTGCAGGACCGCGCGGGATTTTTGTGGGTCGCCACGCAAAATGGCCTGTATCGATACGATGGCAGCCATTTCGCAGCCTTCGGAAAGGACGAAGGACTTCCCGCCGCGCGCATCGAGGCGCTGCACGAATCGATCGACGGCACGCTTTGGGCCGGAACGCAGAACGGGCTGGCGCGGCGGCGCGGCGATTCTTTTGAGATCGTTCCGTTGAAAGTCGCCCGCGGCATCAACGGGCGCCAGGGGATCGCCTCCGACGCCGCCGGGCATCTCTATCTCGCCACCGAGCGCGGCCTGGCGATCGGCTCCATCGGCGGCGATCTGCCGTTCCGGCTGGTGGAGTCCACCGAGAGCGCGGCGAGCGTCTACGTCGATTCCAGCGGCGCGGTATGGTTCGGATGCGGAAGCCGGCTCTGCCGCCTGGAAAATGGATCGGCGGTTACGCAGCAGGACCTGCCGCCGGAGCGCTGGGAGGCGATCCTGAGCGACCTTGAAGGCAATCTCTGGGTCCGCAGTGAAAAATCGCTTTACGTCCGCCCCGCCGGCTCGCAAAAATTCGAGGCGCGGCGCGGGCCGCCGGAGGCCACCAACACCTACCCCACTCTGGCGGTCGATCCGGCGGGCCGGCTCCTGGTTCCCACCTATCGCGGCCTGGCCCGGCAAACCAGCAGCGGATGGGAACTGATCGATGCGCAGCAGGGCCTGACCACCAACGATATTTCCGCGGTGATGCAGGACCGCGAAGGATCGGTCTGGCTGGGGCTGCTCGGATCGGGGCTGGCGCGCTGGCTCGGCTACAACGAATGGCAGAGCTGGGGGGAGCGCGAAGGCTTGAGCCGCGAGTCGATCTGGTCCATCGCGCGCGATGCGTCCGGCAGGTTGTGGGTGGGCACGCAATTCGGCTTGAACTACGCCGAAAATCGCCAGGGCCGGCTCGTCTGGCGCAAGCAGCCGGTCGAAGGCGTGGAGATGATCCGCGCGCTCGCGCCGGCCCCCGATGGCTCGCTTTGGATCGGAGGATCGCCCGGCGGCTTGAGATGGTTGAACCCGAGAACGGGCAAGAGCCGGTTTTATGGCGAGGCGGAAGGCGTGAGCAGCGCCAACGTCCGCCACCTCATGCTTGACCGGTTGGGCGGCCTCTGGGTTTCGACTCGCGATGGTCTGTTCGTCCGCGAGCCGGGCGAAAAAAAATTCCGCGCGGCGCTCTCCGGCGAGACGTTTTATATGACCATGATGGATCGCGGCGGCGCGCTATGGGCCGCGGGCGCGCGCGGGCTGGCGCGATTCTCCGGCGGGCAATGGAAACGATTCACCACCGCCAACGGCCTCAAATCGGACGTGGTGGCGCACCTTGCCGAGGATCCCGACGGCTCGCTCTGGATCAGCTATTACGACGCCTTCGGGCTCACGCGGATGCGCTTCGATCACGGCCGGCCGGTGCTCGATCACTTCACCGCCTCCTCCGGCTTGCGTTCGGATAAATCGCTGTTCCTGGGCTTCGATGCGCGGGGATGGCTGTGGGCCGGCTCCGATCACGGCGTGGATGTCTTCGATCACGCGCGCTGGCGGCATTTCAGCCGGTCCAACGGCCTGATCTGGGACGATTGCAACACCAACGCCTTTCTGGCCGAACCCGGCGGAAGCGTGTGGATCGGCACCAGCCGCGGCGTTTCACGCTTTCTTCCGCTCGCTACCCCCACCGGAAGCGTTCCGCCGCCGGTCGTATTTACGTCGGTCAAATTCGGCGATCGCGCCGTCGATCCCGCGGCCGCCGCGCGCATTCCCTACCGCCGCAATTCGCTCGAGGTAAAATTCGCGGCGCTCACTTTCGTGCAGGAGTCCGACGTCCTGTTTCGCTATCGGCTGGGCCGGAACTGGATCGACACCAAGCAGCGCGAGCTGAATTTCCCCCAGCTTCCCGCCGGGCAATACGTCCTGGAAGTGATGGCGCGCAACGGGCAGGGCCAGTGGAGCGCGGAACCGGCGCGGCTGAATTTCGAAATCGAGAACCCCTGGTGGTTGACCTGGTGGTTCCGTCTGGCCGCGGCGGTATTTCTCCTGATCGCCGGCCGGCTGCTCTGGCAGCGGCGCACCTACCGGCTCGAACTGGAGCGGCACCGGCTGGAGACCGCCGTGGCCGCGCGCACCCACGAGCTGCTTCAGGAAAAACAGCGCGTGCTGGAGGAAAAGGCGCGCGTCGAGCGGCAGAATCTCGAAATCGAGCGCCTGCTCAAGGAAGCGCAGCAGGCCAGCCGCTCGAAAAGCGAGTTTCTGGCGAATATGAGCCACGAAATTCGCACACCTCTCAACGGCGTCATCGGCATGACCGATCTGGTGCTTTCGACGCCGCTCACCGCCGAGCAGCGCGAATATTTGAAAACGGCGCGGCTTTCGGCCACCTCACTGCTGACCATCCTCAACGACGTCCTCGATTTTTCAAAAATCGAAGCGGGACGCATGGAGCTCAATCCCATCGAATTTTCCTTGCCGCTCCTGCTGGAGGAGACCGCGAAAATTTTCACTGTCGCGCTTGCCGAAAAGAACTTGCGGCTCGATATCGATTTCGACCCCGGCCTGCCGGAGCGCGTCATCGGAGATCCCGACCGCCTTCGCCAGGTTCTGCTGAACCTGATCGGCAACGCGATTAAATTCAGCTTTGCCGGCGGCGTGACGGTGCGCGTCGAGCGCGTCTCCCAAACCGCCGACCAGATTGTGGCGCGCATCGCGGTGCGCGACACCGGCATCGGCATCCCCCGCGAAAAGCAGCAGATCATCTTCGAAGCGTTCCGCCAGGCCGACGGATCGACCACGCGCAAATTCGGCGGCACCGGCCTCGGCCTGTCGATTTCCAGCCGTCTGGTGGAGATTATGGGCGGATCTCTGGCGGTCGAAAGCGAGCCGGGGCAGGGCAGCACGTTCCACTTCACCATCCGCCTGGGCGTGGCTCCGGAACCGAAGCGCGCGCCTGAGCCCGACGGCGCGACCGACGTGGCCAGCCTCCGCAATATGATCGCCGCCGTGGGCGCGTCCGCGCGGCCGTCCAGCTTGCATGTGCTGCTTGCCGAAGACAACCCGATCAACCAGCGGGTCGCCATGCGGCTGCTTGAAAAGCGCGGCCATCGTGTCACGCTGGCGGGGACCGGCCGCGAGGCCATCGACTGGTTCGAGCGCGCGCGCTTCGACCTCATCCTGATGGATGTCCAGATGCCCGATATGGACGGCATCGAAGCCACCGCGCGGATCCGGGAGCGGGAAAAACAGTCCGGCGGTTACACTCCGATCGTGGCCTTGACCGCCCACACTATGGCCGGCGACCGGGAACGGTGCCTGGCCGCCGGAATGGATGGATATATTCACAAGCCCATCGACCCGGCGAGTTTCTTCGAACAGGTGGAAGCCGCCGCGGCCGGAGTCCGCTCCCGTCCGGGATAACAGCCGGGCCGGAAGGAAACGTTAACTTCGCCGCGGATGAAACGGAAAATCACTTGCGCCTGCATCAGAATCGTGGCACACTGAGGGCGTAGTTTTGCGGAAAGAAGGCATTTTCTGTATCGTAACGTCTGGCGCGCTCGACGCCTCAGACAGGTCCGGACCTGCCCCGAATCACGGTTTCTCAAAACTCCAGAAGGATTGTAAATGAAGAATATTTTTGTTGGGAATTTGGCCTTCGGCACAACCGAAGACTCCGTCCGGGCTCTGTTTGAGCCGTACGGGACGATCGAACGCGTAAACATTATCACGGACCGCGACACCGGGCAGTCGCGCGGCTTCGGGTTCGTGGAGATGAGCGGAAACGCGGAGGCGCAGCGCGCCATTGAAGAGCTCGACGGCAAGGAGTTTGAGGGACGGCCGCTGAAAGTCAACGAAGCTCGCCCGAAAGAAAGCCGCCAGGGATTTGGCGGCGGAAACCGCAGCGGCGGCCGCGGCGGCAAACGCTGGTAACACGTATAAACTACAAGTAATTAATATCGGCCCTCCAGAACTTACCATGGCTCCGGAGGGCCGTTTCTCCATCTGCTCAGCCATTTAAGGGAAGGTCCCGCACTTGCATCCCCGGCAAGCGGGGACCATGACGACTCAGAGCTTTGAGAACCTCGATTTCAGCATCCTGGTGGAACCGGACAATCATCTGGCCTATCTCCAGAGGTGGGAAGACGGCGTCTGGAGCGAGCCGCTCCGCTTCACGCTTCCTCTTTCCCGCGAAAAACTAGCTGGGACTCCTATCCTGGCGCAGGCGCTGAAGAGCTTCCGGCGCGACCCGCAGCTCGAACCGCTTCGCGACGCCCTCACTCACGGCGCATGGAACGATGCCGACGCGGAAAGGCCCGGTCCTCTGGCGCGTTTCTGGGCCGCCATCCAGGCATCCTTCCGGCAGTGGGCCAGACAGATCGGCTGAAACTTGTTTTTCAGCCCCGCGCGGTGATATCCTCTGCTGGTCTGCTTGCTTTAGAAAGGCAACAAGGAGCGCCCCATGAAATTTTCCCTGCTCACGCTTGCTCTGGCCGGCGCGGCGGCTTTTGCTCAATCCCGGGAACCACTGGTGGATTTCGAGATGATGACCGCGCAGGAGGTCAAGGCGGCCATCGATTCGGGCAAGACCACGGCGATCGTGTACAACGGCGGCACCGAGTACCGCGGCCCGCAAAACGTCAACGGCGGCCACACCCTGATCGCGCGCGAGACGGCGCACCGCATCGCCGAAAAACTGGGCAACGCGATCGTCGCTCCGACGCTCCCCTATTCGGTCAACAATCAGCCCGACAAAATGCTGCCCGGCACGATCGGATTGACGCCCGAACTTTTCGCCGCCATAAATGAGCGCATCGCCGAACAGCTCCTGGCGATCGGCTTCAAGAACGTGGTCCTGATGGGCGATCATGGCGGCGGGCAGAAGGAACTGGCGGAAGTGGCCGCCAGGCTGGACGCGAAATATTCACCGCAAGGCATGCGGGTGGTGTTCTGCGATCAGGTTTACGCGGGCACCAAAGACCATCCCGGCGCGCAGCCGACGTTTGAAAAATGGCTCGCCGACAACGGCTATCCTTCGGGCGGCCACGGCGCCATCTCCGACACCTCGGAGATGATTTATCTCGGCCAGGATAAAGGATGGGTGAGGATGGACAAGCTGCCGACCGCGGTCGGCGATCCGGTCGGCAAGCGCGATCCGAATACGCCGCGGGTGCACAACGGCATCACCGGCGACGCCCGCCGCGCCAGCGCCGAGCTGGGCAAGAAGTTCATCGACATGAAGGTCGACTACGCAGTGCGGGAGATCAACGAGCTGCTGGCCTCCAAACCGGCCGGCGCCGCCAACTGACCGGCATCAGCCCTTGCCGATGTCGCGGTGGGTTTCCTTCACCCGAAATCCGGCTCCGGCGAGCCTTTTGCGGATCTCGTTGGCGATCAGCACGCTGCGGTGACGCCCGCCGGTGCACCCGAAGGCGATGGTCAGGTAGCTTTTGCCTTCCTCGATGTAATGGGGCAGGAGATAAATCAACAGATCCGAGATTCTGGCGATGAACTCCATGGTCTGCGGGAAGGACCGGATATAGCGGGCCACGCTGGGGTGCTTCCCGCTCAGTTTCTTAAACTCGGGAATGTAGTTCGGATTGGGCAGGAAGCGCACGTCGAAAACCAGGTCGCTGTCGGCGGGCACGCCGTAGCGATAGCCGAAGCTGGTCACCTGCACCAGCACCTTGGCTTGCGGGGAGTGATCGCGGAAGGTTTTATGGATGGTCTCCCGCAGCTCATGCACATTGAATTTGCTGGTGTTGATGATCGGATCGGCCAGCTTACGGATGGGCGCCAGCCGCTCCCGCTCCCGGCGGATGCTCTGCGCCACGGTCTCCTCGGTGCCGAGCGGATGCGGGCGGCGCGTTTCGCTGAACCGCCGGATCAGCACCGCGTCGTCGGCTTCCAGGAATAAAAGACGCGTCGGCACGCGCTGCCGGATGCGCTTGTACAGCGCCGGGAAACGGTCCAGCGAGGCGCCCTCGCGAATATCCACCACCAGCGCCGCCCGCCGGATCTTGTGCGACTCCAGCGCCAGCTCGGCGAACTTCGGAATCAACTCCAGCGGGAGATTATCGATCGAATAGTAGCCGAGGTCTTCAAACGCCTTGAGCACCGTGCCTTTGCCCGAACCGCTCAGGCCGGTAATGATCACCAGCTCCGCCGGCGGGCGCCGGGAAAGAGGCGGCGCCGAGCCGTTGCGGGAGGTGGAAGGGCGCGGCATGTGGTCGATTCTATCAACTCCGGATTGGCCGGGCCGCCGCGCCCGCCCGCGCTACGCCTCGCCAGCGCGATCCGCGCCGGCTCTTAACTACAGCCGCTGGTCCCGCCGCAGTTCTCGCATTTGTAGCAGGAGCCGTTGCGGGTCATCAGCCCGCCGCACTCCGAGCAGGTCGGCGCATCGGCCGCCACCGGCGGGAACGGCAGCGCCTGCTGCGGGCTCGGCTCGGTGACCTGAAGCTTGGGCGCGTCGCCCGCTTCCCCGACCGCGTACTCCGGGCCCAGAAACCGGACGCCGAGCCAGCGGAAAATGTAATCCATGATCGACTTCGCGTAGGGCACCGCCGGATTGCCGGTCCATCCGCTCGGCTCAAAACGCACATGGCTGAACTTATCCACCAGCAGCTTCAGCGGCACGCCATATTGCAGCGCCAGGCTGATCGCAGTGGCGAAGGAGTCCATCAGCCCGGAAATCGTGGAGCCTTCCTTGGCCATGCGGATGAACAACTCGCCCGGCGAACCGTCGTCATACAGGCCCACCGTAATGTAGCCTTCATGTCCGGCGATCGAAAACTTGTGGGTGATCGAAGGCCGCTCATCGGGCAGTTTCCTCCGCACCGGCCGGTACACGGTCTTTTCTTCCACCTTGGTCACCGTCATCGGCGCAGACTCCTTGGCTCCCTTCGCCGTTCCGCTCGAAAGCGGCTGCACCCGCTTGGAATTATCCCGATAAATCGCCACCGCCTTCAAGCCGAGCCTCCAGCTCTCGATGTAGGCGTTCATAATGTCCTCCACCGTGGACTCTTCCGGCATGTTGATGGTCTTGGAGATCGCGCCGGAGATGAACGGCTGCACCGCGGCCATCATCCGCACGTGCCCCATGTAATGGATGGAGCGGGTGCCGTTCTGCGGGCGGAAGCTGCAATCGAACACCGGCAGATGCTCCTCGCGCAGATACGGCGCGCCTTCAATGGTGCCGGTGGAATCGATGTAATCGACGATTTTATTGACCTGGTCCGGCGTGTAGCCGAGCTTCAGCAGCGCCGCCGGAACGGTGTGATTCACGATCTTGATCACGCCGCCGCCGACCAGCTTTTTGTACTTCACCAGCGCCAGATCCGGCTCGATTCCGGTCGTGTCGCAGTCCATCATGAAGCCGATGGTGCCGGTCGGCGCGATCACCGTGGTCTGGGCGTTGCGGAACCCGGCCTTGCATCCGAGCTCGTAGGCCTCCTCCCAGCATTTGCGAGCGTTTTCATAGAGAGCCCGCGGAACGCGCCGGCTGTCGATCCGCGAGGCGTGGTCGCGATGCATGCGGATCACTTCCAGGAACGGCTCCTCGTTCACCGCGTAGCCGGGGCAGGGGCCGGTGGCCTCGTCGGCGATGCGGGCGCTGGTCAGATACGCCTGCCCGCACAGGATGGCCGTCAGCGCCGCAGCCCAATCGCGGCCCTCGTCGCTGTCGTAGGGAATGCCCATCGACATCAGCAGCGCGCCCAGATTCGCGTAACCCAGGCCCAGCGGCCGGAAGTCGTGCGAATTTTTCGCGATCTTTTCCGTCGGATAGGCGGCGTTATCGACGATGATCTCCTGCGCCAGGATCACCGTATCCACCGCGCGGCGGTACGCTTCCACGTCAAACTGCCCGTCGGGCCCGACAAACTTCATCAGATTGAGCGACGCCAGATTGCACGCGGAATCGTCCAAAAACATGTATTCCGAGCACGGATTGGAGGCATTAATGCGCGCCGTGTTCTTCGACGTATGCCAGCGGTTGATGGTGGTGTCGAACTGCATGCCCGGATCGCCGCACTGATGCGT
>JAJPIT010000115.1 GCA_021324615.1 Terriglobia bacterium | reverse complement strand
TTAATTGTTCAAGTTCTTCGACGAAATGACGCAATTTTGAACCTCTTCAAACGTGGCTACCCGAACCGGCCGGTCACGTAATCTTCCGTTTCCTTTTTCGACGGCGTCTTGAAAATCACCGTGGTGCTGTCGAACTCGATCAGGCGGCCCATCAGGAAGAATCCCGTGTAATCGGCCACGCGGGCGGCCTGCTGCATATTGTGGGTGACGATCACGATGGTGCAACTGTCTTTCAACTGAAAGATCAGGTCCTCGATCTTGGCCGTAGCGATCGGATCAAGAGCCGAACACGGCTCGTCCAGCAGCAGCACCTCCGGATTCACCGCCAGCGCGCGCGCGATGCACAAGCGCTGCTGTTGCCCGCCGGAAAGCCCGTACGCCGATTGATGCAGCTTGTCCTTCACCTCGTCCCACAGCGCTGCGCGCCGCAGGCTTTGTTCCACGCAATCGCGGATGGCCGAGCGCGAGCCGAAGCCGTTGATCCGCGGGCCATAGGCCACGTTATCGAAAATCGACTTCGGAAACGGATTCGACTTCTGAAACACCATCCCCACCCGCCGCCTCACATCGTTTACGTCCAGGTCGAAAATATTCTGGCCGTCCAGCCGGATCTCGCCTTCCACCCGGCTGTGGCGCACGGTTTCGTTCATGCGGTTCAGAGTGCGCAAAAACGTCGATTTGCCGCATCCCGACGGGCCGATAAACGCCGTGACGTGTTTCTCGTAAACCTCCATGGAAATTCCATGCAGCGCCTGAAACTTTCCGTAATAAAAGTTGAGATTGGTGGCGCTCAGCTTGGCTGGTGCTCCGTGCGCCACCGGCTTCGTTTCCCCCGGCAGGCCGGGACTGGCAAACGCCGCGGCCGAGCCGGGATCACGAATGGGTGCTTGCATACCGATCACCTTAATACCGTTCCCCTCTTTGACAAAATCAGCCGGCCGGCGATGTTCACGGCCAGAATCAGCGACAATAGCACGAATCCGGCCGACCAGGCCTGCTGATGCCAGTCTTCATAGGGGGCCACGGAATAGTTGAAAATCATCACCGGAAGCGAGGCCGTCGGCTCGCTCCATCCCCGGCTCCAGAAGCGATTGCTGAGCGCGGTGAACAACAGCGGCGCGGTTTCGCCGGCCACCCGCGCCAGATTCAACATGATCCCGGTGATGATGCCGGCTTTGGCCGCGGGGATCACCACCGTCCAGATGGCCCGCGCCTTGGAAGCGCCCAGCGCCATGGCGCCTTCGCGCAGCGCCGGGGGAACCGCGCGCAGAAACTCTTCCGAGCTGCGGATGGCGATCGGAATCATCATGATGCCCAGCGCCACGCCTCCGGCCAGCGTCGAAAAGTGATGCTGCTTGAGCACCACCAGCGTGAACACAAAGATGCCCATGACGATCGACGGCACCCCGTTTAACAGATCCGCCGTGTAGCGCACCGCGAAGCAGAATCCCGGCCCGCCGAATTCGGCCAGATACACCCCGCCTAAAAATCCCACCGGAACGCCCAAAACCATCGCCAGCAGCAGCAGCTTCGCGCTGCCCACAATCGCATTGGCCATGCCTCCGCCGGTTTCGCCCACCGGCGCCGGAAGCTTGGTGAAAAAATCCCAGCTCAGGCTGCGCGCGCCGTGGACAAACAGATACCCCAGAATGAACAGCAGGGTCCCCGCCGCAAACAGCGTGCAAAACGCCGTCAGCGTGAGCATCGCCGCGTTCACGGCTTTCCGGCGCAGCCGGTTCCAGGACATTTTACGCGCCCCCCTTGCCGGCCGTGGAAAGCACCAGCAGCCGCGCCGCGGCGTTGATCGCCATGGTCAATCCGAACAGAACCAGTCCGAGTTCGATCAGCGCGCTCTGATACAACGCGCCGGTGGCTTCCGCGAATTCGTTGGCGATCACCGCGGCGATCGAGTATCCCGGCGCGAACAGCGACGAGGCGATCTGCGGCGTGTTGCCCACCACCATCGTCACCGCCATGGTTTCCCCCAGCGACCGCGCCAGCGCCAGAAAAATCGATCCGATAATTCCCTTTTTGGCGTAAGGCACGACGATATCCCAGGTCATCTCCCAGCGGGTGGCGCCCAGCGCCAGGGCGGCTTCGCGCTGCTCCGCCGGAACCGCCAGAATGACCTCCCGCGAGATGGAGATGATGAACGGCAGAATCATGATCGACAGCACGATGCCCGCCGCCAGCAGGCTTACCCCGTAAAAAGGACCCTGGAATAGCGGCATCCAGCCGAGCGCCGCGCGCAGAAACGGAACCGCATCGCGCAGAATCGGGATCACCACGAAGATCCCCAGCAGCCCGATAATGACGCTCGGCACCGCCGCCAGCAGCTCGATTAAGAACGTCAGCGCCGAGGAGATTCCCGGCGGCGCCAGCTCCGCCAGAAAGATCGCCGCGCCCACCCCCAGCGGCACGCCGATCAGCATCGCCAGCGCGGTGGTCACCACCGTTCCGTAGATGAACGGCGCGGCGCCGAATTGTCCGGCCACCGGATCCCAATCGCTCGATACCAGAAACCTCAGGCCGAACTGCCGGCGCGAGGGCCCGGAGCCGGCATATAGCTCCCAGACCAGCGCCATGGTCACCACCACTACGGAGGCGGCGCAGAGCAACGTCAGAAGATGCGCCATCCGGTCCCCCGAAAGCAGCCGCTGTAGCGCCGGCCGCGGCATCGCGCCGGGCGGACGGGCATCGGCGTCCGCGATGGCCGATGCCGGCCTCATTGGATCCTGGCGATGGCCTTGCTTTCCTTGGCCACGACCGGCGCCGGCAGCGGCGCGTAGTCCAGCGCCGGAGCCAGCTTCTGGCCGTCGGTGAGCATCCATCGCAGGAAGGCCTGCATCGCCTTGCGCTTGGCCTCGTCGCCGATTTTTTCCGGAACCAGCAGCCAGGTGAACGTCGCGATCGGATAGGCCGCGCTTCCGGGAGGGTTGGTGATGGACACCCGAAAATCGTCCGGCATGTCCTTCACCGACGCCGCCGCGGCGCTGACGCTGGCGAGAGTCGCCGCCACGAACTGTCCCGCCGCGTTCCTCACCTTTCCGTACGTCATCTTGTTCTGAATCGCGTAGATCAGCTCGACGTAGCCCAACGAATATGGGGTCTGCTTGATCTGCCCGGAGACGCCTTCATTGCCCTTGCCGCCCAGTCCGACCGGCCATTTCACCGACGTGCCGCGGCCCACGCGCTTCTCCCACTCCGGGCTGACTTTGGAAAGATAATCGGTCCAGCAATAGGTGGTTCCGCTGCCGTCGGAGCGATGCACCACCACAATATCGGCTTTGGGCAGCTTCACCCCGGGATTGGCGCCGGCGATCGCCGGATCGTTCCATTGCGTGATCTTGCCGAGAAAGATCCCGGCCAGCGCCTCCGGAGTGAAATTCAGCGCTGCCGTCACCCCCGGAACATTATAGGCCGGAACATCCGCGCCCAAAACCGTGGGGAAATGCAGAATCCCGCTGTGGCGGGCGGCCTCAAAGGCTTTGATCTGTTCGTCGTTCATCGGTCCGTCGGAGGCGCCGAAATCCACCGTGCCCGCCGTCACCTGCTGGATGCCCGCGCCCGAGCCCAGCGACTGGTAGTTGATCTGAATCGACGGAAATTTTTTGTGATATTCGTCAAACCACTTGGAGTAAATCGGATAGGGGAAGGTCGCACCGGCGCCGTTCATCGCCACCTGCTGCGCCGGCGCGCTTTCCACTCCCGCCAGGCAGGCGATCGCCAGGATCGCCAAAGCTACGCGATTCATGAATATGCTCCTCTCTATTGAAGCAGTCGTGTGTTACAGAACGATTAATGCTCGACGTTGGGCGGCGCGCCCGGCAGGGTGTAGCGGAAGTTGAAGAATCCCATATCGGCGTGCGCACTGGTGGGCGCCCCGGCCGCCGCCAGCCACGGATTGCGCTGCAAGTAGGAGTACTGAAGCATGAAATTCAGCGCGCCCCATTTGGCATCGCGCCAGATCGTGGTGTTGGTGCCGAACGTAATTTCCTGAATCAGCCGGTTTTGCCCGTCGCTCGAAATCGGACCATAGCCGATCGGCGTCTTGCCGTTGGCATCGAGCCCCAGATTCTTTCCGATGTAAACGCCGCCGTAATATCCGTAGAACAGGGTCTTGCCCGCGGTGACTTCCAGGCCGCTCACCGTGGATCCGGAGTGGACGTTGGACAGGGCGCCGTTGGACCGGATGACGAAGTCCGGCGCCTGGCCGAAGATGTACCGCCCGCCGCCGTCGCTCCAGTAATTGTTGGTCAGAACGCGGAGGTTCTTGGCCAGCGCGAAGTTCAGGTTCACCGATCCGCCGGCGCCCACATTGGAAAAGGTTTGAAAGGCGGGCGTGGTGGACGGATTGGCGATTTTATTGGCGATCTCGACGCCGGCCACTTCCAGGTGGAACTTGCGGCTGGGATCGAAGGCGGCCTTCACGATGATGTCGGGCGCCATCGCCGCGGCGGAGATAACGCTGGCTCCATTGTTCACCTGCGTGCCCAGCAGGCTGGAGCAGCAGGCCGGGGCCACAATCGCGCTGCCGCCATTGGCGCCTCCCACATACGGCTCGGAATTGGACAAAGCCACGCCAAAGGCGAATTTTTCCGTCGGGTGAAAAACAAAGCGGTACTCCGGAATGCGGCCCCACACCAGCCCCAACTGGTAATTCACATCGATGTCCTGCGAATAGAACAGGTCGCCTGGCAGCGGCGAAAGGCCGTAGCGGTTCGGCGTCATTAAACTCCAGGTCTGGCCCGCCAGAAATTCAAATTTGTTTTTGCGTACGTCCACCCAGTACAGGCGCATGCGGAAGACGTAGGGGTTGCTGGTCACCGCCAGCCCGCCGTTGGGTGGATTGCCGAGCTGGCCCAAAAAGTCCGATTCCCAGTAGCCCAGGATCTTCGCCCCGCGATAGCTCGCATCCACGCGCGCCCCGATCCGGCTGTTCTGAATGCTCAGCCGCGTTTCACTGAGCGAGCCGGCCTGCGTGTTGCCGTAAGGAATGCTGCCGAAGTTGGTGCCGATTCCGCTGCCCGGATTGGTGGAGCGGCTTACCAGCGTCATATCCATGAAGCCGACCGGCGTGACATAGGCATCGCCGATCTTCAAGCTGAGCGGCGCCGAAACGTTTTCCGGCCCCTGCGCCGCGGGCGACGCCGAAGATGCCGCCGAAGGTGACGGGGAAGAAGACGCCGAAGGTGACGGGGAAGAAGGCGCCGCGGGCCGGCTCACCGGCGGCACGATCGCCGACGTGCTGGCGACCTCGCCGCTGCTCTCATGCACCGGCGCGCCGGCAAGCTGCCGGCGCAATTCATCGATCTGCCGCTGCTGATCAAGCAGCATCTTCCGCAGCGCTTCCACTTCCGGACTGGCCGCCGCTGCGGCCGCCGCCGGCTTCTCGGCCGGATCCTCGCCTGCGGCAAGCAGCCCGCCGACGCTCAAGGCGCATGCAATAGCGCAACTTAGCTTATACCGATGTTTCATGAGACCGAGGATATCGGCCGCCCGTTAGAACGTGGTGAAGGCAGTGTTACAATCCCGAAACTTTTTTAACGGATACTCTGGCCGTCCGGATCGGCCGCCGGCAGCGACACGGTGAATACCGTCCCGCGGCCAAACTGGCTCTCCACCTGAATCGCCCCGTTCATGCGCTCGATGACGTGCTTGACGATCGAAAGACCCAGGCCGGTGCCGCCGACCTCGCGCGATCGCGCCTTATCCACGCGGTAAAAGCGTTCGAAAATCCGGGGAAGATCCTGGGAGAGAATGCCAATGCCGGTATCGGCGATTCGAATCGTGACGCGTCCCTCGCCGTCGCGCGCCGCACGGATGCGAACTTCACCTCCGGAACGGTTGAATTTGATCGCATTGGCCAGCAGGTTGAGGATCGCCTGCTCCAGGCGGAGCCGCGCTCCGTGGACGAACAGGTTTTCCACTTCCTCGCGGATCAGATTCACCTCGCGCGCCCGGGCTTCGGCCGCCACGGTGGCCAGCGCGCCATCGATCACCCCGCGGATGGAGATCAGATCCGTTTCCGCGTCGGCGCCCGATTCAAGCTCGGATAAAATCAGCAGATCCGCGGCGATATTGCTCAGCCGGACCGCGTTGGCGCGGATAATTTCAACGAAGCGGCGGTTGTTGGCGGCGTCTTGCAGCGCGCCGTCCAGCAGCGTATCGGCATAACCGATAATCCCGGAAAGAGGCGTGCGGAATTCGTGCGAAACGTTGGCCACGAAATCCTTCCGCACCTGCTCCAGCCGCTCCAGGTCCGTGATATCGTGCAGAATCGCGATCGCGCCGCGTCCGGTGGGCGTGTCCAGCGGAGCCGCCTGCGCCTCAAACGTGCGCGCCGTCCCGGCCGCTTTTAACCGCAGCTTCCTCGGCTCGCCGGTGGCCAGCACGTCGGCCAGCATCTGGCGCAGATCCGGATCGCGAACCACTTCCAGAACAAAGCGGCCCTCCGGCCGCACGCCGCGAAAATCGGCGGCGCGGAGAAGCGATCGATTGCAAAACGTGATGCGCAGATCGCGGTCGACCGCCAGAACGCCTTCGGTCATCGAGGAAAGGATGGCCTCCCGGCGCGCCGACTCATAGCGCAGGTTGTCGACCAGCTTCTGTGTCTCCACCGCCACGCCGGCAAGCGACCGTTCGAGCCGGCTCAGCTCGTCCCCGCGATCCGCCGGCTCAGGATCGGCGCTCTTGCCGCCGGGAAAACTTTCGGCCAGCAGCTTCAGGCGCCGGATGCGTCCGGTGAGCGACCGGGAGACGAAGAAAACAATCCCGAAGGCGGCGAGCAACGAGGCGGCGAAGATCAGCAGGATGCGTTCTCGAATTTCCGCCGGAGCCAGCGGGCGGGTGAGAGTGTAATCGGCGGCAAGAAGCGTGGCGGCAAGCAGCGCCAGCGCCCCCATCAGCAGCCGGCGAAAGAGCGACCCCGTCACGAAACTACAGGCTAGCAGATCGGCCCCAGGCCATCGGCGGGAAGGCCGGCCGCGGTCTGCTACCATCGCAGCAGATGATCGTTTGCAGCCAATGCGGCGCGGCAATCGCCGGCGTCCAGAGCAACTGCCCGCGCTGCAATCCTCATCCGTGGGCCAAACGATTCGGCAAGGCGAGCCCGCTCGCGGTGCTGCTGTGGAAATTCAAAACCTTTCTGCTGCTTGCGCTGGCCAAGGGAAAACTCCTGCTGCTCGGCTTGACGAAATTCAGCACTATGGCGTCGATGCTGGTGTCGTTTGGCGTTTATTGGGCGCGCTGGGGATGGGAGTTCGCCGCCGGATTCGTGCTTTCCATCTACGTTCACGAAATGGGTCACGTTTCCGCGCTCAAACGATTTGGAATCGCGGCGACCGCGCCGATGTTTATTCCCGGATTCGGTGCGCTGATCTGGCAGAAAGAAGCCGCGAAAAACGTCGAACAGGACGCGATCGTCGGCTTGGCCGGTCCCTTGTGGGGCGCCGGTGCGGCGCTGGCAGCGCTGGGGGCTTACGGAATTACGCATCTCCCCGTTTGGGGAGCCATTGCGCGTACCGGCGCTTGGATCAATCTGTTCAATCTGACGCCGATTTTCTTTCTTGACGGCAGCCACGCGTTTCGGGCGCTGGCCAAGCGAGATCGCCTGATCATCGCCGTGATCGCCCTGGGGCTATGGGGGATCACGCACGTCGGGATGTTGCTGCTGGTCGCCGGTGTGGCGCTGTTCCGCTGCTTCGGCAACGACGCGCCAGCGCAGGGGATTTCCTCGATTTTGGTTGAGTTTTCAGGATTGATCGCCGTTCTGGGGTTCCTTGCCAGCCTGCCAGTGTGACCTCGCCGCTAAGGGAGCCGCAATTCCGCGGTCATTGCCGGAAAATCGGGGGAATATTCGCGTTTTATACATGCCATTTTTGGCGGGCGCGCCGCGCCGGGATCCGCCTGGCGGCGGAATCCGGCGGCTCTGGCTGGCGCCCGAAACGATACTTGCTATCCCACAGCCAATCTCGCTAGAATCAGTACGTTTCTAAACATCTCTGGAGGATGCATGTCTGTTGAGCAGAAGGTCAAGCAGATCATCGTCGAGCAGCTTGGCGTCGATGAGGCGCAGGTCGACCCGACAGCCAGCTTCGTCGATGACCTCGGCGCGGACTCGCTCGATATCGTCGAGCTGGTGATGGCGTTCGAGGAAGCCTTCGACCTGGACATCCCCGACGAAGACGCGGAAAAGATCCAGACCGTCAAGGACGCCATCGACTACATCGAGTCGAAGAAGAAGTCATAGGGTTTCGCTTGCCACGCAGAGTAGTAGTTACCGGGGTCGGATTGCTGACCTCGGTGGGAATCGGCACCGAAGCGGTTTGGGAAGCTATTAAAAGCGGCCAAAACGGCATCGGTCCCATCACCGCCTTCGACGCCAGCCAGTTCAACTGCCGCATCGCCGGCGAGGTGAAGGGCTTCGATCCCGCCGAGTATATTGAGAAAAAAGAGATCAAGAAGATGGGGCGTTTCATCCAGTTCGCCATCGCGGCGACGGAGTTCGCCCTGGCCAGTTCCGGTTTTTCCGTCAAGCCCGAGGATGCCGAGCGGACCGGCGTGTACATCGGCAGCGGCATCGGCGGATTCGAGGTGATCGAGCGGGAGCACAAAATTCTGCTCGAAAAAGGCCCCTCCAGAATGTCGCCGTTCTTCATTCCGGCGACGATTATCAATCTGGCCTCCGGCTATGT
The DNA here is from genome assembly GCA_021324615.1 of Terriglobia bacterium. GTDB lineage: Bacteria > Acidobacteriota > Terriglobia > Bryobacterales > Bryobacteraceae > Palsa-187. Next base: position 22,329 of record JAJPIT010000115.1, on the reverse strand, counting down.
CTCGATCCGCACCGGCGCCAAGGGGCCGAATTCGGCGACGGCTACCGCCTGCACCACCAGCGCGCACGCCATCGGCGACTCCTTCCGCCTCATCCAGCGCGATGAAGCCGACGTGATGATTTGCGGCGGAGCGGAGGCCTGCATCACCCCGATGGGTGTGGGCGGGTTCGCGGCGATGCGCGCCCTTTCCCAGCGCAACGACGAGCCGCACCGCGCCTCGCGGCCGTGGGACAAGATGCGCGACGGATTCGTGGTCGGCGAGGGCGCCGGCATTTTGATCCTGGAGGAGCTGGGGCACGCCCAGCGCCGCGGAGCGCCGATTCTGGCCGAGCTCGCCGGCTATGGCATGAGCGCCGACGCGCATCATATCACCTCGCCTTCCGAGGACGGCGACGGCGCCTATCGGGTAATGCGGAACGCCATCCGCGACGCCGGCATCGAGCCGCAGCAGATCGACTACATCAACGCCCATGGAACCTCGACCGACGTCGGCGACCGCATCGAGACCCTGGCCATCAAGCGGGTCTTCGGCGAGCACGCCAAACGCATCGCGGTGAGTTCCACCAAATCCATGACCGGCCACCTGCTGGGCGGCGCCGGCGGGCTGGAGGCGGGAATTTCGGTGCTGGCCATCCGCGACCAAATTGCTCCGCCGACCATAAATTACGAGTGTCCCGATCCGGAGTGCGATCTGGATTACGTTCCCAACCGCGCCCGTCCCATGGAGATCGAGTACGCGCTGTCCAATTCGTTCGGCTTCGGCGGGACCAACGGATGTCTGATCTTTAAGAGAAGCGGCCGGTGATCGCCCGGCCACGAAGAAATGAAAATCATCGTAGCCATCAAACAAGTGCCCGTCCGCGATTCGCAGCTTCGCGTCGACCCCGGCGGGAAGTGGATTCAGGAAGCGGACCTGAGTTTTGAAATTAACGAGCCCGACGCCTACGCGCTCGAAGAAGCTCTGCAATTGAAGGAAAAGCACGGCGGCGAGGTGATCGCGCTGTGCGCCGGTCCGGCGCGCGCGGCGCAGACCATCCGCGAAGCGCTGGCCAAGGGCGCCGACCGCGCGATTCATATCGAGGAGGAAAATTTGCAGGCGCTCGATACCCTGGGCGTCGCCGGGCTGCTGGCCGCCGCGGCCAGGAGCGAAAGTCCGGATCTGTTCCTCACCGGCTTGCAGTCCGACGATCTGGGATACGGGCAAACCGGCGTGGTCGTGGCGGAACTGCTCGGGCTGCCGCATTCGACAATCATCATGCACGTGGAGGTGGACGGGCACAGGATTCGGGTGAAGCGCGAGCTGGAGGATGGCTGGTTCCAGAACCTCGAGATGCCGCTGCCGGCGGTGTTGACCATCCAGAGCGGCATCAACAAGCTTCGCTACGCGACGCTGATGGGGATCAAGAAAGCGAAGACGAAAGAGATCAAGCGCGTGACGGCAGCCGAGCTTGGAGTCGCTGCCGCGCCGAACGCGGCCATCGAGAAAATCTACATGCCGCAGAAAACCAAACAGGCGCAGATCTTTGAAGGGGACGCGAAATCGGCGGCGGCGAAACTGGTCGAGAAGCTGAAGTTCGAGGTGCGGGTGATATGAGCGTCCTGGTGATTTTGGAACAGCAGGGCGGCAAATGGCACCGCATGTCGTGGGAAACGCTGGCGGCCGGACAGCAATTCGGCGCGTCGCTGGGATTGCCCGTCGAAGCCGCGGTCGCCGGATCGGGAATCGAAGCTCTGGCGCGGGAAGCGGCGGCCAAGAAAGCCGCCAGGATCTACGCGGTCGAACACGCGTTGCTCAAGGACTACACCGCCGACGGATACACCGCGGCGATCGAGGAGCTGATCCGCAAAGCGAATCCGAAATTCGTCCTGTTTCCCCACACCTATCAGGTGCGCGATTTCGCGCCGAAGCTGGCCACCCGATTCAACCAGGTGCTGATCAGCGACGTCATCGCGGCGCGTTTTGAATCCGGCGCGCCGGTGTTCGTGCGCCTGCTGTTCCAGGGCAAGCTGAACGGCGACGTGCGGGTGGCCGGCCCTGGCCCGCGCTTTGTCTCGATCCAGGCGGGGGCGTGGCGGGCCGAATCGCTGGAATCCGGGTCGGCCGCGCTCGAAACATTTTCACCGCAACTTGATTCGGCGAAAATCCGGCAGAAACCGGAGCCCCCGTTCCGCGAATCGGCGCGCGCGGTGGATCTGACGGCGGCGGAAATTATCGTTTCGGTGGGACGCGGGATCAAGGAAAAAGAGAACATTCCAGTGGTGGAGGAGCTGGCCAAGGCGCTGGGCGCGGAACTGGCCGCGTCGCGGCCGATCTGCGACGCCGGCTGGCTCCCCATGGAGCGCCAGGTGGGCAGTTCCGGCCAGACGGTGGCGCCGAAGGTTTATGTGGCGGTCGGAATATCCGGCGCCATCCAGCACCTGGTGGGAATGAAGGGCGCCAAAACCATCGTCGCGATCAACAAAGACGCCAACGCGCCGATCTTTGAAGTCGCCGATTACGGCATTGTGGGCGATCTGTTCGAAGTCGTCCCCGCTCTGGTCGAAGAGATCCGCAAAGCGAAGTCGTAGCGGCGGCTCGCGCGCCGGATCCCGATGGCCGCCGGAACAGGTTCAATCCAAGCGGGAAATCAAAAAAACATACAATTTATAGCTTGTTTTTCGTCCCGGCCGAATGTATTCTGATCTGAACACATGCTAACGCTTGCCCAACCTCGCGTGAAACATCGCCGCCCAAACCTCTGGCTTCCCGTCATTCTGCTGGCCTGCGCCTGGCAGGCGCAGGCAGTCCAATGGACGCTCGCCTCCGCCGGACCGCCCACCTGGACCTACACACTCACCTTCGATCCGGAGGACAACTGCAACCTTTTTGTGAGTCCCACGACCATCACCATGAGCGGGCTCACCGGCGTGACCGCGGCGGGCGCGCCTACCTCCACCGATTTTCCGCCAGGCCCGCTGGACACCAGCAACCGCGCCTTTACCCCGTCGGTGCAGAATGGCGGCACGAAGGTCGTCTGGACCAATCCGACCTGCGGCACCGGCAATTTCCCCACCGCCAAGCACGTCTTCGGCTTCACGGTTACCGCTCCGTCGGCTTTTAACGGCACGGTTTCTTTTGCCACCAGCGGTATGGCCCGCGATACGGGCTCGCCGAACAGCCTGGATATCTCCGGTTCCGTCGCCGGACCCGCCGCGGCCGGAACATCCGTTCAAACCGCGCCCGCGGCTTCCTCCTTCACGCTGCTGCTCATCTCGATCAGCCTGGCGGCGGCCGGCGCATGGCAGATGAAGCGGCGCATGCTCGGCCGGCTCGCTCCTCCCGAATAGGCGCTCCGCCGCTGGTCGGGTTCTGATCCACGCGTAGCCGCAACACGGGGCCGTGAGTTCTTCGCGTCGCTCCCCTGCGCGAATTTTCTTGACTTCGATTACGTTTGTATATAGACTTGTGGAACCGCCCCCGAATACTCCGCCGGAGACGTTCATGGGACTCTTCGTAGCGGAAGCTTTGTCCTTTCCTCCCCCGCGGATCAAATGGCGTTGTTTTCCATTACATCTCCGGGAGATTCCTCTCTTGCCTGGGTAGCGCTGGTGACGCGGCCGAGAGCGGAACGAAAAGTTCAGGCCGGACTCATGCAGGCGGGCCTGGAAACCTTCGTGCCGTGGCACGGCGTCCGGCGGCTGTGGTCGGACCGCGTCAAGGTCGTCGATCAGAATCTCTTCCCGGGATATCTTTTCTGCCGCTCCCGTTTTGATCAGCGGCACACCGTCCTCCGCCAGCCGGGTGTGGCCCGCCTGGTCAGTTTTGATCGCGCCCCGGCCGTCATTCCCGACGAGGAGATCGCCGCGCTGCGCCGCGCCGTGAACTCGGGATTGCCGCTGGGACCCTGGCCGTTTCTCAAGGCCGGCCAGCGCGTCCGCATCGAACGCGGCGTTCTGGCCGGCATCGAAGGAACGCTGGTCCGCGAATCCGCCGCCTGGCGCGTCGCCGTCAGCGTGAACGCGCTGCAACGCTCCATCGCGGTTGAAGTGGACCGTGATATGATCCGTCCCCTTTCCTGAATGGCCGTCACCAAACCTCGAAACCGCGTCCTGATCTTTCGCCTGACGCAGGATGAATACGAAGCGCTGCAAATTGCTTCTTCCGGCGCGCGCAGCTTGTCGGAGTATGCTCGCGCGAGGCTGCTCGCTCCGCCCGCGCCCTCGAAAATCGATCAGCAGCTTGACGAAATCAAATCCACCGTGGCCCGCCTCGCGGATCTGTTGGAGAAGCCCTGATGCGTATCGCTCTTTTTTTCGCGGCGATGCTGTGCTTGGCCCAGAATCGTCCCAATTTGATGGAAGACGCCGGCAAGGCGAACCTGCCCTCGCAGCGCCTCGGCGTCGACGATCTGATCGCCGTCTCCGTCTACGACGCGCCGGAGCTGACCCGCACCGTTCGCCTGGAGACCGACGGCTCCATTCACCTGCCGCTGCTGAACAAAGGAATCCCCGCCGCCGGGCTGTACCCCGGCCAGTTAGAGTCCGCCATCGCCGAGGCTCTCAAACAGGAGCAGATCCTGGTCGATCCGGTGGTGAAAGTCACCGTCGCGGAGTATCACAGCCGGCCCATCGCCGTCATGGGAGCCGTCAGGCGGCCGCTGACCTTCCAGGCCGTCGGAGTGGTCACCGTCCTCGACGCGCTCGCCAAGGCTGAGGGACTCACCAGCGACGCCGGAACCGAAATTCTTCTCACGCGGTCCGATCAGGTGGAACACATTTCGGTCAAGCGACTGCTGGAGGACGCCGATCCGTCGGTGAACTATCCGTTGCATGGCGGCGAAGAGATTCGCGTCCCGGAAGCGGGAAAAGTGTTTGTCGTCGGCAATGTCCGCAAGCCCGGAGCCTTCCCGGTTCGCGACTCCGCCGACGAGTCGGTATTGAAGATGATCGCGCTTTCCGAAGGGCTCGCTCCTTACGCCGCCAAAACCGCCTACATCTACCGCCGCGACGCTTCCGGCCAGCGCAAGGAAATTCCGGTCGAGCTGGCAAAAATCATGCAGCGCAAAGCTCCCGACTTCCCGCTGCAAGCCGGCGATCTTCTCTATATTCCGGATAACAAGAACCGGCGCGCGGCCATGACCACCCTCGACCGGTTGGCCAACTTCGGCGGCTACACCATGGCGAACATCGTGATCTGGCACTAATCGATGAACAAATTTGAGACTTTACCATCCTTGCCGGAGACGATTCGCGTCCCCGCCGCTCCCCTGCTCGACGCGGCTTCCGAAGCGGAGCCCGCGCACATTCCCCTGGCGCACTATCTCTGGATCCTGCGCCGCCACGGCTGGAAGATCGGCGGATTCGTGCTGGCCGCCATGCTGGCCACGCTCCTCGTCTCCCTGCGGCTCACCCCGGTTTACGAATCGACCGTCACCATCGATATCGACCGCCAGATGCCCACCGGCGTTCTCGGCCAGGAGGCGATCCAGAACACCACCAACGACGCCGACCAGTTCCTGGCGACGCAGGTCAAGATCATCCAGTCTGACTCCGTGCTGCGGCCGGTGGTCGACAAATTTCATCTCCGCGAGGTTGAAACCAATGCGCTGGAGGAAGCCGTCGATAAGTCGCCGGCCAGCATGGAAGCTCCGGTGATTCTGAAAAATCTCAGGGTAACTCGCCCGCCGAATACCTATCTGCTGCTGGTGAGTTACCGGTCGCCGAACCGGCAGCTCGCCGCCGACGTGGCCAACGAGATCGCCCTTTCTTACTTACAGCACACTTATAAGATCCGATATAAGGCCACCGAGGGCCTGAGTGACTTCATGGAGCGCCAGTTAGAAGAATTGAAGGCGCAAATGGAGAAATCCAGTCTTGCGCTGGCGACCTTTGAGCGTGAGTTAAACGTCATCAATCCCGAAGAAAAGACCAATATCATCTCCGCGCGTCTTTTGCAACTGAACGAAGAATACACCAAGGCCCAGGCCGACCGGGTGAAGAAGGAAGCGGCCTATAACTCGGTCAAGGATGGCACTCTCGCGGCGGCGCAGGTTTCCACTCAGGGCGAAGCTCTGAAGAAACTCACTGAAAATCTAAATGACGCCCGCGAAAAGTTTGCGGAAGTTAAGAATCACTACGGCATCAATCATCCCGAATATAAAAAGGCTCAGACCAGAGTGGGCGAGCTGGAGTCTCAAATCGAAGCCACCAGGGCCAGCATCAGCCAGCGCATCGCGATCGAGTATCAGGAAGCCGTAAATCGCGAAGCCATGCTCGCCGCCGCCGTCAAAGACACCAAAGCCGAGTTCGACCGCCTGAACGCGCGCTCATTCGAGTATCAAACGTTGAAGCGCGAGGCCGAAAGCGACAAGGGGTTGTATGAGGAGTTAGTCCGTAAGATCAAGGAAGCCGGCATTAATGCGAGTTTCCAAAACAACATGATTCGCGTGGCCGACCCCGCGCGCCCGGGGCTTAAGCCGGTGTTCCCCAAAACCTGGCTCAACGTTCTCCTGGCGTTTCTCTTCGCGGTCTTCTTCGGTGTCGGCGCCGCCGTGCTCAGCGATGTTTTGGACAACACCATTCGCGATCCCGACCAGGTCGCCCGGCTGCTCAATACTGACGTGATCGGCTCGCTCCCCGCCGTGAAGGATTGGCGCCGTCGCCTCAGCCCCATTCAGATGCGGGGACGAGCCGCCGCCGGCCATAACGCAAACGGCAATGGACACGGCAGCCCCGCGGCGCTGGCGCGGGTGGTCGAAAACGGGCAAACGCTTTCCAACTACGAAGAGGCCATCCGCACCCTGCGCAATTCGATCCTGCTCACCGATTTCGACCGGCGCCTGCGCAGCGTTCTGATGACCAGCGCCTCGCCTTCGGAAGGCAAGTCGACCGTCGCCGCGCATCTGGCCGCCACCCACGCGCAGCAGCACAAGCGGACTCTGCTGATCGACGGCGACCTGCGCCGCCCCAGCGTGCATCGCCTGTTCCAGGTGCCCAATCACGTGGGACTTGCCGACGTCCTGCTGAAGCAGATCTCCTGGCTGGACGCGGTGATCATGACCGACTCGCCCAAGGGCCTGGATATCCTGCCCGCGGGTCCGGCGACGCACCGCGCTTCGGATTTGATGGGCATGGGCCTGGCGGAGCTGATCGAGGAAGCCGCGCGCGAATACGACCTGGTGGTGCTCGACGCCCCTCCGTTGCTGGGATTCGCCGAGCCCTTGCAAATGGCCACCGCCGTCGATGGCGTCATCGTTGTGGCCCGGGCCGGCGACACCAGCCGCAAAGCCCTGAGCGCCGTAGTCACAACACTGACCCGCCTGCGGGCCAACTTAGTAGGCATCGTGTTAAATGAGGTTCACCGCGAAGTGAGCGCCGGATATTACTATTACTACGGTCACTACAGCAGGTATTATCGCTCCAATCAGGAAAACGCTTGAGCGCACTCATGCAGCCCGTGCAGTTCGACCGGTCTACCGGAATTAAATGCAGGCGTGCAGGAATTTTGCGAGCCAGCGTCTTCCTGATCATTTTCGGAACTGCAAAGTACGTTGAACGCGATTCGTTCCATCAAGATGAGTCTGTTTTGCAGTCCGCCGTTGAGGTGTCATTCGTGACACTCGGTACTTGCCTTGCGATCGCCGCTGCAATCTACCATCGAGTTGTTCCGCGAGTGCATTCGGCATATTTTCTTGTTCTATTACCGTTGTGCCTTGCGGTTGTGTTTTCGTTCCGAAGCTGGGATCCAACGCTAAGCTTTGGGCGAGGCGCACTGCTCATCATGATTTCCGCATCCACCGTAGCGCTTCTCAGAACCTTTGGCGTCCGGCCGCTCATATCGTCGTTCATCACAGCTTACATTATCTTGATCGGGTTGGGCTTACTCATAGCGACAATTGCGCCGAATAACTTTCCGTTGATGCTTCACGATCCGGGAGAAGAGGGCCTGCGTCTTAGGCTCCATATTCTGAAAATTCATCCGATTGCACTTGCGGATACTTGCGCGACTTGTCTGATCGTGAGCGCCATTTTTCGGGGTTGGTGGATACGTTGCTTCCGCGTAATCTTCGCCACGTGCCTGATCCTGACGGTGACCAGGACGTCGATTGTTTTTGGCCTTCCAATATACGTCGCGGCCGAAATTGTCTCCATCGGCTGGCATCGCGCTCGCTTTAAGCCGGCACACGTCATTGGTGTTCTTATTTTGATACCGGCGATGCTCGGAATAGGTATGATCTTCGCCTTTTCGGACTGGGCTCCGATCGATAACTTCCGCGCTGACTTTCTCCATGTCCTGGATGCCACCGAGAGCAATTCGACACTAAACGGGCGGACTGTGTTATGGGCGATGTTAATCAGTGATCTGTCCTTTGAAAATTTCTACGGGTATGGAGTCAACGGCGCTCGCTATTACCTGCGAACGGTAAATCCTTGGTTCGGTCACTCCCACAATTCAATTCTCGAGTCTATTTATATTGCGGGATACGCTGGAGCCGCGTTAACGGTATTTGGGCTTGGCTGGTCCTTCCGCCGGCTTGTATGCGAGCGCGATCTTCCTGATCGGCGGATCTTTGCGCTAACGCTCTGTTATATCTTCGTGGCGGGAATGATGAACCCGGCTTGGTACGAAACCAGCTCTCTGATTGTCATTTCGGTTGTATGCGCTGGCCCTGGTGGCTCGGAGATTCAGGAACGTCATGCCGCCCGGTTGCGTGCTTTAAAACAAAATCGTCCATGAAGCCTTGTATCACAGTCTTGATCCCAACGCTAAATGCGGAGCCGTTCTTGGAGGTGGCTCTGTCCAGTCTCTATGCCCAAACCGTGACGGATTTTAAGATTCTGGTCCTTGATGGCGGATCCACCGACAACACCCGTAAGATAGCTATCAGTCACGATCGGGTTGAGTTCATTCAATGTGGCGCTATCGGATTAGGAGCTCAACTGAACGTGGGTTTGGCCAAGGCTGACACATCGTTGATCGCTCGCATGGATGCAGACGATGTTAGCCTTCCCGGCAGATTTGAAGCTCAACTAAGTGCTTTTAAGGATTCGAACGTCGCGATCGTCGGAACACAAATCGAATTGGCGGTCGCGTCTACGATCTGCCGTGGCCAACCTCTCCCGCAGTCCCACAAAGCCATCCGGAAAGAGCTGCTCGCCGGATTTCCGGCGTTCTGCCACCCGTCCGTAATGTTCCGCAGGGATCTGGCACGCCGTCAGAGGGGGTACGCTATTTCGGGACTCGGCGAGGATCTCGATTTCTTTTTAAGAATGACGGAGGCCGGCCGCGGCTTGAATCTTCCGAATGTCCTTTATCGGTATCGCTTGCATGAACGCTCCGCATCCCACACGTCTATGGATGAGATCCGCCGTAACTACGCTTACGCATTAGTATGTGCACAGGCACGGCGGGACCGCCTTCCGGAACCCACGGCCGCAAGCCACGCCAAGATTTGGCGTGATCGACCGTGGATTACACGCTTAGCGACGAAAGTCGACTCGTTTGCCTCTCGGCTTTACCGTGAGAGCCGGATGCGAATCGCCGGTGGCCGCCTCATCACGGGTGGTATCGGCGCGGCAATATCGGTCGCGCTTCGGCCGAATCTTGTCAAAGTGCGGACAAGAATCGCGCTTCGGCGGTTTGCCGGGCTCGAAGAACGTGGGTAGGGAACTGTACTCATTCGCGGCGCTGGGTGGGATGGAATGTGGACCGCTACGCATCCGTGGAGTTGGTCTCGCGAACTGCTTATTTCCATGGGCGCGCAGCGTGTTCTATGCGCGCCGTTATGGACTGCGTCGAATAGCCTCAACGTGGCCTCAGTTGTGCCATAGACAATGGCTGCGCTGGGATCGCGATAAACGAACATATGTGAGGTTAATGGACGAACGCTCCACCGCGATTACGGGCATTTCGAAGCTAATAATCCTGGCCACGAAGCGCCATATTGCGGAGGCGGAATTCCTTTCTTATCCCGAGCGATTTCAAACAGGCATCGTGTTGTTCTCGGGAATCGATGACTATTTCGCTCCAATCATCAACGAGCACACGTTCATCAAGCAGGCGCTCATCGAGGCAACCCGTCCGTCCCACAGGCGTGCTATCCGTGCGGAAATGAACGATGACGTTTGCATGCACGTTCGATACGGGGATTATGTGGACCTCGATCAAGGGGATTTTCCGAACTTCAATCATGTGAGGCAACCACTCGCTTGGTATATCCACGCGCTCAATGAGTGTCGTCGATGTCTCGGGAAAAGCACAAGAGCTTGGGTGTTCTCGGACGCATCGGACGCGGAGGTCCAGCCGCTCCTCGGTATCACGGGCGTCAGGCGAGCGTTCTTTGGAAGCAGCATAGCGGATCTCCTCGCAATGAGTACCGCGCGTGTCCTCATCGCCTCTGGTTCGACATTCAGTATGTGGGCGTCCTATCTGGGGCGGATGCCGACCATCTGGCCACTTAAGCAGAGGCGGCAGAGGATCCATGGCTGTAAATGGGAATACGAAATCGAACTCGGGTATGAGCCTCTTCCGCCGGAAGTCGCCTCGCTCATCAGATCACATCAGAATGCATGCCGGGAAATTTTCGTTTGACGGCGTGACCGACCTCGGCAAGAAAAACATCCTCGGCGTCCTCGTCAACGCCCTCGATTACGACGCCGCGGTCGCCCGCATCCTCGCCGCCGCCCATGGCCGCCGCGGGTTCGGTGTTGCGCCCACGCCCGCGCAGGGCGTCATTCTCGGCTGGCGCGATCGAGTTCATCGCCACCGCCTCAACCAACTCGACCTGGTGACTCCCGACGGCCAGCCGGTCCGCTGGTTTCTCAATTTCGCCTATTCCGCGCGCCTCGCCGACCGCGTCTACGGCCCCGCGCTCATGCTGAAAATCTGCGAAGCCGCGTCGCGGGACCGCCTGCCGGTATTCCTCTACGGCGGCCAGGCGCAAGGCATCGGGCCGCTCGCCGCGCGCCTTCGGTCGAAATTTCCCGGCCTCGAAATCGCGGGCGCCGAACCCGGCCTGTTCCGCCCCCTCACTTCCGCCGAACGCCGCGCGCTGATCGAGCGTATCCGCGGCTCCGGCGCGCGCATCGCCTTCGTCGGACTGGGCTGCCCGCGCCAGGAAATTTTCGTCTATGAAATGCGGGAAGCCCTGTCGATGCCGCTCATCGCCGTCGGCGCCGCCTTCGACTATCACGCCGGATTGAAGCAGGAACCGCCTTCCTGGATGCAGCGCGCCGGCCTCCAGTGGCTGCACCGTCTCGCGCAGGATCCGCGCCGCCTGTGGCGACGCTATCTGCTCCTCAATCCGGTCTTCGCCGCCGGCGTTCTGCTCCAGCTCACCGGCCTGCTGCGTCCCGACGCCGGCGACACCATCCGCCCCAGCCAGGACCTTCTTCCCGGATGAGCACCACCGCCGCCGCCACGCTCGCCCGCGCCGCAAGCCGGCCTGTCGAATGGACCCCCTGGGTCGTCGCCGCCGCCGACGCGGCCGCGCTCGAAGCCGCTTTCCTCGCGGGACTCACGTTGCGCCGGATGCTCGGCAACTGGTTCACCGCCGGCATCGGACCCGGCCAGTATGGCGCCGTCGCCGTCGCGATCCTGCTTCTGCCGCTGATTCATTACCAGCTTGGGCTGTACCCCGGCTATCTTCTGGGTCCCGTCGAACGCCTCCGCCGCCGCACTCTGGCCACGCTCGCTGTCTTTGGCGGGCTGGTGGCCTGGGATAACATCGTCGAGCGCGGCGTGCTCTCGCGCGGCGTCCTGCTGGCGACGCTGGTCTTCGCCCTGATCCTTCCCCCGCTCGTCGAAACGCTGGTGCGCGCCGCGCTGGTCCGCGCCAGGCGCTGGGGAATGCGCGTGCTCATGATCGGCGCCGGCGAAACCGGACGCGCGGTCGCCCGCACGCTCGCCCTCCATCCGCAGCTCGGCCTGACCCCGGTCGCCTTTCTCGACAACCGGCCCGCCGCCTGGAATGCGAGCATCGAAGGCGTGCCCGTCGCCGGACCGCTGGCCCTGGCCGCCGCCTTCGAGCGTCGCGCCGAAGCCGCCATCGTCTCCCTGCCCGATCTTGGCCCCGGCGATCGGGCCGCCGTCATTCAGGAACTGAATTTCCCGCGCGTCATCGTCATCCCCGATCTGGCCGGCATCGCCAGCCTGTGGATTACCGCGCGCGACCTGGGCGGCTGCCTCGGCCTGGAGATCAAGAAAAATCTCCTCATCCGCCGCAACATCGTGCTCAAGCGGATCATGGATCAGGCCATCGCCCTGCCCCTGTTCCTGGCCGGCCTGCCCCTGATGGCGGCCGCCGCGCTGTGGATCAAAATCGTCAGCTGCGGGCCCGCGCTTTACTGCCAGCTTCGCGAAGGCTTCGGCGGGCGCCGCATCCGCGTCTGGAAGCTCCGCACCATGCATCTGGAAAGCGACCGTCTGCTGGAACGCTGGCTGGACCAGCACCCCGAGGACCGCCAGGAATGGTCGCACTACTTCAAACTTCGCCGCGATCCGCGCATCCTCCCGGTCATCGGCAAGCTGCTTCGCCGCACCAGCCTCGACGAGCTGCCGCAGCTCTGGAGCGTTTTGCGGGGCGAAATGAGCCTGGTCGGGCCGCGTCCCTTCCCCGATTATCATCTCGATCGCTTCCCCGCCGAGTTTCGCGCGCTGCGCACCCGCGTCCTGCCCGGACTCACCGGCCTGTGGCAAGTCTCGGCGCGCAGCGATGGCGGCGTCGATGTGCAGCAGGCCCTCGACACTTATTACATCCGCAACTGGTCGCCCTGGCTGGACCTGTATATCCTCGCTCGCACCGTTTCCGCCGTAATGCTGGCGCGCGGCGCCTACTGACGCCCGCGCGGCCGCGCCTCGCGCCTTAAAATGCGCGGAAAGGCTCGAAGAAGCTGAGCGAATTGTCGCCCTGGCGCAGCACGCGCGTACGCTTCAGGCCCCCGTAGGAATCCTCCAGAGAAAGGCGCGAGGCGTGCTGCGCGATCACCAGCGGCGGTTTCTTTTCGCCCAGCGCCGCCATCCGCCGCGCGTATTCCTCAACAAGCAAATAGGGCGGATCGAGAAAATAAATATCGGCCTCAAGCCCGGCGAGCACCGCGGAAACTCGAGCCCGATGCAGAATCGCGCGCGGCCGGATGCCCAGCGCATCCAGGTTGGCGCCAATCACCGCCGCCGCCGTCCGGCTGCCTTCGACGAAGATGGCTCGCGCGGCGCCGCGGCTGAGCGCTTCGATTCCCACTGCGCCGGTTCCGGCATACAGATCGGCGAACGTCGCGCCTTCGATCCGCGGCGCCAGAACGTTGAACAGCGCTTCCCGTAGACGGTCCGGCGTGGGGCGCGTGTCGAGGCCGGGCAGGGATTTGAGAATTCGTCCGCGAAACTCGCCGGCGATGACGCGCACCCCACATTATCGCTCAACCCGTTAAAGGCCCGTCCCCGCCGCCGGGAGTTGGTCCGGCGCCGTATCTGTTGTAGGCCAGCGATAATGTCCGGTTAACAGGCCAATGATTCTGACACCGTTTTCATGAATCGGGGACTCGGTCCGTGAACCCCTGGGACTTATCGCATGGCGCCAGGATGATGCTGGAAAGCGCGGGAACACAGCGTGCTCCCGCATCATCCACTCAGGCAGCGCTCGGGTTGCTTCCCAGCAGAGCCCTATTCACCGGAGTGCGCCCGGTTGCCGTGGTAGACCCAGGTTGCATCCTCGGGCTCGTACTGCTGCTTGAGCCGCTGCACCTGGCGCGGACTCAACTGCAACAGTTCCGCCCCGCGACCCACCGTCAGACTGACCCTCCACTACGCCCTCGATCACCTTGATCCGTTGTAATTTCTTCTGACTCAATGTCACCATCTCCTTTCAGGGGTGAAAGAATCGCTGGCCTGCTAGGGAGTGACAAAATCGCTGGCCTACATCAGCCCGCCGGGACCCACTTGCTTTGCCCCTCCGTTTTGCGAGACACTAACAGGTTTTCCTGTACCGTTGCGCAAACATGCGGGTGCGAGTCTTACATCACGATCATTGCTTTGACGGCGCGGCCTCGGCCGCCTTCTTCAGCCGCTTCGTCGAAGCGAAATTCTATCCGGGCGCCGAATTCGCCTTCACCGGCCTGGCCCACCGCGCCGGCCAGCTCTTCGAACCCTCGATGTTTGACGGGGACGTAAACGCCATCGTCGATTTCAAATATTCCACCGATCCGCGCCTGACCTGGTGGTTCGATCATCATCAGAGCGCCTTCCTCACCGCGAAGGACGCCGAGCATTTCCGCCGCGACACCAGCGGCAGGAAGATGTACGACCCGAGCTTCCGCTCCTGCACGATGTACATCCGCACCGTCGCGCGCGATCGATTCGGCTTCTCCGCGCCCGATCTGGAAGATCTGGTCAAATGGGCCGATATCATCGACGGCGCCCAGTACCGCGACGCGCTGGAGGCCGTCGAATTGCGGGCGCCGGCAACCCGTCTCACGCTGGTGATCGAAGGCGCGCGCGGCCACGAGATCGTGCGAAAGATCATCGTCAAGATGCGTCGCGAACCGCTCGAAGCTATCGCCGCCGATCCGGAAATTCAGGAGATTTACAAGCCACTGCATGAGCGCCACCTGCGCTCAATCGATGTCATCCGGCGCCAGGCCGTCTGCAAGGACGGGGTGGTTTACTTCGACCTGGTGGGCCACGATCTGGAAGGCTACAACAAATTTATTCCCTACTATCTGTTTCCCCAGTCGGTGTACACCGTTTCGGTGAGCACGTCGAGCTTCCGCACCAAGGTTTCGGTCGGCTCCAATCCCTGGTCGCCGCGGCCGGTGAAGTTCAATCTGGCGAGCATCTGCGAGCGGTACGGCGGCGGCGGGCATCCCAAGGTCGGCGCCATCAGCTTCCCGATCGGCGCGGTCGAGGAGGCCCGCAAAGCCGCGCGGGAGATCGCCGAGGAGCTCAAGGGCGGCAGCTCGGCCAACGTGGCCTGAGGCCGGGCGCTAGCGGAGCAGCGCCGCCGCCCCGTAACCGAGCAGCGCGCCGATCAATCCCCCGGCGATGACATCGCTCAGAAAGTGCATCCCAAGAAGGATTCTCGACAGCGCCACGCTCGCCGCGCAGAAAAACAGCCCCGGAAACATCGCCGGATAATACATCCCCAGCGAAACGGTTACCGCGAAGGCCGTGATGGTGTGGCCCGAGGGAAAGGAAAACTGGTCGGGCGGCAGCAGCGCCGCCCAGCAATGCGGCTCCCAGGCGCAGGGGCGCTTTCTCCGGCAGGCGCGCTTGATCTTCAGGAACAGCCCGATGCCCAGGCCGGCGGCGATCGCCGCGGCGGCCAGCGCCTGGAACCGCTCGGCGCCGCCGAACAGCGCCACAAACAGGGCCAGCAGATACCACAGCCAGCCGTCCCCTCCCCGCGTGGCCGCCAGCATCCACAGACGCAGCCAGCGCGGCGCCCGCCAGCGGTTCACCCGGCGCATCAGCCGGTGATCTCCGGCTTCAATCAGACGGACTACCGGGATCGCCATGCTACACTTTTACTCCCCTGGCGTGACAGGCCGGTGACGGTGATATAAAACATTTGTGATAAAAAATGTGAAACGGATCCAATTCATCTATTTCAACGCCGGAGGCGGGCATCGCGCCGCCGCCAGCGCCCTGAAAAGCGTGATCGAGCAGCAGGGCCGCCCCTGGGAAGTGGCGCTGGTCAACCTTCAGGAATTGCTCTCTTCTCTCGACATTTTCCGCAAAATCACGGGAATCAGCCTGGAAGACCTTTACAACAAAATGCTGGCCAGGAACTGGACGCTCGGCTCGGCTTTCGGCCTGCGAATCGTCCACGGCGCGATCCGGCTCTATCACCGCGCCATGGTGGACCTTCTGGAGAATCACTTCCGCCGCACGCAGCCCGATCTGGTGGTCTCGCTGGTGCCGAACTTCAATCGCCCCCTCTATCAGAGCCTGCGCGGGTCGGTGCCGTATGTCACCATCCTCACCGATTTCGCCGACTACCCGCCCCACTTCTGGATGGAAAAGCAGGATCAATACATCGTCTGCGGCACCGAAAAGGCCTTGCAGCAGGCCCGGCGCATGGGCTACCGCCCGGAAAAAATCTTCGCGGTCTCGGGCATGATCCTGCGGCCGATGTTTTACCAGCCCGCCGCCGTTGACCGCGCCGCCGAACGCAAACGCCTCGGGCTCGACCCCGCGCGCGCCACCGGAATCGTGCTCTTCGGCGGCCAGGGTTCCCGCCTGATGCCGGAGATCGCCCGGCGGCTCCCCGATACCCAGCTCATCTTTCTTTGCGGCCATAACCAGCCGCTGGCCTCCCGGCTCCGGACCCTGCGGCGGGCGGCGCCGCACCTGGTCCAAGGCTTCACCGCCGAAGTCCCCTATTACATGCATCTGGCCGATTTCTTCATCGGCAAGCCGGGCCCCGGCAGCATCAGCGAGGCGATCGCGATGAAGCTTCCCGTCATCGTCGAGTCGAACCGCTGGACGCTGCCGCAGGAGCGTTACAACGCCGAATGGATCCGCCAACAGGGAGTGGGCCTGGTGCTCCGCAGCTTCCGCCGCATCGCCGGAGCCGTCGCACGAATGCAAGAAAATCTGGAGGAATTTCGCAGCCGCGCCGCCGCCATCCACAACCGGGCCGTCTTCGAAATCCCGGAGATCCTTTCCCGCCTGCTCTAAGGGATTAACCCGGTAATCGGCCGCCAATCGTGGGACGATACTCGAATATTCCGCACCGGACTGTTGCCCTGGCCGCAGAAATGGCCCGAATCCGCGGCCTTGGTCCGCCGGCGGAAAGAACAAGCAACCATGCGCAACTCCTATCTGGTGACCTATGACATCTGCGAGGAGAAACGCCTGCGCAAAGTGTTCCAAATCCTGCGAGGCTTCGGGGATCATTTGCAATACTCCGTTTTCGAATGCCAGCTTAGCCGGCTGGAACTGCTCCGGCTCCGCGCCCAGCTCTCGGAGGTGATCCATCACCGGGACGACCAGGTGCTGTTTGTGGATCTCGGTCCCGCCGAGGGCCGGGGGGATCGCGTGATCACTTCGCTCGGCAAACCCTACACCAGCCTCGATGCGCCCTGCCTGATCGTGTGACGATGACCCCCGCGCCGCTGCCGCTTTCTGGCCACCCCCGCCCGCGCGAGCTGCCCGATTATCTGCCCGCGCGCATGGTAAACGAATTCGTCTATTGTCCCCGGTTGTTCTTCTACGAGTTTGTCGAAGGAGTATTTCGCGAAAGCGCCGATACCGTCGAGGGATCCATACAGCACCGGCGCGTAGACCGCGCAGGCGAACCGCTTCCGCCCGCCGCCGCGATGGACCCGGAAGACTGCCTCCAGGCGCGCTCGGTGACCCTCTCCAGCGAGCGCCTTCGGGTGATCGCCAAGATGGACCTGATCGAGATCCAGGACGGCGAAGTTACGCCCGTGGATTATAAGCACGGGCGCCCCAGGGAGTCGGAGCAGGGTTTGGAACTATGGCCCGCCGACCGCGTCCAGCTTGCTCTGCAAGGAATTGTGCTGCGCGAGAACGGCTACAGGTGCACGGAAGGCGTCGTTTATTACGCAACCACCAGGCAGCGGGTGCGTGTGGAGTTCGACGCCGCCCTGATCGAAGAAGCCGAGTCGGCCGTGGCTCGCGCCTGGCAGACCGCGGCATTCGAGCCCATCCCGCCGCCTCTCGAAGATTCGCCCAAATGTGCCGGCTGCTCCCTTGCGCCAATCTGCTTGCCGGACGAGGTCAACTGGTTGCGCAACGAGACCGCCGCGCCGGAACCGCAACAGCTCGCGCTTTTTTCCGAAGCCGCTGTTCCACGCAAGCCCGCCGCCAAGGAGGTCCGGCGGTTGCTGGCCGCCCGCGACGACCAGCGCCCGGTCTATCTCAACACGCAGGGCCTGCGCATCGGCAAATCCGGCGCGGTGCTGCAAGTAAAAGACAAAGACGCGTTGGTTCAGGAGATCCGCATCAACGAGATCTGCCAGGTGAATCTGATGGGAAACATCCAGATCACCACCCAGGCCGTGCAGACATTGTGTGAAGCCGAAGTACCGGTCTCTTACTTTTCCCAGGGCGGCTGGTTTTACGGAATCACCACCGGCCTTTCCACGAAAAACGTCTTTCTCCGCGAACGGCAATTCGCGCTGGCCGCGCAGCCCTGGTTCTGCCGCCGCCTGGCGCGGGGGCTGATCGCGGGAAAGATCCGCAATCAGCGGACGATGATTTTGCGGAATCATCTCGAGCCCCCGCCGGAAGTGTTGAGTGGCCTCAAGGAAATGGCCGGACAGGCCGGGCAAGCTGCGGATCTGCCGCAACTGCTGGGGATAGAAGGCCACGCTGCGCGCCTGTACTTCGCTTCTTTCGGCGGCTTCCTCAAAATTGAAACTCCGCTTCGCTTCCATTTCGAGGGACGAAACCGGCGGCCGCCCCGCGACGCGGTCAACGCCCTGCTCTCGCTGGGTTACAGCCTGCTCGCCAAAGACCTCACCATCGCCTGTTACGCCGTCGGGTTCGATCCCATGATGGGTTTTTATCATCAGCCAAGGTTCGGTCGGCCGGCCTTGGCCTTGGATCTCATGGAGCCGTTCCGTCCTCTCATTGTGGACTCGGCCGTCATCACCGCCATCAACACGGAGATGGTCGGTCCGGGGGATTTTCTCCAGGCCGGCGGTTCGGTGGCGTTGACGGCGTCCGGACGCAAAGCCTTCTTCCGCGCCTACGAGCTCCGCATGGATCAACTGGTCACGCATCCGCTCTTCAGCTACCGGGTGACCTACCGGCGGTTGCTGGAAATCCAGGCTCGCCTGCTGGCAAAGGTGCTGGAGGGTGAGTTGAATGAGTACCCGGCGTTTGTCACCCGCTGAGGAAGGCCGCGAGCGGCAGCGTGCTGGCCGCCCGGGCGCCATCCCTCGCGCGTTGATTCGAGGATACTTGCGGGTCAGACGGAGGAAATGGTAGGTTGAGGCGAAAGCAAACTGAGGAATCGCTCGCAAATAATTGCGTAGATATTTGAAAATCGAATATCATAGCGGGGTAGCTATTTCCGCGATCACCAGATCGCGGCCCCATTGAAGCAAATGCTCCGAGGCGAGAGGGGTATGAATTCGAATATTTCCGCGATCACCAGATCGCGGCCCCATTGAAGCTTGCCTTTTGAGCCGGTGAAGCGTGGTCGTGATCCGATTTCCGCGATCACCAGATCGCGGCCCCATTGAAGCAACTTGCCACCAAGCTCCTCAATGCCGCTTCTGCCCATTTCCGCGATCACCAGATCGCGGCCCCATTGAAGCGATGCCGACTGGCGGCGCATCCAGCGCCTGGCTGCGCATTTCCGCGATCACCAGATCGCGGCCCCATTGAAGCATCGCTGCCGGACTTGTGCTCTGGATTTCAGCGTCCGTATTTCCGCGATCACCAGATCGCGGCCCCATTGAAGCCACCGAGTTGCCTTTGGCGCGCTTCGAATTGATCTGGATTTCCGCGATCACCAGATCGCGGCCCCATTGAAGCCGTCCCCGAGGAGGTCGCGATCGAGGCGGATCTGTATATTTCCGCGATCACCAGATCGCGGCCCCATTGAAGCGATCTGAGCCAATGTGGCCGCACTTTGCGCGTTAGTGCATTTCCGCGATCACCAGATCGCGGCCCCATTGAAGCAAGCGGCAAACCGCGTGCTCTGTCGAGCTTCGCTCATTTCCGCGATCACCAGATCGCGGCCCCATTGAAGCGAGATTTGGGAGCGTGAGGACGTCGGCGTATTTGTTGATTTCCGCGATCACCAGATCGCGGCCCCATTGAAGCTGGTTGGTGTTCCAACTGCTTCTACTGGAGCCCAAAATTTCCGCGATCACCAGATCGCGGCCCCATTGAAGCGAACTAGTCAGCCGTATCCTACTTTAGTGAATCCTCAGATTTCCGCGATCACCAGATCGCGGCCCCATTGAAGCAATGCGCTCCCGGCGCCGCTCTTCGCGGTCATCCCGGATTTCCGCGATCACCAGATCGCGGCCCCATTGAAGCCGCCCAGGTGAGATTCGCCCGGGTTAGTTTCGCCCGGAATTTCCGCGATCACCAGATCGCGGCCCCATTGAAGCTCCATCTCCCTCCTACCGTGGGGCGGCCCGAATATAACATTTCCGCGATCACCAGATCGCGGCCCCATTGAAGCCATAAAGAGAAACAGCGCGTTTTTCAATGACTCCGGATTTCCGCGATCACCAGATCGCGGCCCCATTGTAGCCCAGTTGAAATCGGGGTGATTGGCCCTCAGCGCCGCATTTCCGCGATCACCAGATCGCGGCCCCATTGAAGCCTATCGAGGTTGATTATGCTACTCAGGGCGCACTTATTTCCGCGATCACCAGATCGCGGCCCCATTGAAGCGGGCCTGCTTATAATGTTACTCCGGTTGCTTACGGCATTTCCGCGATCACCAGATCGCAGCCCCATTGAAGCAAAGCGCGAATTTCACTAACATCTGGAAGCGTACGCATATTTCCGCGATCACCAGATCGCGGCCCCATTGAAGCGATCCCGTCCAGTCCGTCACGCTTGCGCGGGCGCGCATTTCCGCGATCACCAGATCGCGGCCCCATTGAAGCAAATGATGTGGCGCGCTTTTGAGGAGCATGTTTTTCATTTCCGCGATCACCAGATCGCGGCCCCATTGAAGCTTCTCCTTTCTTGCCCAGTTCACGCGAGCAAACCGCGTATTTCCGCGATCACCAGATCGCGGCCCCATTGAAGCAATGCTTCCAATGGAAGCAATCAGACTAGTTCTGTTATTTCCGCGATCACCAGATCGCGGCCCCATTGAAGCGCCCCAGTACGCTTCGATGATACCCTCAATCCAGTCTATTTCCGCGATCACCAGATCGCGGCCCCATTGAAGCGATCCAGACGCCATCGACGCCGACTGGCGCCGCCTATTTCCGCGATCACCAGATCGCGGCCCCATTGAAGCACACCATAACTCGTTCCCCATCCGGAGCCAGTCGAATTTCCGCGATCACCAGATCGCGGCCCCATTGAAGCCCCGGTGTCCGGGAGGCAGATACTGCTTCATGAGGATGATTTCCGCGATCACCAGATCGCGGCCCCATTGAAGCTGTACCGACGGGAAGACAGCAACCGGCTGACCGCCCGCATTTCCGCGATCACCAGATCGCGGCCCCATTGAAGCACGTAACGTATCGCGCCGCTCGCGCTGCTTACGATTATTTCCGCGATCACCAGATCGCGGCCCCATTGAAGCCCACATTTCCCGAGGTGGGGCCGGCGACTACCTGGTTGATTTCCGCGATCACCAGATCGCGGCCCCATTGAAGCCGGCAACTTCGCGCAACCCCATGGTGGGGTCATTCGTATTTCCGCGATCACCAGATCGCGGCCCCATTGAAGCACGCCTGGAGGCTATCGAAAACGATCCTGAAAACCTCATTTCCGCGATCACCAGATCGCGGCCCCATTGAAGCGGAGCAGGCCGCATGTACTCATCCAGATCAAGCAGCAAATTTCCGCGATCACCAGATCGCGGCCCCATTGAAGCGATTTCACTTATCTGACGGATCCCTACTACGCCTCTCATTTCCGCGATCACCAGATCGCGGCCCCATTGAAGCCCGGAGCAGAAGCAGGAGACCATGAATTGATGAGACTATTTCCGCGATCACCAGATCGCGGCCCCATTGAAGCCTCTGCGCGGCCAACCCGAGAACGCGGAATGCTTCAGCATTTCCGCGATCACCAGATCGCGGCCCCATTGAAGCGCATTCGATTACGTTTACGACCAGCAAGACCTGGATCCTTCATTTCCGCGATCACCAGATCGCGGCCCCATTGAAGCATACTGACGGCCTGGCCGCCGCATTGTGCGGCCAGGCGATTTCCGCGATCACCAGATCGCGGCCCCATTGAAGCCACGGGAAATTGCCCTAAGTGCTCGGACGTCGCTTGCATTTCCGCGATCACCAGATCGCGGCCCCATTGAAGCTAGTCTGCCGCCGAACCAGGTGTCCACCATACAGGCAATTTCCGCGATCACCAGATCGCGGCCCCATTGAAGCGCGCAGACTGCCTCATAGACCACCTGGAAGCGATGACGCATTTCCGCGATCACCAGATCGCGGCCCCATTGAAGCTAGTCTGCCGGCCAACCAGGTCTCCACCATACAGGCATTTCCGCGATCACCAGATCGCGGCCCCATTGAAGCACTACACTAAGGCAGTCAAGAGAAAAATGAGACCATGATTTCCGCGATCACCAGATCGCGGCCCCATTGAAGCGAATCATATTTTGATGTCGCTCACTGATGAGGTATATTTCCGCGATCACCAGATCGCGGCCCCATTGAAGC
>JAJPIT010000090.1 GCA_021324615.1 Terriglobia bacterium | reverse complement strand
CATCTCGCCGCCTTCGCCGTGGCCCAGGGCGAGCGGCAGGCCGCCCAGCAGCGCGGCCATGGTGGTCATCATGATGGGACGGAAGCGCAGCACGCAGGCCTTGAAAATGGCCTTCTCTGGTGTGAGCCCTTCGGCGCGCTCGGCGGCGATGGCGAAGTCGATCATCATGATCGCGTTCTTCTTGACGATGCCGATCAGCAGGATGATGCCGATCAGCGAGATCACGTTCAGCTCATTGTGCGTCACAATCAGCGCCAGCAGCGCGCCGACGCCGGCCGAGGGCAGCGTGGAAAGAATGGTGAGCGGATGAATCAGGCTCTCATAAAGCATTCCCAGAACGATATAGACCGTCACCAGCGCCGCTGCGATCAGCACCGGCTCGCTGGAGAGCGCGTCTTGATAGGCCTGGGCCGTCCCCTGGAAGCTGCCGTGGATGGAGCTGGGCAGGCCGATCTCCCGCTCGGCGCGCTCGATCGCCGGAACCGCGCTGCTCAGCGAGGTGCCCAGCGGCAGATTAAACGAGATGGTCACCGAGGGAAACTGCCCCTGATGATTCACCGAAAGCGCCGTGTTGCTGGGAACGTAGCGGGTGATCGCGCTGAGCGGCGTTTGCTTTCCGGCGCCCGAAGAAACATAGATGTATTTGAGCCCGTCCGGATTTTGCCAGAACCGCGGATTCACTTCCATGACCACGTGATATTGATTCAACTGCGTGTACATGACCGAGACCTGGCGCTGTCCGAAGGCGTCATACAGCGTGTTGTCGATCAACTGCGTGGAGATCCCCAGCCGTCCCGCCGTGGCCCGGTCGATTTCCAGGCCCGCCTGCAAGCCGCGATCCTGCTGATCGCTGTTCACGTCGGCCAGCTCGGGCAGCGCGCGCAGGGCGCGGTAAACCTTCGGCGCCCATTCATTGAGCTCGCGCACGCTGTCGGACTGGAGGGTGTACTGATACTGCGCGCCGCTGGCTCTCCCGCCGACCCTCAGGTCCTGGATCGCTTGCAGATAAAGACTCGCGCCCGGAACGCGGGCCAGCTTAGGCCGCAGCCGCGCGATCACCTGGTCGGTGGTGACCTTCCGCTGGGCCAGCGGATAGAGGGTGACGTTGATCTGACCCTGATTGATGCTGGCGCCGCCGAATCCGCCTCCGCCGACCGACGCGTTCAGGCTTTCCACGGCCGGGTCCTCGCGCACGATGTTGATCACCTGCATGATGCGGTCGCGCATGGCCTGAAACGAGGAGGCCTGATCGGCAATCAGCGTCCCGCTCATGCGGCCGACGTCCTGCTGCGGGAAAAATCCCTTCGGAATGATGACGTACAGATAGACGCTGAGCGCCACTGTGGCCAGGGTGACCGTCAGGACCAGCGGCTGCTGATCCAGCACCGCGGCCAGGCTTTTTTCGTAACCGCGCCGCATCAGCTCCACGATCCAGCCGCTGAAGCGGTAGGCCGCGCCGTGGCTTTCGGCGGAGGCGGCGCGCGGCAGCCGCGCGCACATCATCGGCGTCATCGTCAGCGACATCAGCAGCGATAAAACAATCGCCATCGAAAGCGTCACCGCGAATTCGCGGAACAGGCGGCCCACGATTCCCGCCATCAGCAGGATCGGGATGAACACCGCGATCAGCGAAATGCTGATGGTCACCACGGTAGAGCCGATCTCCGCCGCGCCCCTCAGCGCCGCGGCCATCGCCGACATTCCGTGCTCCATGTGGCGCGTGATGTTTTCGATCACTACGATGGCGTCGTCCACCACGAAGCCGGTAGCGATGGTCAGCGCCATCAGCGACAGATTGTCGATGCTGTAGCCGAACAGATACAGCCAGCCGAAGGTTCCCAGCAGAGATACCGGAACCACCACGGCCGGAATCAGCGTGATGCGCAGGCTGCGCAGGAACAGGAACACCACCATAATGACCAGCCCGATGGAGATGGCCATGGTCTGCTGCACGTTTTCGACCGAGGCGCGGATGGTGGTGGTGCGGTCGGCTAAGATCGTCATTTTGATCGAGGCCGGCATGGAGGCCTGGATGTACGGCAGAACCTCCTTGATACGGTCGACCGTCTCAACGATGTTGGCGCCGGGCTGGCGGTTGATGCGCACAATGATGGCCGGCTGATTGCCCACAAATCCGATATTGCGGATATCCTCGACCGAATCTTCCACCTCCGCCACGTCGGACAGCCTGACCGGGGCGCCGTTGCGGTAGGCGACGATCAGGGGCCGGTAGTCCTTGGCCTTGAAGATCTGGTCGGTGGTGCTGATGATCCAGGACTGCTGGGGGCCGGAGAACTCGCCCTTGGGCCGGTTCACGTTGGCCGCGGCCAGCATGCTGCGGACGTCTTCCAGAGTCAGGCCGTAGTGATTCAACAGCGACGGGTTGACCTCGACGCGCACGCCGGGCAGCGCCGCTCCGCCCAGAAAAACCTGCCCGACGCCGTGCACCTGGGCCAGTTTTTGCGCCATCACGGTGGAGGCCGCGTCGTACATCTGGCCCGGCGTCAAGGTAGGGGAGGTGGGGCCGATTTGCAAAATCGGATAATCGGCGGGATTTACCTTGCGCCAGAACGGATTGCGCGGCAGATTCTGGGGAAGCTGGCTGCGGGCGGCGTTGATGGCGGCCTGCACGTCGCGCGCGGCCGCGTCGATATTGCGCGACAGGTCGAATTGCAGGGTGATACTGGTCGAGCCCAGCGTGCTCGACGAGGTCATTTCATTGATTCCGGCGATGCGTCCGAACTGGCGTTCCAGCGGGGTTGCCACCGAGGACGCCATGGTCTCCGGACTCGCTCCCGGCAATCCGGTGTTGATGTTGATCGAGGGAAAATCCACCTGCGGCAAGGGCGCGACGGGCAGAAAATTATAGGCGACGGCTCCGGAAATGCCCAGAGCGACGGTAAGCAAAGCGGTCGCGACAGGCCGCTCAATGAACGGCTTGGAGATGCTCATGGGTCCTCGGAACCTAAGTTCCCGATTCAGGCTACCATGATTTCCGGCGGCGGTGGGAACAGGAACTCCGGCCACGCGCAGCTTTCCGCCGGCGCGGCATTTCACCGTCCGGGGACGCGCGGATGGAGGCTAATTGTTGGCGGCCAGCGAGGCGGATGCGAAATAGTTTTCCGCCTCGAGGTTGCGGTAGACCTGGCCCGCCACGCCCGAGGCGGCCGGACCGCTCACCAGATTGGCGCCGGTCAGCAGCACCACCACGACCAGCTTATTCTTGCCGAGTTCGGTGAACGATCCGAACCAGCCGAGGTGAGTCGGCGAGCGCGAATCCGTACAGGTGCCGGTCTTGCCGTAGATGGGCTCGTTGGGATCGAAGCCGATGCGGCGGGCGGTGCCGTATTCGACGGCGCCCATCATTCCCGGTTTGATCTCGGGAATCCATTGGTCGATATCCAGGCGGCGCTTGACGCGCGGGATCACCGCCTGCGCTTCGGCTTGCGAGCGCGGATATTGCAGGTAATAAAGCGTGCCGCCATTGGCGATGGCGCCGATGAGCGCGGCGTATTCGAGCGGCGTCAGCGAAATGCCGTCGCCGAAACTGGTCATCATTCCGATCCCGCTCTTGGGCACCGTCGCGGGCAAAATTCCGGCGTGCTCGGGTTCGATATCGAGACCGGCCTTTTCGCCGAGCCCGAACAGGCGGGCATAATAGCTGACGCGCTCGAATCCCAGGCGCTGCCCGAGATTGGCGAAGTATTGATTATTCGAACGCGCCAGCGCCGTGGTCAGATCGAAGGTGGTGCGGCCGTAGACGCGGATCAGCGTTTGCCGTTCGATGATGTTTTCGCTGAGCGCGGCGAGCGCGACCGGGACCTTAATCGTCGAGCAAGGCTGATACCCGCTCTGGAACGCGACCTTCTGGTTGACGATAGTCAGGATGCGCCCGGTGTTCGGGTCCGTCACGACGATCGTGCCGTTCAAGCGGCCCAGCGCATCGACGGCTGCCCGGCGCACCACGAGATCCTCGCCATCGATGAAATCGCCCTCGGTCGAATCGGCGTAGTTGGGAACGCGCCACGGTCCGATGGCGACGGCGCGCTTCGGTCTTGCGCGAACCGTGCGGCGCGTCGAAACCACGTTCATCGCAATCGGTTTCGCCGCGACGGTTCTGGCGGCGGTGGATCGTTTTCGCTTCTTTGTGGGAGTCAGGGCCAGGAGGTTGGAGGACAATACGGCGATTAAAACCAGAATTGCGGACAGCCGGATCTTGAGCGACAATGCGACTCCTCTGTTTGAAAATACTCCAGAGTGCTCGGACTTAATTATTTTGCAGCAACTTACGAATTGCGTCAACAGCTTTTTCCCAGGAATCTATCGGCGGGAGGCGCCGCCGGCTTGAGCGCGGTCCTTGACCCCGCCTTACGGCAGATCCGCATCCGCTCATTTGCCGGTGAACGCCGGCGGGCGTTTTTCCAGGAAGTGCGCGACGCCCTCGCGAAAATCCTCGGCGGCCATGCTGGCGCGCATCTCCTCGATCGCCAGTGCGAACGACTGGCCCAAGTCCTGGTCGAGTGCGCGATAGATCTGCCGCTTCATAACGGCCAGCGATCGGGGCGAAACGGTTTCGGCCAGCTCGCGCGCGGCAGCGTGGACCCGCGCGGCGAAATTCTCTTCGGCGAAAACGCGCGTTACCAGACCGATGCGCAGAGCTTCGCCGGCGTCGATCATCTTCGAGGTAAAGGCGAGCTCGATTGCATTGCCCAGCCCGACCAGACGCGGCAGCATCCACGCGAGACCGTATTCCGCCACCAGACCGCGGCGGGAAAAGATCATGGAGAAGCGGGCGTTTTCGCAGGCAAAACGAAAATCGCAGTAAAGAGACACGACGAAGCCGAGGCCGACGCAAGGTCCATGGATCGCGGCGATGACCGGCTTGGGCACGGAAAGAAGCCAGGCGTGTTTGTAGCGAAACCCGGCGGGCGCCCCGGGCGGACCCTCGATGGTGAGATTCTCCGCGGCGGCGCCGTTGCTCGATGCCATCTCGGAAAGAAGGCTGAGATCCGCGCCGGCGCAGAATCCTTTGCCCGCGCCGGCCAGGACGATGGCGCGAACGGAATCGTCGGCCGTGGCGGATTGGATCGCGGAAGTTACCTCGCCTTCCATCCGGCGCGTCCAGGCGTTCAGCTTGCCGGGGCGATTCAGGGTGATGGTCGCGATGCGGTCCGATATTTCGTATGTGATCTGTTCGTAGTCGGGCATGGGAATGTTGCGCGAGCTTACCTCGCCGCGACTGCTGTGAATTCGGCGAGTTTCTCTTCGGCGAGCTTCTTGACGCGCTCGATGGACTCCTCTTTGATCCGTTCATAACCGCGGATTTGATCCGGCAGGGCGGCGATTTCGAGAGCTTTCGGCAGATTCTCCTCGCAGAGCTGATCGGCGACGCGCTCGATCAGCGCGCGGTACCAGCCGATCAGCTCCCGCTCCTGGCGGCGGTGCGCGCTGTAGCCGAAAATATCCAGCGGGCCGCCGCGCAGCACCTTCATCGCGGCGAGAATTTTTAACGGAATCCGAAACCACGCGCCGAGTTTGATTTTCTTGCGAACGCCCAAGCGGCGCAGCAGCGGCGGATGCAGATGATAGCTGATCGATTCGACGCTCTCCCAGGTTTCGGCGGCGCGCTTTTCAAAATCACCGCTGGTCAGCAGGCGCGCGACTTCGTACTCGTCTTTGTACGCCATCAGCTTGTAAAGATACCTGGCGACGGTCTCCTCGAGCGCCGGCGCGCGGCGGGTGATTGCGGCGACGAAATCGGAATAGCTCCTGGCATACGCGGCGTTTTGATACGCGGCCAGTTCCGCGATTCGATCCAAAGGCCGGGCGGGCGGCGGGCTTGCGCCAATCAGAATGCTTTCAACCGACGCTGCGTCGTGGTAATACTTGCGGCCCCATTCGAAGACCTGCAAATTCCTTTCGACGTCAACTTCGTTCAGCCGGATCGCCTGCTTGATCGACTCAAGCGAAAGCGGAATCAGGCCGTCCTGATAGGCGAAGCCCAGCATGAACAGATTGACCGCCAGATGCGTGCCGAACAGGCCCTCGGCGATGCGGCTGGCGTCCACCATGATCTGGCGGCGCGTGGCGGACTGGATCTCCCCGGCCAGGGCCTCCGCGCCGGCCAGCGGAGCGCGGCCGCGGATGACGTCGATGGTCGGGGTCAGGTGGGTGTTGAGCACCGCGACCGTGCCGGCCGGCGAGGCCAGCTTCAGCGTGTCTGCGCCGGCGGCGCCCAGCAGATCAAAGCCGAGTATCACGTCGGCGTTGCCGATATTGATCCGGTTCGGCGCTTCCACCGGACGCCGGCTCAACAGCAGATGCGAGATGACGGCGCCGCCTTTCTGTGCGGATCCGGTCTGGTCGAGCGTCTGCGCATACAGCCCGTCGATCCACGCCGCGGTGGCCAGCAGCGCGTTAATCGTGACCACGCCGGTGCCGCCGATGCCCGGCATCACGATGCGATACGCTTCGCCGATCTCGGCCACTTGCCGCGGTGCGGGAACCGCGGCCGGCGGCAGCGAGGGCAGCGATTTCTTTCGCAAACCCGTGCCCGGTTTCAGGTGGACGGTAATGAACGACGGGCAGTCGCCGAGCGCGCAGGAGTAGTCCTTATTGCAGGACGATTGATGAATGCGCATCTTCGGGCCGCGCGCGGTCTCCACCGGAGTGAGGCTCATGCAGTTGGATTGCTTCACGCAATCGCCGCAGCCTTCGCAAACCTCTTCATGGATCATCAGGCGCGCCGCCGGCTCGGCATATTTCCCGCGGGAACGTTTGCGGCGCTTTTCAGCGGCGCACTCCTGGTCATAGATCATCACGGTAACGCCGGGGATTTTCTCAAGCTCGGCGAGCGTACGCTCCAGCTCTCCGCGATCCCGGACTTCGGCGATGGAGGCCAGCTCCGCGTTGCGATACGGCTCGGGATCTTCGGCGAGGATCACGATTTTTCGCACGCCTTCGGCTTCCAGTTTCCGGGTAAGCGCGGGAATCGGCAGAGCGCCTTGCGCGGCCTGCCCGCCGGTCATGGCGACGTGGCCGTTGTACAGGAGCTTGTAAGTAATATTGAGACCACTGGCGGCCAGCGCCTGCACGGCAAGCGAGCCGGAATGGAAAAAAGTCCCGTCGCCCAGGTTCTGAAACACGTGCTGCCTGCCGGTGAACGGAGCCATGCCGATCCACGGCGCGCCCTCCCCGCCCATGTGCGTGAGAAAGGAAAACGCGCGGCGGGCATCCAGGCGCATCGCCATGGTGTGGCAACCGATGCCTCCACCGGCGAGCTGGCCCGGAAGCAGGAGGGTCGAGCGGTTGTGCGGGCAGCCGGAACAGAAGTTCGACGGGCGTCCGGCCGCGGCGGATCGCGGGCGCGCGGCGGCCGCTTCGATGAGACCGATGCGCGCGGCGATCCTGGCCGTCAAGCGCGACGGGCCGAGCAGCTTTGCCAACACCGCCGCGATGCGGTCCGGGTCGAGCTCGCCGGATGCGGGAAAGAGCGGCGCGCCATCGGCGTCCGTCTTTCCCATGACGATGGGGCGCGAGGGCAGGCTGTAGAGCGCGTCGCGCAGGTGCAGCTCGAGAAAACCGCGCTTTTCCTCGATCACCAGAATCGCCGCCAGGCCGCTTGCAAATTCGCGGGCGAATTGCGCGTCCAGCGGAAAGGTCATGCCGAATCTGGCGATGCGAAGGCCCAAATCGTTTCGCTCGTTTTCGCCGATGCCCAGATCGCGGAGGGCCTGCGCCAGATCGTAATACGATTTTCCGGCGCTGGCGATGCCCAGCCACGCGTCGGCGGCGCCGTGCCATCGATTTATGCCGTTGAGCCGCGCGAAATCGACCGCCGCTTTCAGCCGCCGCGTGTTCACTTCATGTTCGAGGGCGAGCGTGACCGGCGGAACCAGCCGCGGATCGACGTACTTCCGATAATTTTCCGGAATCCTGATGGCGGGCCGCTCCGGGTCGGTCTGGACGGTGCCGCCGCCATCGCAGATATCAGTGACCAGTTTCAATCCGGTCCAGGCGCCGGAGAACCGGGAAAGCGCGATCGCGAGCAGACCGTAATCGAGGATCTCCTGCGTGCTGCCGGGATAGAGAAAAGGAATCCCCGCGTTAAAAAACGTGAAGTCGCTTTGATGCGGGATGGTCGAGCTCTTGCAGCCATGATCGTCGCCGGCCAAAAGGAGCGCGGCGCCGTTTTCGCCGGTGCCCGCCGTGTTGGCGTGGCGCAGCACGTCGCCGCAGCGGTCGAGGCCGGGTCCTTTGCCGTACCAGATGCCGACGACGCCGTCGGCTTTCGGATCGCCGGCCAGCTCGAAGATCTGGCTGCCCATGACCGCAGTGGCGGCGAGGTCCTCGTTGAGTCCAGGCCGGAAGACGATATTGTGCCGCTCCAGCAGCGGTCCGGCGCGCGCGAGCGCCAGATCGTATCCGCCGAGCGGCGAGCCCTCGTATCCGGAGATAAACGCCGCGGTGTTGAGCCCGGCGCGGCGGTCGCGGCGCATCTGGTCCATCGGAAGCCGGACCAGCGCTTGAATACCGGTGAGATAAACGCTGCCGCGCTCGATCGTGTATTTATCGGCGAGCCTCATGCCGGAACCAAACCAGCAGCCAGAATAACACCCCGTCGGATCGGATCGGCGGCCGCGCTATTCTGGCTTCTGAATCCTTTCTTGATCGATGAAACGGCCCTTCATCCACGAAAGCCGCGTCCGGTTCGGCGACACCGACGCGAGCGGGCGCATTTTTTATCTGGCGCTGCTGCGGCACTTTGACGCGGCCGAAACGGAGTTCATGCGCAGTATCGGCGCCGGCTACCGCGAAATTCAAGACGAGCATACCAGCTTCCCCCGCGTCCACGTCGAATGCGACTACACCAGCGCTCTGCGCTTTGACGATCTGATGCGCATCGAGGTGCGCGTGGAAAGGATCGGCGGAGCGTCGTTCACGCTGGCCTTCGAGGTGAGCGTGGAAGGCCGCAGCGCAGCGCGCGGCAAAGTCACCATCGTCGCCATGAGCCGCCAGACGCAGCGTCCCGTCCCCTTGCCCGGGCGCGTCCGCTCCGCGCTGGAGGCATCGTTGAAAGCCGGGGAGCCGCCCGGCGGATTTTAATCCGCCCCACTGCATTTTTGATATGCTGCGGAGGAAGATGAAGGCCGTGGCGCGGCTGGCCGCGGCGGCCTCCCGAAGGAAGTGACATGTACAAATTTCTCTTTTTTACTCTCGCCGCGGCGGTACTGTCGGCGCAGGACCGGCCCATCGTTCTGAAAACGTCGACCCTCTACGACGGCAAGGGCAAGACCCTGCACAATCAGATTATCGTCGTCCAAGGATCGAAGATCGCGCGGATCGGCGGCGCGGCGCCGCCCAACGCGGTGGTCTACGACCTGGCCGCGCTGACGGTGACGCCGGGCTGGATCGATACGCACTCCCATATCATCTGGCATTTCGATAACAACGGGCGCTTTGCCGGACGCGACGAGCCGCAGGAGCAGGCGATTCTGCATATCGCCGAGAACCTGACGGCGACGCTCAATGCCGGCTTCACCACGATTCAGAGCCCGGGATCGATCCAGGATAAGGACGTGCGGGACATGATCGCGCACGGGCGCCTGGTCGGCCCGCGGATTCTCAGCTCCTTCCAGCCGATCACCAATCCGCAGTGGGATCCCGCGAAGATGAAAGCCACGGTGGATGAGCGCAAGCAGCAGGGCGCGGACTTTATCAAGC
Organism: Terriglobia bacterium; assembly: GCA_021324615.1. Classification (GTDB taxonomy): domain Bacteria; phylum Acidobacteriota; class Terriglobia; order Bryobacterales; family Bryobacteraceae; genus Palsa-187. Next base: position 4,601 of record JAJPIT010000090.1, on the reverse strand, counting down.
TGTTCGCCTCGAAAAGCATTCGCGAGGGCGGCGCGATCACGCTCTCCCAGGAGCAGATCAACGCGGTCTGCGGCGAGGCCAAGGCACAGGGATTGCGGACCATTGTCCACGCGCATTCGGCGGAATCGGCCAAGGCATCGACGCTGGCCGGATGCACCTCAATCGAGCACGGCGCCTTCGTCACCGACGACGTCTTCGATCTCATGGCCCAGCGCGGAACGTATTATGACCCCAATATCGGCCTGGTTTTGCAGAATTATCTCGAAAACAAGCCAAAATACTTCGGCATCGGAAACTACAACGAGGAAGGCTTCGCCTATATGGAAAAGGGCCTTTCGATCACCCTCGATACCTTCAAAAAGGCTCTGAAACACAAAGATTTAAAGATTATCTACGGCACTGACGCGACGGCCGGCGCGCACGGCCAGAATTATCGCGAATTCATCGTGCGGGTCAAGGACGGCGGCATGGATCCGATGCAGGCGCTGATTTCGGCGACTTCGTTGTCGGCGCAGTCGCTGAATCTCGAAAAGGAAATCGGCTCGATCGAGCCGGGAATGGAGGCCGATATCGTCGGCTTCGACGGCGATCCGTTGAAGGACGTCTATGCGGCCGGGCGCGCGGTGTTCGTGATGAAGGGCGGCAAGGTGTACGAGAATCTCGCCCGCGGTTCCAAGACCGGCTGGCGCCCGGAGGGTAAGGAATCGGCGCGGTGACTGGGAGCCGGAGTCAGGCGCGGCGATGGCTGGCCGGCCTCTCCGCGCCCGCATTGTTTTTGTGCCTGGGCGCGGATCGGGGACAGGTCGAGTGGGCGGTGTGGGGCGGGGATGCGGGCGCGGCCCACTATTCGGAGCTGAGCGAAATTAACCGCTTCAATGTCGCCCGGCTCAAGCAGGCCTGGATCTGGAAAACGGGCGAAACTCCGCTCGATCAATATAAGACGCGGCCGGGCATGTTTGAAGACACCCCGCTGATGATCGATGGAGTGGTGTATGTGACCACGCCGTACAATCGCGTGGCCGCACTCGACGCCGAATCGGGCCGGGAACTGTGGAGCTACGATCCGAAAAGCTACGCCGACGGGCAGCCGCCCAACGGCACCGGATACGTGCATCGCGGAGTTGCGGTCTGGCGGGGCGACAAGGGCCTGCGGATTTTCCTAAACACGCGCTACCGGCTGATTTCGATCGACGCCAAGACGGGCAAGCCGGATCAGAGCTTCGGCGATAACGGTATCGTCGATCTGAGCCAGGGTCTGGTCTGGTCCATCAACAAGCTGCACTATACCGAGACGTCTCCGCCGGTGGTGTACAAGAATCTGGTGATCGTCGGCAACGGCGTGGGTGACCGGCTGGTGTACAAAAACGATCCGCCGGGCGACGTTCGGGCCTTCGATGCCCGCACCGGAAAACGCGTGTGGACCTTCCACACCATTCCGCAGCCAGGCGAGTATGGCGCGGATTCGTGGGGCGGCGGCGCAAATAAATTCACCGGGCACACCAATGTTTGGGCTCCCATGAGCCTGGACGAAAAGCGCGGGCTGCTTTATCTTCCGGTGAGCACGCCGTCCAACGATTTTTACGGCGGAGCGCGGCCGGGGAACAACTTGTTCGGGGAATCGCTGGTGTGTCTGGACGCCAACACGGGCGAGCGGAAATGGTTTTATCAGATCGTGCATCACGGCTTGTGGGATTACGACCTGGCGTCGCCGCCGGCGCTGGTGACGATCCATGTGGACGGCCGGAAAATTGACGCCGTGGTGCAGTTGACCAAGCAAGGATTCGCGTTTGTGTTCGACCGGGTGACGGGAACGCCGGTGTGGCCGATCGAGGAAAGGCCGGTGCCGCAAAGCGATGTTCCGGGCGAGCACAGCTCGCCGACACAGCCGTTTCCCTCCAAGCCGCCCGCGTTCTCGCTGCAGGGCGTGACGCTTGATGACGCCTTCGACCTGACGCCGGAGTTGAAAGCCGAAGCGCAGGCCGAGATGAAGAAGTACCGGCTAGGCCCGCTGTTCACGCCGCCATCGCTTCAGGGCACCCTGGGCCGTCCGGGGATCATCGGCGGAGCGAACTGGGGCGGCGGCGCGTTCGATCCGGAGACGGGTATTCTCTATATCAAAACATCGAATCAGCCGGCGGTGTGGAAGGTGGTCAAGGCGGAGCGTACTTCCGAAGTTGACGCGGAGTGGACCGGTGATCTGCGCGCGCAGGCGACTTTTCATGGACGGCTGCCTCTGACCAAACCGCCTTACGGTCAGGTGACGGCGATCGATCTGAATCACGGAACCATCGCCTGGCAGGAGCCGTTCGGCGATTGGCCCGAGCTGCGCGCCAATCCGGCGTTGCAGGGTGTCCGGTTGCCGGAAAAACTCGGCGTGGCGGGACCGCAAGGCGGGATCGTGACCAAGGGCGGATTGTTTTTTGTCGGCGGCGAGGATCGATTCCTGCACGCCATCGACAAGTCGACCGGGCGCGATCTGTGGACCGGCGCGCTGCCGGCGAGGTCGTATGGCGTGCCCATGACCTATCGGACGCGATCTGGGAAGCAGTTGGTTCTCATCACGGTCGGGCAGGGGGCGGATGCGGCTGTGGTCGCGTTCGGGTTATAAACAGTTACGGGGAAAGCCGGGCGGTTGAGGCGATTTAGGGCCATGAGGCGGAGAGGATTTTTTCAACGAATCTTGGCGGCCATCGCGGCTGTGGTCGCGCCGGGCCGGGCTCGCGCGCAGCGGTTGGATTCGGGCCTGCGGGAACTGGCGAATGTGGTCCTGCCGGCTTCGCTCGGACGCGCGCGGATCGAGCAGGTGGCGGCGGATTTTCTGGTTTGGATCCGCGATTATCGCGCCGGCGCGGAGATGCCTTCCGGCTACGGCCATCCGCGAACTCAAGTGACTCCGCCGGATCCGTCGGCACACTATGCCGGGCAGTTGGCGGCGCTGGGCTCGCCGATGACGCGGGAATCGGTCGAGCGGGCCATCGCCGATGCGAAGGTCGACCGCATCCCGCAGCGGCCCGACGGGCGGCACGTGGCGGCGGATCTGCTGGCATTTTTCTTTAACTCCTCCCTGGGCGAGGATTTTCTGTATGACGCGAAAATCCGCCGCGACGACTGCCGGGGACTGGCCAATTCGGCGAAGCGGCCGGAGAAATTCTCGTGACCACCTACGAAAGCGATGTCCTGATTATCGGGGCCGGAATCAGCGCGGCGATGCTGGCGCAGAAATTATCGGAGCTGAAGCCGGGCGCCGCCATCACCATCGTCGAAGCGGGCAGATCGATCTTCGATTTCGAGAATCGCCTGAAGTACCGGGCGCGGATGATGCATTACGGCGAAAATCCATGGCCGGGCGATTTTATTGAAGGGCAGTTCGCCGCCGGCGGGATTTCCCACACGATGGCCGTCGGCGGGCAGGCGCTGCACTGGGGCGGCGTGTGCAATCGTTTTTCGGTGGAGGATCTGCGGCTGAAGTCGATGTACGGCTTGTACGTCGATTGGCCGATCGAATGGGACGAGCTCGAAAAATTTTATTGCGAGGCGGAGCGCCGTCTGGGAGTTTCAGGCGAGCCGAGCCCGTTTCCCGAGGATAAGCGCAGCGAGCCCTATCCCATGAAGCCGATGCCGCTGACCTGGAGTCTGGCGCGGCTGAAGGAATGGGGCGAAAAGAGCGGGATTCCCTTTCAAGGAACGCCGCAAGCCAAAAATACGGTCCCCTATGACGGGCGCGCGGCCTGCCAGCGCTGCGGAACCTGCGATATTTGCCCGACCGGTGCGCGTTATTCCCCGGATTTTACGTTCAAGAAGCTGATCGCGGAAAAGAAAATCACGCTTCAGGACCGGACGCTGGTGCGCAAACTGATCCTGGACGGCGCAAAGAAGAAAGTGATCGCCGCGCGCGCCGTGACGCAGGATGGCAATGAAGTCGAGTATCGCGCGAAGACGTTCGTGGTCGCGAGCGGATATGCGTGGAGCTCGCATTTGCTGCTTTTATCCGACGCGGCTAACCGGTCGGGGCAGGTCGGAAAATACATGAACGGGCACGCGTTCATTCAGGCGTTCATCGAGCTCGATCAGGAAATTCTGCCTAACATGAACACGCAGTACGGGTTGATTTCGCGGCAATTTTTCCGTTGTTCGCCGAAGGACACCTATGTGCGGCACGATCTGCGGATCTGGGACTGGCCCCGGCCGGCTCCGCGGCTGAAAGACGACAGCGGGCGGATCCTGTTGGGCGATGAAATTGTCCGGGACTGGAAGGCGAGGCCGGCTCGCGGGATGGCGCGGGTCCGGGCTTATTACGATGTGCATCCGGCGGAGAATTCAGAGCTGACGCTGGATGCGTCGGCAAAGAACAAGTGGGGCGATCCAATGCCGAAGATTGTGCACCGGCGCGATGCGGCTTGCCAAGCCCGCTATGGCGCGACGAAGGCGCACATCCAGGGCGTCTTCGAGAGGCTCGCCAAAAACGACAACGGCAGGATTTTGCGGGTGATTGAAGGAGATTATCTGGATCATCCGGCGGGCGGGTGCAGGATGGGGACCGATCCGGCAACGAGCGTGTGCGACAGCTACGGCCGCACCCATGATCACGAGAATTTATTCGT
>JAJPIT010000121.1 GCA_021324615.1 Terriglobia bacterium | reverse complement strand
TATACGATCCGCCGCGCTGGAACATTTCCGCTTTCAGACGAATCTCGAATCCGGTGCGCTCGCTCAAAATGCGCGACGTCAGCAGCGGCGTATGGTAGGCGTGCGCGCAAACCCGCCGCCGGGCTTGTTCGAACTCCTCCGGGCCGATCGCGATCCGCTCGCTTGGGAGGCTCATAAGAGTCAGGTTACAATGGCCGTTCGCCGTGCTTCTCGCCGTCATTCTTTTTTCCGGGATTCTGACCATGTGGATTCCCGCCCGGTGGGCGCTTGCGGCGTTTCAACTCGCGCTGTTCGCGCTGGCGGCGTTCACCATCCTCAGGCGGCGATTTCAAATCGGCTGGCATCCCGTCGCGGCGCTGCTGGCCGTCGCCGCGCTGTGGGGCATGGCGCAGATCGCGGCGCATCAGACTATTTACGCCTGGCGCACCGGCGACGCCGTGTTGAACTGGATCACCAACCTGGCCGCGTTTTCCCTGGCGCTGTGCGTCGCGCGAAAGGAGCGCGTTCTGGAAGCGGCGCTGATTTTCGCGGCAGTGCTCGGCATTTTCGCGATCTTCACCGCGCTTTCTTCCCCGCCCGGAAAAATATTCTGGTGGTTCGACACCGGCACGGGACTGCCCACGCTTGGCCCGTTCGTTTACCGCAATCAATACGCGGCGTTCGTCGAAGCCGTGCTTCCCTTTGCGATTCTGAACGGGATTCTCGATCGCACACGATCCGCCCTGTACCTTGCCATCTCAGCGATGCTGTTCGCGTCCGTCATCGCCGCCGGATCGCGAACCGGCACACTGCTCTGCCTGGCGGAGATCGTGGCCGTGCCGGCGGCCGCCTATCTTCGCAAGCTCATCTCCGGACGGGCGCTGGCCCGCGCCGCCGGCGCAAGCCTTGCCGCCATCGTGCTCTTCACCGCCATCGTCGGCTGGGAAACCATCTGGCGCCGTTTTCAGGAGCCCAATCCTTTTTGGATACGCGCCGAGCTGGTGCGCAGTTCCCTGGCCATGATTGGCGACCGCCCGCTCGCCGGCTTTGGGCTCGGCGCCTGGGCCGACGCCTATCCCGCCTACGCGCGCTTCGACGACGGCCATTATGTCAATCAGGCGCACAACGACTGGATTCAATGGGCCGTCGAGGGAGGCCTGCCGTTTTTCGCAATCCTGGTGGCGATCGCCGCTCTGACCATCCGGCCCGCGCTGCGTTCGCTGTGGGGCATCGGCATGCTCGCCGTCTTCGCGCACTGCCTGGTCGATTATCCGATGCAGCAGCGTCCCGCGCTCGCCGCCTTTTTCTTCGCGATGATCGGATTGGTTTGCTCCAGCGGGAAGATGCCATAATTTCACTTCATGGCCGGCGATCTTCTTCTTCCCGGAAACATCTATGACTACCTGCGGCGCCATTCCCTGCGGGAGCCGCCGATTCTGGAGCGATTGCGCCGGGAAACCGCCGCGCATCCCCGCGCGCGAATGCAGATCACGCCCGAACACGGCCAGTTCCTGGCGCTGCTGGTGCGCCTGATGGGGGCGCAACGGGCGCTGGAGATCGGCGTCTTCACCGGCTACAGCTCGCTTGCGGCGGCGCTGGCGATGGGACCCGGCGGAAAGATCGTGGCCTGCGATATCAGCGAGGAGTACACCGCCGTGGCGCGCCGCTATTGGCAAGAAGCCGGCGTCGATTCCATGATCGACCTGCGCATTGCGCCCGCGCTCGACACGCTGCGCGCCCTGCAGGCCCGCGGCGAGAACAACTTCGACTTCGTCTTTATCGACGCCGACAAAACCAATTACCTCAATTATTATGAGAGTGCGCTCGGCCTGCTGCGCCCCGGCGGCCTGATCATGGTGGACAACGTGTTATGGTCCGGGCGCGTCGCCGACGAGCGGGAACAGGACGAAGACACCATGGCGCTGCGCGAATTCAACGACAAACTGCATCGCGACCCGCGCATCGACCTGAGCATGATTCCGCTCGGCGACGGAGTGACGCTGGCGAGAAAGAGATAGGAGGCCGTCATGGACTTCGTCGATCAGCTCAAATCCTCGATCGACATCGTCAAGGTGATCGGCGAATACGTGCGCCTGAAGCGCAGCGGATCGGGCGGCCGCTGGATCGGCCTTTGCCCGTTTCATCAGGAAAAAACTCCGTCCTTTTCGGTCAACCAGACCCGCCAATTTTTTAAATGCTTCGGCTGCGGGAAAGGCGGCGACGCCCTGAGTTTCGTGATGGAGATCGACGGCCTCACTTTTCCCGAGGCTCTCAAGCTTCTGGCGGAACGCAACGGCATTCCCATGCCCCGGCGCGCCGAATACTCCGATGAAGAATCGAAGCTGCGCGCCGCGCTTTATGAAATTCACGCCATCGCGGCGAGTTTCTATCAGGCCAATTTGCGCGATGCGCGGGGCGCGGAAGCTCGCGCCTATCTGGCCCGGCGCGGTGTGGGCGCGGAGATGATCGAGACCTTCGCGCTGGGTTACGCGGATGCCTCCGGCCAGTCGCTCGCGCGGCGGCTCGCACAGGAGCGGTTCACGCCGCGGGAAATCGAGGCCAGCGGGCTGATCCGCCGCCGCGAAGACGGATCGGCCTACGATTTTTTCCGCGGCCGGCTGATGTTTCCGATTCACAACGACGCCGGCAAGGTGATCGCCTTTGGCGGCCGCGCCCTGCGCGACGAGGATCAGCCCAAATATCTCAACTCCTCGGAAACACCGATTTATCGAAAATCATCTGTCTTATACAACGCGCATCGCGCGCGCGAGGGCATGCGCCGCTCCGCCCGCGCGGTCCTGGTGGAAGGATATATGGACGCGATTGGAGTCTATTCGGCGGGCGTCAAGGAAGTGGTCGCGCCGTGCGGGACGGCATTCACCGACGCGCAGGTGCGGTGGATTCGCCGCCACGCCGACGCGGTTCTGATGAGCTTCGATCCGGATCCGGCGGGGGCCCGCGCCACCGAGCAGCGCGCGCAGATGCTGCTCGATGAGGGCCTGCACGTCCGCGTGGTGACCCTGGAAGGCGGCCTGGATCCGGATGAATATATCCGGAAACACGGCGCCGAGTCCTATCGCAAAAAATTGGAGGAAGCCGGCGGCTATTTCCACTGGCTCGCCGACCGCGTCCGCGCGCGCTTCGACATGCGCACCGCCGAAGGGCGCATGGATGCGTTCAAATTCCTGCTGCCGGCGGTGAACAGAATTTCCGGCAGGCTCGAGCGGGCGGCGGTCGCCAGCGATCTGGCAGAGTATCTGGGCGTCGAGCCGGGGCTGGTGCTCGATCAGTTCAAGAAAGCCGCGGCCGAGCGCCGCGCGCCGGCCGCCGCCCCCGCCGCCCCCGCCATCCCCGCGCTGGAGCGGATCCTGCTTTCGGCCCTGCTCGCAAGCGACCAGGCGCGCCGGCAGATGCTGCCCCGCCTCACCGGCGAGATCACACAGAACTTCGCTTCCCGTGAGATTTTCGAAGCCCTCCGCCACGCGGAAAACACGACGTATTCGGCGCTGGAGGGCCGCCTGGGCCCGGCCGCGCGCGATCTATTGCACTTTCTGCTGGCTGCCGATGAGAAGATGGAAGAGGAAGCCGCGCTGGAGCAGGCCGAGGCCTGCCTGCGCCGGCTGGAAGCCGACCGGCGGAAACAGCGCACGGCCGAGCTGCGCGCCCGGGTCAAGCAAGCCGAGCGTGAGGGCAGAATGGAGGAAGCGCTCGGTATGATCGCAGAATTGGAGAAAATCCAGAAGCACGGCGGGACCGGCGGCTGCCAGTAGCGGCGGCCGCCGCCGCAGGACGTGTTGTACACTTAACGTAATCAGTTCGGCGCTTCTCCTATAGGGGTTCGGAAGGCGCTAAAAATGGTAACGAGCCCTGGGGCATTGTGGCGATTGACGACAAATTCGGCCGGCTGAAGCAGTTGATGGACACCGGAAAAGAGAAGGGCTACGTTCTCTACGACGAGGTCAACGAGCTCCTCACCGAGGATTACCCGGGCGGCCGCGAGCTGGACGATCTGCTGACGGAGCTGGACAGCGCGGGCGTGGAAATTCTCGAAGAGCCCAAGCTCGAATTCGACAAGAAAATCGAAGAGGGCGACGAGCTGGGCGACCTCGATCTGACCCAGGATTTCAGCGACAAGACCAACGATCCGGTGCGCATGTACCTGCGCGAGATGGGCACCGTGCCGCTGCTGACGCGGGAGGGGGAGATCGAGCTGGCCAAGCGGATCGAACGCGGCCAGGCGGCGGTGCGCAAGGCGCTTTCGCGGTCGCCGCTGGTGATCCGCGAAATTCTCGCGCTCGGCGAAGTGCTGGCCCGCGATCCGGCGGCGGTGCGCGACATCCTGGTGATGCCGGATCTGGTGGTCACCGACGAAAACGTCATCGAGCAGAGCAACGAGCTGGCCGCCACCATCGCCGAAATTGAAAAGCACTACAAAAAGGCCCAGCAGTTCCGCCAGAAGCTGCAAACCATTTCGCGCGGCATGAAGCCCAAAATGCACCGCTCCCTGCGCTGGAGCCTGGCGCGGACCATGGTCAACATTTCCCGGCTGATCCGCAAAATCCATTTCAGCTCCGCCACGCGCCGCGCGCTGGCCGGAAGATTGCGCCGCGCCGTGGAGGAGCTGAAGCCGATCGAGCGGGAGATCGCCCGCATCCAGCGCAAGCTGGAGACACCGGGCAACGGCGCGCACGGCGCCGCGGCGGCCCTGCGCAAGGAGATGCGCCAGCAGAGCCAGCGCATTTCGCAACTGGAGGAGGAGTCCGGGGCCACAGCGACCGAGCTTCGCCGCACCCTGCAAATCGTCGAAAAGGGCGAGCAGGAAGCCGAAATCGCCAAAAAGCAGCTCATCGAGGCCAATCTGCGGCTGGTGGTCTCCATCGCCAAGCGCTACACCAACCGCGGCTTGCAATTCCTCGATCTGATCCAGGAAGGCAACATCGGGCTGATGAAGGCCGTCGATAAATTCGATTATCAGCGCGGCTACAAGTTTTCCACCTACGCCACCTGGTGGGTGCGGCAGGCCATCACCCGCGCCATCGCCGATCAGGCACGGACCATCCGCATCCCCGTTCACATGATCGAGACCATCAACAAGCTGGTCCGCATGCAGCGCCAGTTGCAGCAG
>JAJPIT010000005.1 GCA_021324615.1 Terriglobia bacterium | reverse complement strand
GCGCGGCGCGTCGGACCATCCGGCAAAGCCTACGGGCTCGATATGACCGATGAGATGCTGGCGCTCGCGCGGGAAAACCAGCGCAAGGCGGGCGTCGAAAATGTCGAGTTTCTGAAAGGCGAGATCGAGCACATTCCGCTGCCCGACAACTCGGTTGACGTGGTGATTTCCAACTGCGTGATCAATCTTTCGGCGGATAAGGATCGGGTGCTGCGCGAGACGTTTCGCGTGCTCAAGCCGGGCGGCCGGTTCGCCGTCTCCGATGTCGTCACCAGCGGCGAAATTCCGCCGGACGTGCGCGAAAACATGCTGCTATGGATCGGCTGCATCGCCGGCGCGCTGGAGCGCGGCGAGTATATTTCCAAACTCGAGCAGGCCGGCTTCCATCAAATCGAGCTTGAGCCTACCCGCGTCTACCGGGTCGAGGACGCGCGGGCCTTTCTAGCCGGTCAGGGCGTGGATGTGGACGCCATCGCGCCGCGGGTCGCCGATAAAATTATGAGCGCTTTCATCCGCGCGGTGAAACCCGCCGCGAAACCATGCTGCGGCCCGGCGTGCTGTAGCTAGCAGGGCGGCGCCCTAAGCCAGGATTCCCTGCTCCACATTGTTATCCTGGAATATAAATCAAAATATGAGAGAAGCCGTCATTGTCGCCAGTTCGCGGACTGGCCTTGCGAAATCTTACCGCGGATCGTTCAACATGACGCGGCCCGATGACATGGCCGCGCATTGCATCCGCGATGTGCTGCGGAAAACTCCGCGCCTGGATCCGGCCGAGATCGAAGACGTCATCCTGGGCTGCGCCGAACCGCAGGGCGTGCAAGGCCATAATATCGCCCGGGTTTCGGCCGTTCTCGCCGGACTGCCCGTAAGCACCGCCGGCACCACCATCAACCGATTCTGCTCTTCCGGCCTTCAGGCCATCGTTTTCGCGGCGCACCAGATCCTGCATGAAGGCGTCGATGCGGCCATCGGCGGCGGCGTCGAGAGCATCTCGCTGATCAAGCGCACCAAGGATCCCCATCCCTGGGTGCTGGAGCACTATCCCGGAATCTACATGGTGATGGGCGACACCGCGGAGGTGGTCGCCAAGCGGTATAAGATCAGCCGTCTGGCCCAGGATGAGTATGCGCTGCAAAGCCAGCAGCGCACGGCGCGCGCCCAGAAAGAGGGATTTTTCGCCGCCGAGATCGCGCCGATGCGCACCGTCAAGGCGGTGCTCGACAAAAAAACCGGCGAGAAGATCGGGGAAGAAGAAGTCTGCTGCGACCGCGACGAATGCAACCGCCCCGATACGACGCTGGAAGGACTGCTCGCGCTGAAGCCGCATTTCGATCCCACCAGCGGCCAGGGAACGGTGACCGCCGGCAACGCGTCGCAGCTCTCCGACGGCGCCTCGGCCACGCTAGTCATGTCGCGCCAGCGCGCCGATCAGTTGGGGATTCCCTACAAGCTGGTGTTCCGCGGTTTCGCGGTGGCCGGCTGCGAGCCGGATGAGATGGGCATCGGGCCGGTGTTCGCAGTTCCCAAGCTGCTGAAGCGGCAGGGGCTCAAGATGGACGACATCGATGTGTGGGAGCTGAATGAAGCCTTCGCGGTGCAGGTGGTCTATTGCCGCGACCGGCTAGGCATTCCCAACGAGATTCTGAACGTCAACGGCGGATCCATTTCGATCGGGCATCCCTTCGGCATGACCGGATCGCGAATGGTCGGCACCATCGCCAATGAGATGGAGCGGCGGAAGGCGCGCTACGGCGTGGTCACCATGTGCATCGGGGGCGGGCAGGGCGCGGCGGCGCTGTTCGAGCGCGCCAATTGACCGCATTCGCCCATGCCGGTTGATCCTTCCGCGGTCATCGCGCCCACCGCGCGCGTCGATCCTGGCGCCCGCATCGGCCCGCATGTGGTGGTCGGCGAATACGCGGTGATCGAAGCGGATGTCGTCATCGGCGCCTTCACCCGCCTGGAGCCGTACGTGTACGTCAAGCGGTGGACCACGCTCGGCGAGCGCAATGAAATTTCCGCCGGCACGGTGCTGGGCACCGACCCGCTCGACAAGGGATTCACCGGCGCGCGGAGCTTTCTCAGAATCGGCCACGGCAACCGCATTCGCGAGCACTACACCATCTCGCGCGGCACCGCGCCCGAGTCGGAGACCATCGTCGGCGACGAGAATTACATCATGACCTCCGGCCATATCGCCCACAACTGCCGCATCGGGAACCGCACGGTGATCGCCAGTTGCGCGCTGGTGGCCGGATACGCCGAAGTCGAGGATCAGGCGTTTATCTCCGGCGGCGTGGTGATTCATCAGTATTCGAAAATCGGCCGGCTGGCGATGATCGGCGGCAATACGCGTGTGAATCGCGATGTGCCGCCTTATTTCCTCTACTCCGATTTCAACGTCGCGCCCAAGGGATTGAACCTGGTGGGCCTGCGCCGCGCCGGATTCCAGGCCCGCGAGGTGGCCGCCTTGAAGACGGCGTACCGGATCCTCTACCGCTCCGGCTTGAAACTCGAGGAGGCGCTGGAGCGGATCGAGACCACCATCCCCACCGAACATACCCTGCACCTGGTCGCCTTCATCCGGTCGAGCAAGCGCGGGATCTGCCGCGAGTAGCCGCCGCGGCGGCGCAGGCGGCGCCATCGCCCGCGCTTGTCCGTCCAAGGTTTGAAGGCTAGAATAGGATTCTAAAGGAGTCCGTTCAACCCATGTTCCGTCGGTCCATTGCCGCCGCAATCGGCGTGTGCGCGGCTGCGCTCGTCTTCTCATCCGCCGCGTTCGCACAGACCAAGATCGGGGTGGTGAATTTTCAAAAAGCCCTCCTCGACACGGCCGAGATCAAAAAGGCGTCGCTCGACATGCAGAATAAATACAAGCCGCGCCAGGACGCGCTCGAAAAGGTGCAGCGCGAGCTCAGCGACATCCAGACCCAGCTCCAGGCCAGCCAGGGCCGCCTGAGTCCGGCCGGCGAGGCGGAGCTGGAAGCCCGCGGCCAGCGCAAGCAGCGCGAAATGGAACGGTTGAGCCAGGACCTTCAGGACGACGTCACGCGCGAGCGCAACGACGTCCTCCAGCGCGCCGGAACGCGAATGACCGAGGTGATCAAAAAAATCGCCGAGGAAAAAGGCCTGGACGTCGTGGTCGATACGCAGAATACCTATTTCTTTAAACCGGCGCTCGACATCACCGCCGAGGCTACCGCCGCCTACGATAAGGCGTATCCATTGAAGTAGCGGGGGAAATCGCGGCTGAAACAGCCGAAGCGGGCGAGCCATGGCCGGATACCTTGAAGCATACGGAGCGGGCGAAGAGCAGCGGGAACGGCTGATCAAGCGGATCCTGCTGTGGGGCGGCGGAGCGCTCCTGGTGGCGCTCACGCTGTTCTTTCTGTTTCGCAACTGGAGCGAGGAGCGGGTGGTGAAACACTTCTTCGCTCTGCTCCGCCAGAAGGACTATCAGCAGGCCTACGCCTTGTTCGGCTGCACGCCGGATCATCCCTGCAAGTATTATTCCCCCGAGCAGTTCACCTCCGAGTGGGGTCCCGGGAGCCCCTACGCCGACGTCTCCTCCATCAAAATCGAGCACGAGGACTCCTGCGGCAACGGCGTGGTGTTCGACGTGGAGTCGCCGCACGCTGAACCTATCGGCTTGTTTGTCGACCGCGCCACCCACACCTTGAGCTACGCCCAGGCCCCGCGATGCCCCGGGCGGCATCTGATGCTTTGGGAATTTTTAAAAGCTCACTTCGGCTAGCGCCCGGCCATGGGCGAAAGCGCCGGCCAAGGCGGGCGCGCTACGATAGCATGAAAAATATGCTCGCCAACCGGATCCTGTTCTGTACCCTGTTCGCTTCCGCCGTGGTTTCGGCGCAACCCTATGACCCGGCCGTGTTCGGCGCGCTTCAGTGGCGCAGCATCGGACCCGACCGCGGCGGCCGGTCGATCACCTCGGCCGGCAGCGCTTCGCGTCCCTATGAGTACTACTTCGGCGCGACCGGCGGCGGGCTGTGGAAGACCACCGACGGCGGCGTCACCTGGAAGCCGGTAACCGACGGCCAGATCCACAGCTCCTCGGTCGGCGCGGTCGCGGTCGCCGAATCGAATCCCGATATCGTCTACATCGGCATGGGCGAAACGGAGCTGCGCGGCAACATCATGCAGGGCGACGGGGTGTACAAATCCACCGACGCCGGCAAGACCTGGCATCACGTGGGCCTGGCCGACACCCAGGCCATCGCGCGCATCCGCATCGATCCAACCAACGCCGATATCGTCTACGTCGCCGCCTTCGGGCATCCCTTTGGCCCCAACAGCGAGCGCGGTGTCTTTCGCACCCGCGACGGCGGCAAGACCTGGCAGAAGGTGTTGTATAAGGACGATCACGCCGGCGCGGTGGATCTGGCCCTCGATCCGCACAACCCGCGCGTGATCTACGCCGCGATCTGGGATGCGTATCGAACCTCCTGGACGCTGTCCAGCGGCGGCCCGCGCAGCGGATTCTATAAGTCCACCGACGGCGGCGATCATTGGACCGAAATCACGCGGAATCCCGGATTGCCGCGGGGCATCATCGGAAAGATCGGCGTGGCGGTCTCCGCCGACTCCAACCGCGTCTACGCCATGGTGGAAGCCGAGGACGGCGGCCTGTTCCGCTCCGAAGACGCCGGCGCCACCTGGACCCGCGTCAACGAAGACCGCCGCCTGCGGCAGCGCGCCTTCTACTACACGCGCATCACCGCCGATCCGAAAAATAAAGACGTCGTCTACATTCTCAACACCGGACTCTATAAATCGACCGACGGCGGCAAGACGGTCCGCCAGCTTCACCCCCCGCACGGCGATCAGCACGATCTGTGGATCGCACCCAACGACCCCAACCGCATGATCAACTCCAACGACGGCGGCGGCAACGTTTCGGTCAACGGCGGCGAGACCTGGACCCGGCAGAACTTCCCCACCGCCCAGCTCTACCACGTCGCGACCACCACCGACATCCCCTATCACGTCTGCGGAGCGCAGCAGGATAACACCACCATCTGCGTGACCAGCGAACCGGCCGGCCGCGGCGGCGCGGCGGGCGACGCGCTCCCCCTCGGCCGTCCCGTCTATTCGCCGGGCGGCGGCGAAAGCGGATATATCGCGCCGGATCCCAAAAATCCCAATATATTTTACGCCGGCAGCCAGGGCGCGCTGCTCACGCGCTACGACCGCTCGACCGGCCACCTGCGCGACGTCCAGGTTTATCCGCTGTTTTTCTCCGGTATGTCCTCGGCTTCACTCAAGGAGCGGTGGCAGTGGACCTTCCCCATCGTTTTTAATCCGGCCGACCCGCGGATTCTATACACCTCCTCGCAGCACCTGTTCAGAACCACCAACGAGGGCCAGAGCTGGGAGAGAATCAGCCCGGATCTGACCCGCGCCGATCCGAAAACGCTGGGCGATTCCGGCGGTCCGATTACCAAGGACCAGAACGGCCCGGAAATTTACGCCACCATCTTCACCATCGCGCCATCGCCCAAAGACGTGAACACCATCTGGACCGGATCGGATGACGGCCTGGTCTATATTACCCGCGACGGCGGCAAAAACTGGAAGAACGTCACGCCCCCCGGGCTGCCCGACTTCATCCGCATCAGCATGATCGACGCCTCGCCGGTCAAGCCCGGCACGGCCTATCTGGCCGCCAAGAATTATCAGGCCGACGACCGCAGGCCGTACGCCTACCGCACCGACGACTACGGCGCCACCTGGACCAAGATCACCAACGGTATCGCCGCCGACGATTACGTCCACGTGGTCCGCGAAGATCCCAAGAAGCCGGGCCTGCTGTTTGCCGGAACAGAGCATGGCATCTATGTTTCCTTCAACAACGGCGCGGAATGGCAGTCGCTGCGCCTCAATCTGCCCGATACGCAGGTGCCCGACCTGGTGGTCAAGGACGACGATCTGGTGATCGCCACGCACGGCAGATCGTTCTACATCCTCGACCACATCTCCCTGCTGCGGCAGCTTGCGGGCAATCTCCAGACCACCCATCTGTTCACGCCGGACCCGGCGCGTCGCTCGCTCGATCCCGGCGCGACCATCGACTACTTCCTGCCCCGGGAAGCGGACACCGTGAAGCTGGAGATCCTGGATTCGCGCGGCAACGTCGTGCGGTCGTTTGTGGGCAGCGCCGAGGAGGACAAGAAGGCGCAGCAGCGGCAAAGAGAACAGGAAGAAGAAGGCGGTGGAGGCGGCGGCCGCGGCGGCGCCCGCCCTCCTTCGCGCAAAGCCGGCGGGAATCGTTATCGCTGGGACCTCCGCTATCCCGGCGCAACCACCTTTCCCGGAATGATCCTGTGGGGAGCCAATGCCGAGCAGGGTCCGCTCGCCGTGCCCGGCGATTATCAGGTGCGGCTGACCGCGGGCGGCGTGACGGAGACGCGCCCGCTGCGCGTCGAGCTCGATCCCCGCGAAACCAACGTCACCGCGGCCGATCTGGAAGCCCAGTTCCGGCTCGCCATGCAGGTGCGCGATAAAACCAGCCAGGCCGACGAGATGGTGATCCATATCCGCGACATGAAAAAGCAGATCAGCGACCGGGTCAAAGCGGCGCCTTCGCTCGGCGCCCCCGGCGAGCGTCTGGCGACACATTTAAGCGAAGTGGAAGAGGAGCTGTACCAGGTCCGCAACCGCAGCGGCCAGGATCCGCTGAACTTCCCCATCAAGATCAATAATCAACTGGCCGCGCTGATGCGCGTCATCGAAACCGGCGACGCCAAACCCACCGACCAGAGCTACGTCGTGTTCCAGGAGCTTTCCAGCCGGCTGGATCAGATCCAGGCGCAGCTTGATCAGGTGCTGAAAACGGATCTGGCCCAGTTCAACGCCGCCGCGTCCTCGGCCGGACAGCCCGCGGTCCACTGACCGTGAATGTTCTCCTCGCGCCTCGACTGGGAAGCCGCGCCGAATCCGCTTTCGCTGCTGGCCGAACAAAAGCGCGCCGCCGGCCGCCCTGTTCTCGATCTGACCGAATCGAATCCGACCCGCGCCGGCTTCGCCTACCCGCGCGGAATCATCGAAGCCCTGGCGGATCACCGCGCGCTGCGTTACGATCCGTCGCCGCGCGGGCTCGCCTCCGCCCGGCAAGCCGTGGCTGATTATTATGCGGCGCGCGGCCGGAAGTTCCACCCCGAAGATATTCTGCTCACCGCCAGCACCAGCGAAGCCTACTCGTTCCTATTTAAACTGCTGGCCGATCCGGGCGATGAATTCCTCGCGCCGCGGCCCTCTTATCCTTTGTTCGAACATCTGGCGGCGCTCGAATCGGCGCGGATCCGCCAGTACGCGCTGCGCTATGACGGATCTTGGCGCATCGATTTCAGCACGCTGGAAGTGACCGCCCGCACCCGGGCCATCGTGGTGGTGAATCCCAACAATCCCACGGGATCGTTTCTCAAGGCCGGGGAATGGGAGCGGCTGGAGTCCTACGGCCTGCCGATTCTCTGCGATGAGGTGTTCGCCGATTACCCGTTCGCGCCGCCGCCGCCCGCTTCGCCGCGCGGGCTCACTTTTTTCTTGAACGGGCTCTCCAAGATCGCGGGATTGCCGCAGATGAAGCTCGGCTGGATCGCGGCGAGCGGCGCCGGACGCCAGGCCGCGCTCCAGCGCCTGGAATTTGTCGCGGATACGTATCTTTCGGTGGCGTCGCCGGTTCAACTCGCGCTGCCGGCGCTGCTGGCCTCCGCGTCGCGCCTCGCCGGGCAGATCCGCGAACGCACCCGCGCAAATCTGGATTTCCTCCGCGCCGCCTCGCGCGATTCGGCCGCCGCCGTGTTGGACGTCGAAGGAGGCTGGTACGCCATCGCACGCCTGCCGCGCACCCGCGGCGAGGAAGAATGGGCTCTGCATCTTCTGGCCGAGCGCGACGTGCTGGCGCAGCCCGGCTTCTTCTTCGACTTTGAAGAGGAAGCCTACCTCGTCCTGAGCCTGCTCCCGCCGCCGGAGATCTTCCAGGAAGGCGTGCGCCGCATCCTGGCGTCGGTATAATCCAATTTATGTTTCCGAAACAGATCACGCTGCTCGCCGCCCTGGCGCTGGCCTTCGGCCAACTCACGGAAATCTCCGCGCAGAAGCGAACCGAACTGACCATCGAGTACATCATGCGCGGCCCCGGTCTCTACGGATACGAACCGGCGGCGATCCGCTGGTCGGGCGACTCGCGCCGGATCTATTTTCAGTGGAAGCAGGCCAGCGACCCCATCGATCATCCCATGGACACCTACGTCGTCAACGTCGACGGCTCCGGCTTGCGCAAATTGAGCGTGCAGGAGGCGCGGATGGCGCCTCCGGCCTCGGCCGCCTACACCCGCGACCGCCAGCGCGCCGTTTACGCCCTGGATGGCGATATCTTTCTGTACGACTTCGCCGCGGACAAAGCGCGGCAGCTCACCAAAACAGCCGAAGTGGAGTCCAATCCGCGCTTCACCCGCGACGAGAGGCGCGTCGCTTTCACCCGCGGCGGCAATCTCTATGTGCTTTCCCTCGACGACGGGGGGATCGAACAGATGACGGAGATCGTTCCGCCCGGCGCGCAGCCCGCCGCTGCGGCGCCCGGAGGACGGGGCGGACGCGGCGGACGCGGCGGCGCTCCCTCCCTCCCGCGGGCCGAGGAACAGCGCGGCACGGATTCACAGGAGTTCCTCAAGAAGCAGGAAAAGGAGCTCCTCGAAGTGGTCCGCGAGCGCGCCGCGCTGCGCGCCGAAGAAGAAGCCGAGCGCAAAAAAGAACATCCGCGGAAGCCTTTCCAGTTACAGGCCCGGCAAAGTGTCACGCGCCTGGATCTCTGTCCCGACGAGACCTGCGTCATCGCCATGATCAGCGAAGCCGCCGAGCGCGC
Source organism: Terriglobia bacterium (assembly GCA_021324615.1). GTDB lineage: Bacteria > Acidobacteriota > Terriglobia > Bryobacterales > Bryobacteraceae > Palsa-187. The sequence goes on along the minus strand of JAJPIT010000005.1, from coordinate 4,018 downwards.
CAAGCCGGATAACGTCCCCAGCTACGTGACCGAGTCCGCTTACACCGAAGAGATCCCCGGACGCATCACCGTCGGCGACGTTATGCCGAAAACGCGCATGGCGATCCTCGATGTGGTGAGCGGCGAAGTGAAATGGGTCGATCCCGGCCTGAACGGCCGCGAGGTCCAGCTCCAGGCGCCGCTGTGGAACGAGCAGGGTACAAAAGCCGTATTCGCCGCGCGCGCCACCGACAATAAAGACCGCTGGATTCTCGCGCTCGATCCGGCGACCGGGAAATGCCGCGTCATCTTCACCGACCACGACGACGCCTGGATCGACGGCCCCGGCGCGCAAACGCTCGGATGGCTCAAAAACGGCAACGAAATTTATTTCCAAAGCGAAAAGACCGGCTACGCGCATCTGTACAAGGCCAGCTTCGACGGCGGCCAGCCCACCCAGTTGACGTCGGGAAAGTGGGAAGTCACTTCCGTCGAACTCTCGAAGGATGGATCAAAGTTCTATCTGCAAACCAGCGAAGTCGGACCGGCCGAGCGCCAGGTCTATTCGATGAGCGTCAACGGCGGCCCGCGGACGCGGTTGACGAAAGAAGTCGGCAGCCATCGCGTGACGCTCTCCCCCGATGAAAAGCGGATGGCCGATCTTTACTCCTATACAACCAAGCCGCCCGAGCTCTACGTCGCCGACAACGTCCCCGGCGCGAGCGGCAAAAGGCTGACCTATTCGCCGGCCCAGGACTTCGCCGATTATCCCTGGTACGACGTGCCCATCGTGCAGGTTCCGGCCCGCGACGGGGCGATGGTGCCCGCGCATTTTTATAAGCCCGCTAACTACCGCCGTGGCGGGCCCGCCGTCATCTTCGTCCACGGCGCCGGATACGCGCAGAACGTGGAAAAATTCTGGTCGCCCAACTACGCCCGCGAGTACATGTTCAATCAGTTTCTGATGCAGCACGGCTACATGGTGCTCGATATGGACTATCGCGCTTCGGCCGGCTACGGGCGCGACTGGCGGACGGCCATCTACCGGCACATGGGCGGCGTCGATTTAAACGATAACGTGGACGGCGCCAAATGGCTGGTCGAGCAGGGCGCCGATCCCAAGCGCATCGGCATCTACGGCGGAAGCTACGGGGGATTCCTCACCTTAATGGCCATGTTCACCACCCCCGACGTCTTCGCCGCCGGCGCAGCGCTGCGGCCAGTCACCGACTGGGCGCATTACAACGACCCCTACACCGCCAATATCCTCAATTTGCCGCAAAACGACCCGGAAGCGTATCGAAGATCTTCGCCGATTTATTTCGCCGAGGGCTTGAAGGGCGCGCTGCTGATCTGTCACGGAATGGTGGACACCAACGTGTTCTTCCAGGATTCGGTGCGCCTGGTCCAGCGGCTGATCGAACTGCACAAGCAAAACTGGTCGATCGCCATCTTCCCGGTGGAAAATCACGGCTTCGTGCAGCCCTCCAGTTGGATGGACGAATACCACCGCATTTTCCAGCTTTTTGAAACAAATTTGAAGAAATAAGCGCGGTTTACTGGCTGTTGGCCATCGCGTAGTAGCCCTTCCGCGCCTGGACCTTGTAGTCTTTGTTGTCCACGCGAATCTCGATTCTGCGGAAGCTGCCGTCCTTGGCCGGATTGGCCGGCACGTAGCCGATGGAGTACTGGCTGCGCATTTCTTCCTGCAACTGGCGGAAAATGTCGTCGAGGGAGTTTTTGCGGTCCACTTTGAACACCCGCCCGCCGGTTTCGTTCGACATTCTCCTCAGATCGCCCTCGCCGCCCGCTCCGCCGAGGCGGATCACACCGAAGCCGCCGCCGTAGGCCGCCGGATCTTCGTAGTCAATGCTGTAGATGATCGAATCGGTTTTCTGCGCGGCTTCAATGGCCTGGGCGATGGAGGTCTTACTCCCGGTATCGACCCCGTCGGTAATCAGCACAATCGCCTTGCGCCCCACTTCCGTCTTCATCTTTTCATTGGCGGCAAGATAGACCGCGTCGAACAGAATGGTTCCGGCCATGTTCTGCTGCGTGGGAACCGGCCCGGGATGCAAGCCGCCCACCGGAACGCTCATATGAAGCCGGCTCAAGCCTTCCTGCAACAGCCGCAGTGAGTTGGTGTCGTCCTGAAGAAGCTCGGCTTCAGCGCCGAATTGAATCAGGAAAGCCAGATCCTTCGGCCGCAGCACTTTGGAGAAAAACTGATACGCCGCGCGCTGTTCGGTATCGAGCAGCCGGCGCTGGCTTTCGCTGGTGTCCACCAGCAGGCCGATGGTGAGCGGCAGATCGGTTTCGCGCGTAAAATATTTGATCTCTTGCGGCTTGCCGTCCTCGAAGATCTGAAAATCCTTCTTTTCGAGATTGCCCACCAGCCCGTTCTGTTTGTTATGGACCGAAAACAAGATGTTCACCAGGTTCACGTCGACCTTGATGGTCGGCTCGTCTTGCGCGAACAAAACGGCAGGCAGCAGCAGAAACGGCAAAACCTTCATAGTTACAATCATAGATGCACCTCAGGGAAAACGAGTTCCCTGCCCCGGAATGCGCAAAGCGATCCACCACCTCAAACGGTCCGATCCGGTCATGGCGCAAATTATCGAACGGATTGGCGCTTATAAAATTGAATATCGCGAGCCGGTCTTCCAGACCCTGGTGCGGTCCATCGTGTATCAGCAACTGCACGGCAAGGCCGCGGCGGCGATCTTCGGCCGGTTGAAAGAGGCGGCCCGGGCCGATCCGCTCACGCCGGAGTCGATCCTCGGCTTGCGGCCGCAACGGCTGCGCGCGCTCGGCCTTTCGCCGCAGAAACTCTCCTATATCCGGGATCTTGCGCGTCTGACCCGGGCCGGCAAGGTCGATTTCCAACGTTGCGCCTCGCTGGACGACGAGGCGGTGATCGAACATCTAACCCGCGTCAAGGGGGTCGGTGTCTGGACCGCCCATATGTTCCTGATTTTCGCGTTACGCCGCCCCGATGTGCTGCCCACCGGCGACCTGGGCATTCGCGCCGCGATGAAAAAAGCCTACCATCTCCCGGATCTGCCCAAACCGGACGAGATGGCCCGGATCGCGGCGCCCTGGCGGCCTCACCGTTCCGCCGCGTGCTGGTATCTGTGGCGCAGTCTCGATAATTTCGGCGCGATGTGAGCGATCAGGCCGGCAGCGCTTCTTGCAGCTCGCGCTGGAGATCCTCCAGGCCGGCCCGGGCGCGGGAAAAGTCGCCCTGGCTGGCGGCTTGCTCGATCCGCCGGGCCAGCTCGCCAAGCTGGCCGGACAGGGGCTCCGCGGCGGCGCGCAGTTTTTGCGCCTGCTCCAGGACTCTGGCGGGATCCCCGCCGCCAGATGAGGCTGTCTCCAGTCCGCCGGCCAGTTGCGCGAGCAGATGCGGGAGCTCGCCGCCGGCCGCGGGCGGCCTGGCCTGGGCGCGGACGTATTTTTCGATCATCGCCACCAGATGAGCCGGCTGCACGGGCTTGGAGATATAGGCGTCCATGCCGGCCTCCAGACAACGCTCGCGATCCCCGTTCATGGCGTGTGCGGTCATGGCGATCACCGGAATTTTCGCCCACGCCGGATTGCGGCGGATGATGCGTGTGGCCTCCAGGCCGTCCAGCACCGGCATCTGCACGTCCATCAGGATCAGGCGGTATTCGGCGCCCGGCGCCGCCAGACGCGCCAGCGCCTCCCGGCCGTCGTTGGCGACATCGATGCGGTAGCCTTTTTTGCGCAGGATCGCCAGCACCACTTTCTGATTCACCAGGTTGTCTTCCACCAGCAGCAGCGGCGCTCCGGAGCCGGGACGCTCCTCGGCCGCCTGGGTCTCCGCCTCCGCCGGGCCGTCCGGATGAGCGGAAGCCGGCGCCGGATCGCAGCGCATCTGCACGGTGAAGGTGCTGCCCTTGCCCACCTCGCTTTCCACGTTCACCGTGCCTCCGTGCATTTCCACAAGCTTCCGGGTGATCGCCAATCCCAGACCGGTTCCGCCGTAGCGGCGGGTGATGCTGCCGTCGGCCTG
>JAJPIT010000092.1 GCA_021324615.1 Terriglobia bacterium | reverse complement strand
GCCGAAATCAGCGTGCCGGCATGGCCGATACCGATCCAGAACACGAAATTGGTGATGTCCCAGGCCCAGCCGATCGGCCGGTTGTTTCCCCACACGCCGATGCCGGTTGAGACCAGGTAGGTCAGCATGGCCGCCAGCAGAATGGTGATCGAGCTGGTGATGCCGAGCGTGATCCAATATTTTCGCGGCGTTTTAATGACGTCGCCTTCGACAATCGAGCTGATCTGTTCGGTGAGGTCGTGGTAATCCTTGGCCCGGACCAGCGGCGGATTCACTTCCATCAGTTGTGGATTTTGTGTGATCGCTACCTCAGACATATGGTTCTCTACGCCAACTCCTCGTTCACATTCCTCAACCGGGCCAAATAAGAAGTGCGCGGCCGCAGATCCATCTCCTCCAGCATTTTGTAGTTGCGCTCCTGCTTCTTCAGTTTCGAAACGCGGCTTTCCGGATCGTTGATATTTCCGAAGACAATGGCGTCGGCCGGGCAGGTCTGCTGGCAGGCCGTCTTGATCTCGCCGTCCTGGATCGCGCGCCGCCCCTCGACCTTGGCCTGAATCTTCTTCTCCTGAATGCGCTGCACGCAATAGGTGCACTTTTCCATCACCCCGCGCATGCGCACCGTCACATCCGGATTGGAAGCCATCGCCTCGATCTGCGGCATGTGCTTATGGAAGTTCAAGAAGTTGAAGTGCCGGACCTTGAACGGACAGTTGTTCAGGCAGTACCGCGTGCCGACGCAGCGGTTGTAGGCCATATCGTTCAGCCCTTCGGGAGAATGCGACGTGGCCGCCACCGGGCAGACGTTCTCGCACGGGGCGTTTTCGCACTGCATGCACGGAATCGGCTGCTCCACCGCGCGCGGATCGTCCTCCGGCCCGACATAGTAGCGGTCCATCCGCAGCCAGTGCATTTCGCGCCCGCGGGTCACCTGATATTTTCCGACCACCGGAATATTGTTCTCAGCCTGGCAGGCGATCACGCAGGAGTTGCAGCCGGTGCAGGCCGTCAAATCGATGGCCAGCCCCCACTGGTATCCCTTGTCGTAGACGCGTTCCGGATAGATCGATTGCAGCTCCGGAACCTCGTTCATCTCCTCAACCGCCTTGGGGTTCCTCTTGTACTCGGCGATGGTGACTTCGCGGTACAGGGGGCGGCCGTTCATCCGCTCCGCGCTGGATCCGCCGATCATGCCGTGCTCTTGCGTGGTCGCCACCACCACTTTGTTGCCCGTGGGGGTCAGCGAAAATCCGCCGCCGGACCAGTAGGCGTCCGAAGTGCGGATGAGGTTCGCGTTGACGCCGACATCCTTGCCGACGCGGCCGCACTTGGCTCGTCCATAGCCGAGCGAAAGCGTCACCGCGTCGTCGGCATGCCCGGGCTGGATCATCACCGGCACGTCCACCTTGTAGTTGCCGCGCGCCAGCGTCACCACATCGCCGTCCTTCAGGTTTTGCGCGCGGGCCAGAGCCGGACTGATCAGCGCCGCGTTGCCCCAAACCACCTTGGTCATGGGCTCCGGCCACTCCTGGAGCCAGGCGTTATTGGCGAAACGGCCGTCGTAAGTCGATGCGCCTGGCACGAAAGCAACCTCCAGGCCGCCCGAAGCCGGCCTGGCGCTGAACAACCCCGCCAGTTTCTTGGCGTCCGCGGAGACCTTCACCGCCTCATACGGCTTGGCGGCCGCCACCACGCCATCGTGGAGCGCCCTGCGCCAGGCCTGCTCCTTCTCGCGATCCTTGCCGGGGAACTGCGCCAGCCAATAATTCTTCACGATGGCGTGCGCGTCTTTGTCCTTGTAATCGATGATCAGGGCGACCATCTCCGCCGGCGTTTTGCCGCCGTACATGCACCGGATCATCGGCTGCTGGACCGCCACGGTGCCGTCCTGAGCCCGCGCGTCTCCCCAGGTCTCCAGATAATGCGCGCCCGGCACGTGCCACCTGGCCGCCGCGGCCGTCTCATCTTCCTCGAGCCCCACATGAATCGTATTGGCGACCTTGGCCATGGCGGAGGCAAATTGCAGATCCGCCGGCGCCGTATACACCGGATTGCCTTCAAGGATCACCAGCGTCGAAACCTGGCCCGAATTCATCTCCGCCGTCAGCGCCTTCAGCGCATCGAGCGACGCGCCGCCCGAAGATTTGCTGTAGCTGACCGCCGCGCTGCCAAGCGCTTCGTTGATCAGCGCTACGGCCGCGTGAACCTCCGCCGGCTGCCGGAGCCCGGCCACCACCAGCGCTTCCGGCCCCGCCGCCTTCAGATCCTTCACCAGCGCCGTCAGAAATTTTCCGCGCCGGTCTGCTCCACCCACCACGTTCAGCCCCGGAACAGCGCCCAGAGCCGCGGCCAGATCGAAGGCGAACTGCCGCACGTCGCTCGGCTTCACGCGCAGCCGGTGATCCGCGTTCGCACCCGTGATCGAAAATTGCGACTCGACGGCATACAGCCGGTTCAGCTTCTCCAGATCCTCCTCGCTGGCGACATGGCGGCGCCGGGAGAACAACTTGGTCGGCAGTGGCGAGGCCGAATCGAGCCCCAGAAAATCCGAATCGAGCGCCACGATCACCTTCGCCTTGTCAAACTGCGGGTGAGCCGCAACCTCCTGGCCAAACGCCATGCGCAGGCCGGCGGCTTCGTTTTCGCGCGTAATCGGCTCGTACTCGATCCACTTGGCCTTGGGATATTTCTTCAGCGCCTCGCCGCGCATCATCTCCAGCGACGGCGAAAGCACCGTCTCGCTTAAGAAGCGCAACCCCGAGCCGTCGCCCAAGGGAATCCCCTTAAGATAGGCGTGAAACTCCGGCCAGCTCTTGGCCGACGGCGATCCATTTTCCAGAAACCGCGCCGACCGGTCCGGATCGTAAAGCGACAAGACCGACGCCTGCTGCCAGGCCAGCGCCGCACCCAGGCTCGAAGGATGATCGGGATTGCCTTCTATCTTTGTCGGCCGCCCGTCGTGCGTTTCCACAATCAGCCCGGTGGCCGTGCCGCCCAACTGCATCACCGTTGCGTAGTAATACGGCGCGCCCGGAATCAGATCCTCGACCCCTTTGGCGTACGGCAGAATATGTTCCACCGGCCGCCGGCAAGCGGCCAGGCCCGCAAGTCCGAACGACGCCGCCATGATCTTCAACATGTGGCGGCGCGAATCGCCGTCGAGCATCTCCGCCGCGCTCGACGGAAACTCCCGCTCCACCCACTGGCGGAACTGCGGCGTATCGGCGAGCTGGTCCAGACTGCGCCAGTATTGAGGCCCGGTGGCGGCTTTCGGTTTAATTTGAATCAAACTCATCGATGACATCCCGAACAGTTCGTTGGCGGATTCAGATGCTTCTCGGCGATAATCTCATTGCCGATCTCCCGCGGATCGCGGTCGGGAACCCAGTCGAGCTTCGTCACCAGCTCCGCCGGCCGGATGTTCGGCGCGGGATCCTTGTGACAGGCCAGACAGAACGCCATGTTCAGCGGCTTGTCCTGATGCACCTCGATCATCTGATCGATGCGGCCGTGGCAGCTCACGCAGCTCACCCCAGCCGTCACATGCGCTTCGTGGTTAAAATAGACGAAATCAGGAAGGCGGTGGATCAACACCCACGGAATCGGCTGGCCGGTCTGGAAGCTCCGCCGCACCAGCTCAAGGCGCGGGCTGTCGGTTTTCACCTTGGCGTGGCAGTTCATGCAGGTCTGCGTCGGCGGGATCGCCGCGTAGGCAGCCTTGTACACCGTCGAGTGACAATAAAAGCAGTCGAGCCCAAGCTGCCCGGCGTGCAGCTTGTGGCTATAGGGAACCGGCTGCACCGGTTGGTATCCTGTGTCGATTACGGTGGGGTAGGTGTAATAGGTGTAGGCGCCAACCCCCGCCACGGCGCCCAAGCCGACCACCGCCCCGAGAACTTTCAGGATGAGGTCAGACGACTTCGGAAAGATCGCAGCCATCGTGAGTAGACTTAATCTTTGTTTCTACCATGAGTGTATAAAATACGCAAGCGAAGGACAATTTCTTGTCTAACCGCATGAAGTATAGCGTTACGAAATTCTTTGGGAACTTAAAAGTACGGCCAAAGTTAATGGTCCTTCATAATCTGTTCTTCCTGGTTCTCACCTGCGCGGCCTATTTTTCCCTGATTCCGCTGTTTGAAAAGCTGGTGGCGGATGCGCGGGCGAGAGAAGTATCCATTATTCAACAACTTCCCCACAACGCCGGGGAGGTGAAGCTGTCCCAGCAGTCCTACCAGAGCGCGGTGACGCGCGCCAAACTGACCTTATTCCTAATCCTTGGAAGCATTTACATCCTGGCCGTACTGCTGTTGGAATCGGCGATTATGCCGCTGTACGTTTATCGGCCGCTGCGGAGGATGCTCGAAGCGGACACGGCCACGCAGGCTGGCGACCGCGACCGGGAAATGATCCCGCCCGAGGAGATCATGGGCGACGAAATCGGCCAGATCATGCGCTCGCGCAACGAAACGGTGGCGGCCTTGCGGCGGCAGGAGGACGAGCTCGCCACGGCGCTGCGGCGTCTGGAGGAGCAGGACCGGCTGGTCAGCCTGGGCTTGCTGTCGGCCAGCGTCGCTCATGAACTGAACACGCCGCTGGCGGTTCTGAACGGGTCGATCGAAAAACTGATCGAAACCACCACCGACCCGCACACGCTGGAGCGGCTGGAACGAATGAAGCGCGTGGCGCAGCGGCTCCAGCGGATCAGCGAGAGCCTGGTGGATTTTTCCAAGGTCCGCTCCACGCGAATGGAGCCGATCGCAATCCGCCCGCTGGTGGATGAGGCCTGGGGGCTGGTGGCGATCGATGAAAAAGCCTCGCGCATCGAGTTCCTCAACGCGATCGAGCCCGAAGACCGGGTGATCGGCAACCCGGACCGCCTGATTCAGGTCTTCGTCAACCTGCTGCGCAACGCGGTGAACGCGATTGAAGGGCCGTCCGGCCGGATCGAGGTGAACGCCCGCAAACAGAAGGGCCGGACGCTGATCACCATCGAGGACAACGGCCGGGGCATTTCGGCCGATATTTTGCCCGACATCTTCGACGCCTTCGTGACCACCCGTCTGGACGCGCGCGGAACGGGATTAGGCTTGACGGTCGCCCACGGCATTGTGACCCAGCACGGAGGCACCATCACGGCGAGCAATCGTCCGGAGGGAGGGGCCCGCCTGGAAGTGTCGCTGCCATCGGCGGTTTAACCGGTGTGACGCCTAATTCGGAAGCGAGATGCGGATGTTCCGATACTTCATCCCGCCGGTGTGATCGCCCTGAATGTAGATCGGCCCCGGCGCCGCCTCGTTGGAATCGAGCGCGCCGCCGGTGATGCCGGGGATCTCCTGATCGTTGAGGATGGTCACGCCATCGCGCACCAGAGTCAGGCGCCGGCCGATCAGCGTCGCTTCCAGGGTCTCCCACTGCCCGGGCCTGCGCGGCATTTCGACCGACGGCTTCAGGAATCCGTAGATCGATCCCATGCTGTGATAGGCGTCCGGACCTTTCTCGTACGCCACCTGAATCTCATAGCGGCCGCGCAGATAAATGCCGCTGTTTCCGCCGTCCGGGCAGTTCAATTCGATGTGCAGCTTGAAGTCGTCGAAGACGCGGGTGGTCCGCAGATTCGAGCCGCGTTCTTCATTGAGCAGCACGCCGTCGCGCGCCACCCAATGATTGGCTTCCGGCCGGTCCGGCTGCCAGCCATTCAGATCGCTGCCATCGAAGAGCGGCTCAGGCGCGCCCCAGGACTTGGGCACGGGACGCCGCAGCGCCGGAGCGCGCACGCCCCGCAGCAGCGCGGTGCGATTGCCGGTTCTCTGCGTTCCGCTCAGCTCACCGCCGGCCGCGGTCAGATCCCAGTGAATATCGCGGCCGAAAGAAAAGGCGAGGCGGGTCCCCTCCATGCGGACGTTTTCCGCCGGCACCACGCTGCCGGTCCGCGGCTGCACGCGGATGCGCGCGCCGCCCTCATCCTCGACCACTTCCATCCATCCCGGATAGCTTTCATCACCCGCAGTGACGGTAAAATCCCAGCGTCCGGCAAACGGGCTGGCGGCATAGCCGGCCAGAGCGAACCAGGTCCAGCAAAATAGCAGGGGACGTCGAGCCATGAGAATTGAGTGTAGTCGAATGGGCAGAGAAATAGAAGAGCGGATTTCCGCGATGAATGTTAAAATGAGAAAACAGTTCCGGCCAGGTAGCTCAGTTGGTAGAGCGCAGCCCTGAAAAGGCTGGCGTCGGCGGTTCGATTCCGTCCCTGGCCACCACGACATCCAACCGAAGAAAACTCACCGGAACGTGATGCGGTCCTTCCGTTCCCTTAGTTTCCCGGCGTCGATTCCGGGCACCTTTTCCAGGTCCGCCAGATCTTTGAATTCCCCGTTCTTTTCCCGGTATTTCAAAATCGCGTCCGCCTCGGCCGGGCTGAGTTCCACAATCTCCTGGAGCTGCTTTGATGTGGCGGTGTTGATGTTGACTTTTCCAAAATACCGGGACAGATAAGCGACCACGGCGTCGAATTCCTGGTCGCTTCCCTGGGCTCCGCGGGCGGCCATCTCGTCCACCGTCGATTCCCACTGCTGGGGCGTGCGCCTGAGGCCGGTCACGGTCGCCAGCCCGTGGCAGCCGGAACAGATCTTTTCCACGGCGGGCTTGCCCGGGCCATCGGGCAGATCCTGCGCCAGCGCGCTGCAAGCGGCCAGAACCATCATCGATAAACAGCGTTTCATGATTGCTCACTCCCGGAGGAGGTTTCCTTTAGAAGTGCAATCAGGATGCAGGATAGAACAGACCAGGCCACCAACGGCAGAAACCCCTTCTCGAAGGCCGCTGGATCGTACAGGCGAAATCCGTTCTGCATCCTTCCGTTCCAGTTCCGGTCCAGGACCCAGCCGACAGCCGGCTGGAGAATCGCCGGACCCGACATATTACCGATGTTCACCGCCCCGGTCAGAGTTCCCAAATATCGCGCCGGAACGGACTCTTTGCCCGCCGCAAATCCAATCACCACCGGCCCGCAAGCCAGGCTGGTGACCGCGGCGGCCGCAATGAAAATCCACAGCGGCAACGCCGGCAGATAAAACATCGCCATCCATCCTGCTGCGGCGACCACACATCCGCCGAGGTAGATCGGCTTTCGCCGTCCCATCCGGTCGGACAGGTAGCCGGACAGCGGACTGGAAACCGCCCAGCAGATGGTCATGAGGGAACAGATCGCCGCCGCCGCGGTGGCCGGAATCCCGAAGCGCGCTCGCAGGAACGGCGTTCCCCATAATCCGGTAAAGGAGAGAATGGGACCGACCACGCCGCCCTGCGCAAACACAATCAGCCACGTGTTGCGGTGCGCGAAAATCTTCCGGAAGCCGGCCAGCAGGTCCAGCGTGGAGGCGCTGCGCCGCTGCCGGACGGCGGCCGGGGCAAAGCTGCGCAGGCCTAGCTCGGATGGATCGTCGCGAACCATCGCCCAGGCCAGCGCGCCAACCGCAATCAGGCTAAGGCCGGAGAAGACCACCACGCTTCGCCACCCGAAATGCTCCACCGCCACCCGCAGCGGCACCTGAGCTCCCAATGCGCCCATGTTTCCGAAAAAAAGACCCAGGCCTGTCAGCATCCCGAACCGCCGCGCCGGAAACCAGTGCGTGGCCAGCTTCAAAACCACCAGCCAGCCGACCGCCGTCGCTCCGCCCACCACGGCCCGGCCGGCGCAGGCCACAAGGAAGTCGCGCGTCGCGCCGAATAGGAATGTTCCCGCCGCCGCCGAAAGCGACCCCCAGATCAACAGGCGCCGCGCGCCCCAGGAATCGACCAGCACGCCGACCGGAATCTGCATCGCCACGTAGACATAAAAGTAAAACGCCGACAGCGTGCCGAGCTGTTTCGCGTCAATGCGGAAGTCGCGCATCAACTCGCCGGTCATCACCGCCGGCGATACGCGCTGGTAGAAGCCCGTCAGGTAGAAAATCGCCGCGATTGTCCACACCGACCAGGCCAGGATCGGCCGTGGCTGTTTCAGTTCCGCCGCCGGACCGGCGGCGTTCACCGCGCACCCGGCATGGGCCGCGGCGTCACATCGGCGTCGCTCAACCCCAGCGACCACTTGAGCGCTTCCAGCCACATGGTTTGAATCGCCGGCTGGTCCCACAGAGCGGTTTCATGCCCGAAGGCGCAAAAGAAGACCCGTCCTTTGCCGTACATCTTGGCCCACGCCTGGGGAAAATCGCTGTCCCGGCGGTGCACGCCGGCGTGGTTCAGATCCACCTTGCTGGTGTCCAGACGAAGCAGTACCCGGATCTTGTCGCGGGAAAAATCCTTGGCCTGATAAATTTCATCGCGGATGGGAAAAACCGGCGGAAACGCCTTCATCGCCGGAAAATTCGGATCTTCCACGAGGATGGGCGCCTCGATGATCCCCCACGGATGACCATCAAAGCGCGCCCCCAGCATTTCTCCAAAATCCGGCCATTCCATAAACGCGGTATCGGCGGTGTGCGCCGCCACGAAGCCTTTGCCGTCATCCCGGACAAAGCTCAGCAAGTCGGCCTTTTGCTGATCGGTCAACGGAATCTCGCGCATGCCGTAGAAGAAAATCGCATCGAAGGAGTTCAGGTTCTTTCCCACACGCCAATCCCGGCCGTCGGCCTTCACCGTAAGATTTTGCTTGGTGATGAACTGCGAATCGGTGCGGATATAGGCGTCGTAAAGCCCGGATTCGCGCCCCAGATGTTCAATCACCGCCATGGCGTGCGAGACCGATTCGTGATAAGCGCCGCCGCCGGTCATATCGCACCAGATCAAAACCTGCTTGCGGCCGGAGCCGGCCCGCCGGTACGCCTGCGGCGGCTGCGCCAGCAGGGCAACCGAAATCAGCAGACCGATGGCAACACGCATATCACTCACCTTTTCGATAAATGTCGTTAATGTTCCAGCATCCCGGCGTCGGCGTGGGCGCGTTTTCCATCGGAACCTGAATCACGGTGGGAACCGCCGAGGCCAGCGCGTCCTTCAAGGCCGGCCCCAGTTCTCCCGCCGAGCCAATCAGGACGCCATTGGCGCCGCAGGCGCGGGCCATCGCCGCGTAATCGATCCGGTAGGGCTCGCCATCGCGCAGGAACATGCACCCGAAATCCCAATCGTAGTGCTGCTTGGTCAGGCCGGCGATGGTGCCGAAGCCGGCGTTGTCCATCACTACCCAGATCACGGCAAGACCCGCTTCCATGGCCGTCGCCACCACCAGCGGATTGCTCGCTCCAAAGCCGCCGTCGCCGATTAGCGCCACGGCCGCCCGATCCGGCCGCGCCCGCTTCACTCCGAGCACCGCGGCCGCGCCAAAACCCATGGTCGCCAGCCCGCTGGGAGTAATAAAGGTGCCCGGAACGGCGATCGGATACTGCTGGCCCACGCCGTTCTTGTTCCAGCCAACGTCGGTCACAATGAAGGTGTCTTCCGGCACCGCTTTCTTCAGTTCGCTCAAAATACGCTCGGGCCGCAGCGGGTATTGATCCGAAGTCCACTCACTCGACCAGTTCGCCGCGAATGCCGCCCGGCTCCGCGCGATTTCCTGGCGCAGCCACCCGGCCTCACGCCGCGGCAGATCGCGCGCCGCTTCCGCCAGGGCCCGCAGCGCCAGCTTGGCGTCAGCGATCACGCCCAGCTCGGTGGGATAATTCCGCCCGATCTCCGCCTCGTCGATATCGATATGGATCAGCCTCGTGGGCGGGATCGAGAAGGTCACGTCGCGATACCAGGAGCTCGAATTGGCCTCCGCCAGCCGCGTCCCGACGGCCACGATGACGTCCGCCTCGCGGCACTTTTCGTTGGCTACCGGCGTGCCCCAGAAGCCGGTCATGCCGAGCAGCAGCGGATGATCCTCGCGCAGGCAGCCCTTTCCCATCAGCGTGTGCGCCACCGGAATCTCCATCCGCTCGGCCAGCGCCGCAAGCTCCGCGCTGGCCCCTGCCGCCAGCACGCCGCCGCCCGCGTACAAGACCGGATTTTTCGCCTCCGCCAGAATTTTGACGATGGCCGCCGCGGTCTCCGCACTCATCGCCGGGCGGGCCATCGCCGGCGGGGGCGCGGCAAATGCACCCACATCCAAATCGGCCGAAAAAATGTCCATGGGGACATCCACCAGCACCGGACCAGGACGCCCCGATTGGGATAAGTGAAAGGCGCGCTCCACGATCCGCGGCAGGTCTTCGACCCGGTCGACGCGATAAATCCGCTTGCAAAAAGGACGATAAATTTCAAACTGGTCCGCGTCCAGGTGGAGATTGACCTCCTGATGCGGATGCCGCCCGTAGTAGTGCGACGGAACATCGCCGGCGATCACCACCATGGGAATCGAATCGAGCGCGGCGTTGGCCACCCCGGTGGTTGCGTTGGTCAGTCCCGGCCCCAGATGCGTCAGCAGAACGCCCGGCTTCCCCGATGCCCGCGCGTATCCGTCGGCGGCGTGCGCGGCGACCTGTTCATGGCGCGTCGAGATAAACCGGATCCGGCTCTTTCCCAGCGCATCCAAAAACGCGATGACGGTATGCCCGCACAGACCGAAAATGGTGTCCACTCCCAGCCGCTCCAGATACTCCACCAGCAGGTACGCGGCGATCCGCTTTGGGCGTTGACGGCTCTTGTCGCGGACCAATGCGGCCGCGTCTGTCAACATGCTCCCTCCCCGGGCGGCACACTTTACCGTCCCTCCGCGATACTAGCGGTTTCGCACCCGCAGGGGCAAGAACTTAACGGTGCCGATACCGTAAATCCGGAACCGCGCCCCGCGGCGGCGCCAAAAACGTCAGCGCTGCCTTAAGATCAACAATAGGTATGAACAGCCGGGCCGCCACGCTCGCGGCAACCAAGGAATCCGAGGAGAAAATTCAACAGCAGCTCTCGCGCATCCTTGCCAGCAAGGCATTTCAGCCGGTCGAGCGCCTGAAGCGCTTTCTCGATTTTGTGGTCCGGGAAACGCTGGCCGGCCGCGGCGAGCAGCTCAAGGAATTCCTGGTCGGGGTTGAAGTGTTCGGCAAGGAGTCCAGCTTTGACCCGCGGAATGACCCCATCGTCCGCGTCCAGGCCCGAAGGCTCCGCGCCCGCCTGGCGCGCTATTACCGCGAGGAAGGCCAGGCAGACCCGCTGATCATCGACCTGCCGAAGGGCGGCTACGCCCCCACTTTCAGGCCGGCGCATCCGGCGCCGCCGCGCCGCTCGGTGGCCGCCGCTCTGGCGAGCCGCAACACCATTCTCGTGCTGCCCTTTTCCGACGATAGCGCGGCCGGCGATCAGGAGTATTTCTGCCGCGGCCTCAGCCGCGAAATTGTACACGCCCTGGCGAAAGTCGAAGCCCTCCGGGTGGTCGCCTCCGATCAGGCCGCCCCGGCCGATTACGACCACGAAGCGCGCGACGCCGCCCTGCGCTTAAATGCCGCGCTGGTGCTGGCCGGAAGCGTCCGCACCTCCGGCGGCGCCCGTCGCGTCCTGGCCCAGCTCATCGATTCTTCCAGCGGCTGCTATCTCTGGTCAGAGTCCTTCAACAGCGCCGCCGCAAACACCGTCGCCGATCAGGAAGCGATCGCCCAGGCGGTTCGCGAACGCATTCAGGCCGGCCTGCTCGACACCGGCCATGGGCTCCGCGCCCGCCGGCCCACCGAAAACATCGCGGCTTACAATCTCTACCTGCAAGGCCGCCATCTGATGAATCAACGCACCGAGCAGGGGCTGCATCGGGCGGTGCACCTGTTTGAACAGACCATCGCTGAGGATCCGCAGTACGCCAACGCCTACTCCGGCCTGGCCGACGTCTACAGCCTGCTGGGCCATTACGGCGTGCTCGCGCCGGCCGAGGTCTGGACCAAGGCCGCCTCCAACGCCGCCTGGGCGGTGCTGCTCGACGACAGCTCCGCCGAGGCCCATTGTTCGCTGGCCCACGTCAAATCCACCCAGGATTGGGACTGGGCCGGAGCGGAGCGGGAATTTCAGCGCGCCATCTCGCTCAATCCGCGCTACGCCACCGCGCATCATTGGTACGGAATGTCGTGCCTGGCGCCTCTGGCCCGGCTCGACGAGGCCCTCGAAGAGATGCAACTGGCCGCCGCGCTGGACCCGGTTTCCTCCATCATCGCGCGCGATCTGGCGATGATCCACTATTTCAAGCGCGATTTCGAAGCCGCTCTGGAGCAGTGCGATCACACCATCGAACAGCATCCCCACTTCGCCGCAACCTACTGGACGCTCGGCCTGGTTCAACTGGAGATGCGCGATTTTGACGAAGCCATCGCCGCCTTCCAGCGCGCCATCCACCTGGCTCCGCAAACTCCGCGCATGCAGGGCGGGCTCAGCAGCGCGCTGGCGATGTCCGGAAACAAGGAGGCGGCGCGCCAGATTCTCGACGATCTTCACAGCCTCGCCGCCCGGCGCTATGTCTCCCCGTTTGAGCTGGCCTCCGTCCACTTCGCGCTGGGAGAAAGCGAGGAAGGATTCAAATGGCTGGAAAAAGCGTTTCAAGACCGCTGTTTTGAGCTGATTTCCTTGCAGGTCGATCCGCGCTTTGATCCGCTCAAGCGCGATCCGCGCTTTCACGCCTTGTCCAGCCACCTCGGCGTGAGTTAGGCGCGCGCCGGAGCCCCCTTTTCCGCCCCTCTAAAAAATCTCGCTGTTGTAAAACTCGCCGTACAGTTCCTGTTCCGAAGGACGGTCCTCCGCAATGGGCCGGCTGACCCAGGTGACGTTCATATAGTGCTTCAAATGAATGTTCTCGTTGGTGATGTTCCCGCCCCAAAACCCGCACCCCATGCTCGACGTCATCGGCATTCCGTTGTGAAAATTGCCCGCGTTCGACTTCGATTGCGGCTGGCGCACCATGATCCGGCTTACCGGCGCCGCCAGCGCCAGCCGGTGGATGTGCTCGTCGTCGAACGAGTAAATCCCGCAGGAGTGGCCCTTGCCTCCGACTTCGAAGATCTGGCGCACCATTTCCAGCGCGTGGTCGAATCCGTTGCTGTACTTGAAAACCGCCAGCACCGGCCCCAGCTTTTCGGTGGAGAACAGGTGCTGCCTGCCGATTTTGTCCTCCCGCACCACCAGAAAGGTTTTGTCGGGCGGAATTTGAAATCCGGCCAGCTCGGCCACGCGAGCCGCCGGCCGGGCAATCGTTTCCGGCGTGCGGCGGCCTTCTGGATCCCAATAGGCGGCGCGCAGCAGCCGCTTTTCCTCATCGTTTACCAAATAGCCGCCTTCGCGCTGCAACTCCTCAAGAAACGCTTCGTAAATCGATTCGTCCACCAGCGCGTTGCCGTCGGCCGAGCAGCCCGAGCCATTGTCGTTCGTCTTGCTGATGCGCACGGTTCGTGCCGCGTCCCGGACGTCCGCGGTTTCATCGATCACCATGGTCGCGTTGCCGGCGCCGACTCCGAAGGCCGGTTTGCCGGAACTGTAAGCCGCCCGGACCATCTGCTGCCCTCCGGTGGCGATGGTCAGATCGCAGAGACTCATCAGCTCCTGGGCTAGAGGAATGCTCGGCCGCTCGACGCATTGAAAGACGTCCTCCGGGCAACCCAGCTTTTTCACCGCGGCGCGCATGATGCGAACCGCCTCGTTGGTCGTTTTCCGGCTCGCCGGATGCGGCGAAAACACAACCGCGTCTTTGCATTTGATCGCGTAGATTGCAATGCCGGCCGGCGTCACGTAGGGATTGGTCACCGGGATCAAGGCCGCGATCACGCCGGCCGGCTTGGCGTATTTGACGATTCCTTTCTCGGGAATCTCCTCGATGACGCCCATGCTTTTCTGCCGCAGCGCGTCCCGCAGGACGCCAAGAATTTTGAAGCGGCGGCCGGGCTCGGGGCTGCCCATCCCGCTTTCCTCCACGCTCATCGCTGCCAGGCGGCCGGCCGCGGTTTCATTGGCGGTCGCCCAGCCGATGGCGCGGCACAGCCGGTCCACCCGCTCCTGATCGTAATCCGAGATTTGGCGCATCGCTTCTTGCGCCCGGCGCAGCAGCTCCTGCGCCAAAGTTTTCTCCTGCTCAGTGATCTCTCTTGCCATAGCGATTTCACTCCATGCGCCGGGGCGGAACCCCGTCGTATTCCACGGGAATGCGGATGCGCATGGCCTTTTCCCGCTCGTACTCTTCGGCGACTTCCGCCGTCAATCCCGCCGCTCTTCCGGCAATGAACACCAGCTTTCCAAAGGCCGGCGCGAACCCCAGGTCGTGCAGCACCGCGGCCAGGGCCCCGTCGATATTCAGCGGCAGAGGCTTGATCGCCTGCTCCGCCGCGGACTCCACGGCCCGCATGAAGCGGATTCCATCGCCCGCCACGCCCTCCGCGTTGGCCAGGGAAAACAGCACCTCGGTTCGCGGGTCGATCTTATGAACGCGATGCCCCAGGCCCGGCAGCCTTCTTCCCGCCGCTTTCGCCTCGGCGACCGTCCGCTGCGCGGCCTCCAAGATCGTGATGGATTCCTTCCGCGCCAATCGCAAACCCGACGCGATCATCTCCATGCACGCCGAGCCCGCGCCGCCGTGCTCATCGCCGATCGCCAGCAGTCCGGCCGCGACCGCCGCCGAGAGCGACTGCCGGTTTCCCGAAGCGGCCAGACGCGCGGCGGCGCAAGACGGCGCGCCCGCTCCATGATCGGCCACCGCGATCAGAATCGCGTCCAGGAGCTTCTTTTCGGCGCCGTTGGGCAGCCGGCCCCGGTGCAGCAGGAAGACCATTTCGGTAAAGCTGGCTTTCTGCATCAGCTCCGCGATTTCGTAGCCGCGAACCCACATGCCAGTCTCGTCCGACGTCGCAATTGCAGTCCGCCAAGGTTCCATGTCATGCCCATTATGAAGGAGCCGCCGGGCCGGGCAAACCGATTCGCGCTCCGGATACGGTAGCAGCACGGTAAAACGCCGGAAACAGCAGCCGCCGGAAGCGCCGCCCCGCCGGCGCCTCTTTACCGTAGCAGCACCGTTACTCTATTGGTCCGCTGAAGCTTGGGTGATAGCATTGACGCCAAGCTGAACGCGTTTTGTGCGGATTCGGCGCGCTTTGAGGTTTGGCGTACGGGAGGTGATCCAGGTGAGATCCATAATCCGTTCCACGTTCATTCTTTGGCTCGCCGCCGCGGGGGCTCGCGGGCAGGCGGTTTCGACTTCACAGATTTCCGGTACCATCCAGGACTCCACTCATCTGGTTGTGCCGGGAGCCACCATCACAGCAACACAGACGGCCACCGGATTTGTCCGCACCACGACCAGCGGCGAAGACGGCTCGTACGTCCTTCCAAACCTCCCGGTCGGGCCTTATAGCTTGCAGGTCACCAAAGACGGATTCAGCGCGGCCGTTCAATCGGGAATCGTGTTGCAGGTGGATACCAACCCGGTCGTCAATTTCACCCTGAAGGCCGGATCGGTCACCGAACAGGTCGTGGTGGAAGCCAGCGCGGCCATGGTGGAAACTCATGAAAACGGGGTCGGCCAGGTCATCGATCAGCAGCGCATCGTGGATCTTCCGTTGAATGGCCGGGAAGCGACCGATCTCATCTATCTTTCCGGAGCCGCCACCCCCGCTCCGGCCGGCGACCTTAATACCAACAAGAACTACCCCACCCAGACCATCTCGGTCGGAGGCGGGCTGGCAAACGCCATCACTTACGTCATGGACGGCGCTTCCAACAACGACCCGTTCAACAATCTCAACCTGCCGTTTCCCTTCCCGGACGCGCTTCAGGAGTTCAAGGTTGAAACCAGCGCGGCCCCGGCGCAATACGGCCAGCATGGCGCGGCGACCGTCAACGTGGTGACCAAATCGGGAACCAACGAACTGCACGGCGATCTGTTTGAATTCCTCCGCAACGGCGATCTCAACGCCCGCGACTTTTTCGCCACCAGCCGTGACAGTCTCAAGCGCAATCAGTTCGGCGGCACACTGGGCGGACCGGTTGTGAAAAACAAGATGTTCTTTTTTGCCGGTTATCAGGGCACCGTCACCCGTTCCGACCCGCCCTCGACGGTCAGCTACGTGCCCACACAGGCCATGCTCAACGGCAATTTCGGCCCGGTGACCTCGCCGGCCTGCAACGGCGGCCGGCAGATCACGCTTTCGTCCAAATACGGCTTCGTCAACAACACCATCTCGCCGGCGCTGTTCAACCCGCAGGCTCTGAACATCCTCAAGCACATTCCGGTTTCCACCGACCCCTGCGGGAAACTGGTCTACGGCATCATCAACGACAGCCGCGAACACCAGATTGTGGGCCGGATCGACGATAACCTCAGCGCCCGGCATCAGATCTACGGCCGCTATTTCATCGCCAACTACAATAATCCAACCCCGTCGGTGCCTTCCAATATCCTGGAAGACAACAAGACCGCGGTGGCCGACCAGAGCCAGTCCTTCGCGCTCGGTGACAATTATATTTTCTCCCCGACGACGCTGGCCGCTTTTCACGGAACCGTGAACCGCACGCGCAATCTCCGGACCCTGCCGCCGTATTTTTCTCCGGCCGACGTGGGCATTCAAGTCGCCAGCTCCATTCCGGGATACATGGGTCTTTCGGTGAGTGGGAATGGATTCTCGATCGGGGCCGGCGCGACCAATCCCGGCTACTTCAACTCCACCGACTTTCAGTTGGCCGAAGACGTCAGCCTGATCCGCGGCTCGCACCAGATCTCGCTGGGCGTCAATTGGATTCACGCGATCATGAACACGGTGAACAACCGGCCGACCAACGGCGCTTTCACCTTCAACGGCCAGGATACCGGGCTTTCGCTCGCCGACTTTATGGTGGGAGCGGTCAGCGGCGGATTTCTGCAAGGCAACCCTGATCTGGACAACGACCGCGCCAATTTCATCGGCGCCTATGCGCAGGATTCCTGGAAACTTAACCGCCGGCTGACGGTAAATCTCGGCCTGCGCTGGGAGCCGTTCATCCCCGAGCACAACGTCAACGGCTTTGTCGAACACTTTGACCCGGCTCTGTTCGCCGCCGGAAAAACCAGCGCCCAATACGTGAACTCCCCGCCAGGATTGATCTATCCGGGCGACCCGGGCTTTCCCGGCAGGTCCAACACCAACGCGAAAATGGCTGACTTCGCGCCCCGTGTTGGCCTGGTCTGGGATCCCGCGGGCAACGGGCTCATGACCATCCGCGCTTCCTATGGGCTGTTCTACGACACGCCGCAACTATTTTTCTTTACCCGTTTCTCCAACAGCCCGCCCTGGGGCGCCCAGATCAACATTCCGGACCCTGCGGGTGGGCTGACCAACCCGTGGCTCGGCTATCCTGGCGGCAATCCGTTCCCGGCGCTCAACAACGTCAACAAGAACATGCCGTTCCCTCTGGAAGGCGTTTACGTCAACATGCCGTTGAACACCAATCCGCCCTACCTCCAGCAATGGAATCTGAGCCTCCAGCGCCAGGTCGGAGCCAATCTGCTGTTATCCGCCACGTATCTGGGCAACGAAACCACGCATCTGTGGACGGGCCGGGAGATGGATCCCGCCATCTACGTTCCCGGGGCCACGCTGAGCTCCGAAAATCAGCATCGTGTCTTGTATCTGCAAAATCCGGCTTACGGGCAATACTATTCGACGATCGGCCAACTGGATGACGGCGGCACCGCCAGCTACAACGCCATGCTGATCACGGCGCAGCACCGGCTGAGCAGTCATTTCACCGTGTTGGGCAACTATACGCGGGCGCACTGCATCAGCGCTCCGGAAACCACCGAGCTCACCGGACCCACCTATGTGAATCCGAACAACCGCAACCAGGACCGCGCCAACTGCGATTCGGACCGGCGCAACATCGTGAACCTTTCCGCCATTGCGACATCGCCGCATATCGGCCGCGGCCTGCTCGACCACATCGCCGCGAACTGGCAGCTTTCGGCCATTGTGCGCTACCAGTCGGGGAACTATTCCACGGTGACCATCGGCGTGGATACTGCCCTGAGCGGCATCGGAGGGCAGCGGCCCAACCTGGCCGCCAGCGATGTATTCGCCCCCAATCCAACGCCAACCCGGTATCTGTTGCGCTCCGCCTTCACGACGCCGGCTACGGGAACGCTCGGCAACCTTGGGCCGCTGAATATCTTGAATCCGTCGATGTTGCAGATCGATATGGGCTTGGTCCGCAACTTCCCGGTTGCGGAGCGCCAGACGCTACAGTTCCGCTGGGAAGTTTTCAATGTGCCCAACCTGGTGAACTTTTCCCCGCCGGTCACAGGTTTGAACGCCGGCTCGTTTGGCCAGATCCTCAGCGATATTACGGCCTCGGTCGGGCAATCCGCGGGCGATCCCCGGATCATGCAGTTCGCGCTAAAGTACATGTTTTGACGGGAGAAGCTGTGAAAGGCAGATGCTTCGCTCTTTTGCTTGCGGCCGCCGCCGCCCGGGGCCAATCCGATTGGCCGGTCTATGGTCATGATCCCGGCGGCCAGCGCTACTCGCCCCTGGCCCAGATCAACACCAGCAATGTCGCGACCCTGGTCCGCGCCTGGACCTATCACATGAAGCCGACTGGCGCCGATTCTGAGCCGGCCCGCCGCGGCCGCGGCCGGGGCGATGCGAACCGGTCCTGGGAAGTCACGCCGCTGGCCGTCGATGGAGTCCTGTATCTCACCACCACCTACCATCGCGTCGTCGCGCTGGAGCCGGAAACCGGCAAGGAAATCTGGTCCTACGACGCCAAACATCCGCTGGCCACGCGCGGCCTGGAATATTGGGGAGGCGACCGCCAGTCCCCTCCGGAACTGTTCGTCGGCACCGAGGACGGCCGTTTGATCGCCATCAACGCCAAAACCGGCAAACCGGTGCCCGGATTCGGAAACGAAGGCGAAATCGATCTGAGGGATGGCATGTTGAACGGTTTTCCCAACGCGCCGTTCGGCTTGTCCTCGCCGCCGGTGGTGTATAAAGACGCCGTCATCACCGGCGCGCACGTTCAGGAATTCCCGAGCTTTGGCGCCTCCGGCGATACCCGCGCCTGGGACGTCCACTCCGGCAAACTCCTCTGGCGGTTTCACGCGACGCCCCTGCCGGGCGAGCCCGGCAGCGAAACCTGGGCGGACAACAGCCAGAAAAACCGCTCCGGAACCAACGTCTGGGGCCTGATGACCGTGGATACCCGCCGCGGCATCCTGTACATGCCCTACGGCGAACCCACCGCCGATTACTGGGGCGGCGATCGTAAGGGAAAGAATTTATATGGCACTTCGCTGGTCGCCGTCGACGCGCTGACCGGAAAGATGAAATGGTACTTCCAGGCCGTCCATCACGATACCTGGGATTACGATCTCGCCGCGCCGCCCGTCCTGCTGGATGTGGTGCAAAAGGGCAGAAAAATTCCCGCCGTCGCCCAGCTCACCAAGATGGGTTTTTTGTTTATCCTGAATCGCGAGACCGGGAAACCGGTTTTCGGCGTCGAAGAACGGCCCGTGCCCACCGCCGACGCCTTGCCCGGCGATGAAGCCTGGCCTACCCAGCCTTTTCCTGTGAAGCCGCCGCCGCTTGCGCGCAATAGCTTCCGGCGCGAGGACATCGCGGCTCTGACCGCCGAACATCAGAAGTTCTGCCAGGATCTTTTCGACCAGGATGGCGGCCTGCACGCCGGCGGACCGTTCACCCACTATTCCACCCAGCCCAGCGTGATCTTCCCCAGCTCCATCGGCGGCGGAAACTGGAACCCGCCATCGTTCGATCCCCGGCTTGGCTACCTGTTCGTCAATACTCAAGATTTCGGCAGCTTGAACCGCATGGTGAAAAATCCGGACGGCTCGTACTCGCGCGCGGGATTCGCCGGCGCCAACCGCTTCTGGGATCCCGATAAGCGGTGGCCGTGCAACCAACCGCCCTGGGGACGGCTGTTTGCGATCAACGTCAACACCGGAGACATCGCCTGGCAGGTTCCGCTTGGAATCACCGAGGATCTGCCCGCCGGTAAGCAACGCACCGGCCGTCCCAACCTGGGCGGTTCGGTGGCGACGGCCGGCGGACTGGTGTTTATCGGCGCCACCGACGACAGCCGCTTCCGGGCCTTCGATTCCAAAACCGGCGCCGAACTGTGGAGCGTGAAAATCGAGGCCAGCGCTCATTCCGCCCCAATTTCCTACCTCGGCAAAAACGGCAAACAGTATGTCGTGGTCACCGCCACCGGAGGCGGGTTCTTGAACGACCGCTCCAGCGCCGATACCATCATCGCCTTCGCCCTCCCCTAGCAGACACGGCCGGATCCAGCCCAGAATTCAGCCGCCAGCAACGGTTTGAGCGGCAGCGCGCAAAAACTGTTGACACAGGTTGAAAGATTGGCAACAAGTTCCTGCATTCGCGATGCTTGCGCGACAGCAGGGGCGTTCACCGGCCGGAAACGGCCATTCGCCGAATCGATCGCGGCTCCAGGCGGGCAAGCTTGCTAACATCGCTAACGGAAGGATATCGCGATGGCCGACACGCCAGAGGCGCCGAAATCGCCCTGGGAACGGAAAATGGAGGCCCGGCGGCGCCGCTTTGATGCGCGAATGGCGCGGCTTCAGGAGCGGATCGAGCGGCGCAGCCGGCGCTGGGAGGCTCGCGCCGCGCGGCGCGCGCGTTTCCACACCGGCCTCGGCGGCGCGATCATCGGCCTCATCCTGGCCGGCATCGGCGTCCTGCTGCTGCTGCAAAACCTGGGAATCGTCATCGTGGAGAACCTTTGGGATTACTGGCCGGTTCTCCTGATCGTCGCCGGGATGTCCAAACTGCTGCACTCCTGGGGGGTGGGAGGGCGGGTGGGCGGCGGGATCGTCGCCGCGCTCGGAATCCTGTTGCTGCTCCGCAACTTTGGCGTCATCCACGGAGACGTGTGGGGCTATTTCTGGCCAGCGATCCTGATCGCCATCGGCCTGGGCATGCTTCTGCGCGCGATCGAATCCGGAGGCCACCCCTGGGCCGGGACAGGATGGCGTCCCCGGGCCGCCTTGAACGACGAGAGCACCGTTCATTCGGCCGGCATTCACGCCGTGTTCTCGCACGCCGAAAGCAGCTTCGACACGCAGCAGTTCGAAGGCGGCGAAGTGAACGCGGTCTTCGGCGGCGTCGAGCTCGACCTGAGCAGGGCGGCGATCAAAGGCGACCAGGCATGCCTGGAGTGCAACGCGGTATTTGGAGGAGTCGAGGTGACCGTGCCGGAAACCTGGACGGTGGTGGTGCGCGGCACCGGAATCTTCGGCGGCTTCTCCGATGAGACGGTCCCGCCGGTGCGCGGCGATGTGAAGTCGCCGTCTCTGTTGGTCACCGGCAGCGCGGTTTTTGGCGGCGTTACGGTAAAGAACTGATGCACCCGATTCTGGCCAAACGGTCGTGGTTCGCCTCCTACCTGGGAGTGTGGGGCTTTTTCGCGCTGATGCTTTCGGCGCTGCTGCGCATCCCCGCCTCGCTCACCTGGCGCGAGGCGCTGCTGATCGCGGCGCCGTTGTGCTTCTTTTACGCCTTTTGCTGCCTGACGCCCTGGTATATGTGCCGCCAGATCCAGCTTCCGCGGCGGACCTGGATCGGAGTGATTCTGAATCATTTCGGCGCGGCCATGATCGCCACCTCGTTGTGGGTGGAGCTGGCCCGCCTGATCGCCTATCTGCTCGGCGCCGGAGCGCGGCTGCGGCCCGGCATTCCTGATCTGGCCGTCGTGGCTGTGCTGCTGTATTCCTTGTCGGTCGCCCTGCACTATGTTCTGTTCGCGCTCGAGCAGTCGCGCCGGGCGCAGATCCAGGCCCGCGAAGCCGAGCTGCGCGCGCTGAAGGCGCAGATCAACCCGCATTTCCTGTTCAACAGCCTCAACTCGATCACCGCGCTGGTGGGCAGCGACCCGGCCCGCGCGCGCGAAATGTGCATCCGGCTGTCCGATTTTCTGCGCAACACGCTCGGTTTGGGTGAAAAAGAGAGCATTTCCTGGCGCGAGGAACTGGCGCTGGCCCGCACCTATCTCGACGTGGAGCAGGTGCGCTACGGATCGCGCCTGCGCGTGGAAATGAATGTCGACGATTCCTGCGCCGATTGCCTGATTCCGCCGCTGGTCTTGCAGCCGCTGATCGAGAACGCGGTCAAACACGGAATCGCGACGCTGGTCGATGGAGGAATTATCAAAGTGGAAAGCCGAGTGAAAGATGGCCTGCTCGAAGTGAGCGTGGAGAACGGCTTCGATCCCGATTCTCCCGCGCCGCGCCGCCATGGACTGGGCTTGCGCAATGTCCGCGGCCGCCTGGAAACGCGTTTCGGTCCGGAGGCGCGGCTGACGGCGAAGGCGGTGAAGAATCAATTTCGGGCGGAAATGATTGTGCCCTGCCGGAGGAATGCATGACTCCCATTCGCGCCCTGATCGTGGACGATGAAGAGCTCGCGCGGCAGCTTCTGCGCGAATATCTGGAAGAATCCGGCGGCGTGGACGTCGTCGCCGAATGCGCCAACGGTTTTGAGGCGGTGAAGTCCATCGGCGATTTGAAACCCGACGTGGTTTTTTTAGACGTGCAGATGCCCAAGCTCGACGGCTTCGAAGTCCTGGAGTTGATCGACACGCCGGCCGCCGTTATTTTCGTCACCGCTTACGATCAGTACGCCATGCGCGCCTTCGAAGCCAGCGCGGTCGATTATTTGCTGAAGCCCTTCAGCGCCGATCGGCTGCAGAAAGCGCTCGAAAAAGTCCGGGCGCGGCTGGGAAATCCCCGGCCGCCGATCGCGGCCGCCGAGCTTTCCGCGGCCGCCCGCCCGCCGGAGCAGAAGCTGGAGCGGGTGGTGGTGAAAGACGGCACGAAGGTTCACATCATCCCAATCGACCGCCTGGATTACGTTGAGGCGCAGGACGACTACATCGCGCTGCGCAGCGAAAAGAAAAATTATCTGAAGCAGCAGACCATTTCGAGCATCGAAAGGCAACTGGACCCCAAAAAGTTCGTGCGCATTCACCGGTCCTATATCGCAAACCTGGAACGAATCGCGCGCATCGAGCCGTACACGCGCGACAGCCGCGTCGCGGTGCTCAGCGACGGCACGCAGCTTCCGGTCAGCCGGGCCGGCCACGCCAAGCTGAAATCGCTTCTGGGCGAAACGGTGTAGGCGCCGCGCCTGCGGAACCAAACCAGAGCCGCGCTAAGCTGAAATCAGAACGCCGGAAAGCTGTTAGCATATTTACCTATGAGTCTTTTCCGCACCAAACCCTTATCCACGCTGCTGGCGCAGGCCGACGAAAAAGGCGGTCTGAAGCGCACCTTGAGATGGCCGGGTTTGGTGGCGCTGGGCATCGGCGCGATCATCGGCGCCGGCATTTTCGTGCGCACGGCGGCCGCCGCCGGCCAGAACGCGGGCCCCTCGGTCACGCTGTCGTTCGTCGTCGCGGCGATCGGGTGCGCTTTCGCGGGCCTGTGCTACGCCGAGTTCGCCGCCATGATTCCGGTGGCCGGCAGCGCCTATACCTATGCTTACGTCACCATGGGCGAGCTGGTCGCCTGGGTGATCGGATGGGCGCTGATCCTGGAGTACGCTCTCGGCGCGGCCACGTTGTCCATCGCCTGGACCGAGTACTTCAATCAGTTGTTTCCGGATCTGATCCCGTGGGCCTGGCGGCATTCTCCACTGCAAACCGGGCCGGGAGGCGTGCACGGCATCATTAACGGACCCGCCGTGCTGATTTTACTGATTTTGACCCTGCTGCTGATTAAAGGCACGTCGGAATCGGCCACGGTCAACGCCATTATCGTCGCCGTCAAGGTGACCATCGTGATCCTGATCATCGCGCTGGGCTGGCAGTTCATCCGGCCGGAGAACCATACCCCGTTCTTTCTTCCCGCCGATGCCACCCACCAGGGATTTTTCAAACACGGCTGGGGAGGCGTGCTGGGCGGCGCCGGCGTGGTGTTTTTCGCCTTCATCGGCTTCGACGCCGTCTCCACCGCCGCGCAGGAGACCATCGAGCCGGGAAAAAACATGCCCATCGGCATCATGGGATCGCTGGCGGTCTGCACCGTCCTCTATATCCTGTTTAGTTGGGTGCTGACTGGCATCGCGCCCTCCTCCGATTTCGTCGATCCCAGCAAGGGCATGGAAGCCTCGGTCGCTTACGCGATTAAAACCTACATGACCGGATACGGGTGGCTGGCAACGCTGGTGACCGTCGCCATTCTCGCGGGATTTTCCTCGGTGATGCTGGTCATGTTACTCGGCCAGAGCCGCGTTTTCTACTCCATGGCCAAGGACGGCCTGCTGCCCAAGTTGTTTTCCGAGGTTCACCCGACCTTCCGGACGCCCTATAAATGCAATGCCGTTCTGTACTTATTCGTTGCCGCGATCGGCGGATTCTTACCCGGCGATATCACCGGCAACCTGACCTCGATCGGGACCCTGTTCGCCTTCGTGCTGGTGTCGCTGGGAGTCTGGATTCTGCGCCGGAAGAGCCCCAACGAGCCTCGCCCCTTCCGCACGCCGCTGGTGCCGCTGGTGCCCATCCTGGGAATGGTGGTCTGCGGATTGATGATCGTCGGCCTCGACTCGGCGACCCAGCTTGCGGCGCTGGTCTGGATGGTGATCGGCCTGGCCGTTTATTTTCTCTACGCCAAACGCCACAGCAATCTGGGCGAACCGGAAATGGGGACCTCGCTTCCGGCCGAAGCGGGAGATTAACGGCGCGCGGCCGCCGGATTTACCCCTGCCATCGGGCATAATTCCCTTTGACTCCGCGCTCAATTTCATGGCATACTTCCTCCGTATTGGAGTGCTCAGGTTGACTCGGTCCGTTCGGTTCCCGCCTTCCATGGCCTGCCCGGTCTCTGTCTCCGTCTCCAGTTACAGTCAGGAGTGTTCGAGTGAAGAAGCTTTTCGTAGGAAATCTCCCCTATGCGGCAAATGAGACGGATGTACAGAACTTTTTTGCCGATAATGGCGTGACGGTGGACTCCGTCACGGTCATGCGCGATCGTTTTACCGGCCAGGCTCGCGGATTCGGGTTTGTGGAAATTAATGACGACGCCGCGGCCCTGCGCGCCGTGGACGCCTGCCACGGCAAGGATCTGATGGGCCGCGCGTTAGTGGTGAATGAGGCGCGGCCCATGACGGCAAGGGAAGGAAGCGGCGGCAGCCGGGGTCCGCGGCGCCAATAATCCCGCGTGGAGCGGCTCCCGGCGCTAACACCGGGCTGGTCCGGAAAAATGCCGCGTCCGGCAGGTTTCGGCCGGCCCCAACGCGTCTAGTTTGCGCCGTTCTTCTGGCCTGCCAGGAACTCCTTCATCTGATCGACCGCGTAGTCCACCTTCATGTCGAAAATGCGCTTGCCTAACTCCGGCGTGGAGGGCCGCGCATCTCCGGTTATGCCATTGTTGATGCGCGGCGCGTTGGGATCGCGGCGCTGCCCGCGCACCGGAACCGGATCGCCCACGGCGGTCTTGATCAGATCCTTGCGCACCCACTCCCAATCATGGTTGTCGCGCGTGCTCAGGTAAAGCATCTCCGAAGTATCCATGATACTCGCGTGTCCATAAGACGGGTAATGATTATCGGCCAACCACTTCCAATAATCGTTCTGCGCTTTTTCATACATGCGGTCGCAGAAATAGACGTGAACGCCTTTGGCCGAATACTTCGCGTCCAGCTCCTTGGCGACTTCGCCCAGTTCCTTCTGGCCGCCGCCGTGATCGCCCATGAGGAAGACGTTCTTAAATCCGTTCTTGATGAGCTGCTCGGCGACGCGCTCGTTGACTTCCTTGAAAATCGGCCCGGTGAGCCCGATGGTGCCCCAGGGCAGGCTGTCGGGAGCCTCATTGACCGAATACGGAATCACCGGCGCGACCAGCGTGTGGCCGAGCTTGAGGGCGATGGCGCGCGCGGTCTGTTCCCCCATCAGATTATGACCGCCGACAACGTTCTGCGGGCCGCGCTGCTCGACGCCGCCGTTATAGACGATCACGTTGATCATGCCTTCGTCCTCGATGGCGTGCTTGATCTCGGGCCAGGTCATCATTTGCAGTTCGACCACCGGCTTTTCAGGGGGTTGAGCGCAGAGAAAAAGGGCGGAAGAGGCAAGCAGGAAAATCGGTGTTCTCATACGTGTGATCCATCATAACAGCAGGTATCGCGCGCCGCACTCCCGGGCATGCGGACTCGTCTTCCAGGCCGCGCGCATCCGCGAAGCGGCCTTGGCCTGCTGCTGGCGCGGCAAGGGCCCCACGCCAAATGCCTTCCCCTCGCTCTTTCTTGCGCCGTCCAGCGCAGTCTGTCAAATATCAGATCAAGCCTTGACGAATCGCTTGACCCTGGAGTCAGGTCCAGACTGTATGCTTGAGGGTGATGGGAGCATGTCTGCAAATTGGCCAGGTTGCGAAAAGGACCGGCCTGACCGTCGATGCCATCCGATTCTACGAGAAGTCGGGGCTGCTGCCGCGCCCGGCACGATCAGAGGGCGGCTACCGCCTTTATCACGAGCGGGAAGTCGCCGATCTGGAGTTTATCCAGAAATCGCAGCAGCTTGGGTTTTCGCTCAACGAAATCCGCGAGTTGTTCTCAATTCAACGTCACCCCAACGAGGCCTGCGCCCACGTCCGTGATCTGATCGCCGCAAAACTCGAGGTCGTGCGGGCCAAGATCGCCGAGCTTCAAAAGCTCGAACAGGACCTGGCCAAGGCGTACCGGAAGTGCGGCGCCGCGTTGCGCCAACGCCCCCGGCAGCGCGATTGCTGCCCGGTTCTGAAAAAAATTAGCATGACTCGGCCGCCCAGGAAGAGCGTATGAAGGTGGAGATTCTGTATTTTCCCGGCTGCCCGAACCACGAGCCGGCTGTCGATTGCGTGCGCCGGGTGCTGGCGCAAGAGAATGCGCAGGCCGAAATGGTTGAAGTCGAAGTCAACGATGCGGACACCGCGCAACGGATCGGCTTTCTGGGGTCCCCAACCATTCGGGTGGATGGGCAGGACGTGGAGCCTGCGGCGCGCTCGGAGCGATCCTTCGGCATGTCGTGCCGCACATACCTTACTGGCGGCCGGCGCGTTGGGGTGCCGCCGCCGGAATGGATTCAAGCAGCGGTTCGAGAAGCAAAGATGCGGGAAGCAACAAGGAGATAGCGATCATGAAGATCACCAGTCTTGCGCGAGTCCTTCTGGTGTCTGTGGGGCTCGCCGCGATCCCGGCGGGCGGCTGGCGGCTGGCGGCCGGCACGGCTCCGCAGAACGCAGCCCCGGCCAAGGCGAGCCAACAGACCGTGCAGATGCGCATCGCAGGCATGACCTGCGCGTCCTGTGCGAAGGGTCTGGAGGCCTCCTTCCGCAACATGGCGGGCGTCGTGAAAGCGAGTGTCGATTACCAGGCCGGCCAGGCTGTGGTAACCTTCGATACGGGCAGGCAGAGCGTGGAGAGCCTGTCCAAATTCGTCGCCCGCTGCGGGTACAAGGTCAAAGAGACCAAGGTGATTTGACCGTGCGTTTAAGCGAACGACTATCTCCGGTTGCCGCGGCCATCAGCGCGCTCGCTACGCTGGCCTGTTGCTTGCCCTTTGGGATCGCCGGCGCTGTGGGGGCGCTTGGATTGAGCGTTGCGCTCGAAGCGTTGCGTCCTTGGCTGATCGGCCTGGCTGTGATTCTGCTCGCCACAAGCGGCATTCAGATGTACCGGAGTGGAAGGAACTGCCGGCGCCGCAGCCGCCTGAGCCTGGTTTTGTTCGCCCTGTCGGCGGCGATCGTGCTTGGAGTGATGCTCTTTCCGCAGACTTTGGCGGAGCTGATGGCAGCGCTGCGTTGAGATCCCGCACATGAGGCACACCTGGCCAATCGGGCTCGCCCTGGCGCTTGCCGTGGGAAGCGGCGTTTTCTATCTCACCAGGCCGGGCCGTCCGCCGGCTGGCCAGCCTCCGTTGGTTGAAATCGCCGGGCCGACGCTTACCGCGCTCCAGGGAGAATTCAATCGCCCGTCATCGGGCTTGCGCATCCTGCTGTTGCTGTCGCCCACCTGACCCACTTGCCTGCGGGGGGCCTCCGCAGTCCAGGAAGTTTTGCGCAAGCATCCGGAAAGCTCTTTGCAGGTGCTCGCCGTGTGGGAGCCGATCCTCCCGACCGACTGGAGTCCGCCGGACACGATGGCGCTCCGGCGCCTCGACGACCGCCGGGTCCGGCAATTTTGGGATCCCAACCATCTCATCGCGGCGGCCGTGAAGAAGGTGGAAGTCTCCGGCGCCCTGCACCCCGATTGCTGCGAACGCAAGGGCTTCTTGTGGGATTTGGCCGCCGTCTACGCGCCCGGAGCACGCTGGGGCGAAACTCTGCCGGA
Source organism: Terriglobia bacterium (assembly GCA_021324615.1). GTDB lineage: Bacteria > Acidobacteriota > Terriglobia > Bryobacterales > Bryobacteraceae > Palsa-187. Next base: position 30,688 of record JAJPIT010000092.1, on the reverse strand, counting down.
ACCGGTGCTCCTGAATGGACCAGTGGTGAACACCGTAACGGACCTCGATGCGGTCTTGTCCAAAAGCTGGTGATGCGCGGCGCAGGCTCGGCCGGAGTTTCTAATCGGGCCAGCGAAACGCTCCGCGGGCTTCTTCCAGCTTCACGCCGATCTCCAGCAGCACCTCGTCGTCCCAGGGCCGGCCGAGCAGTTGGATTCCCACCGGCAAACCCTCCTCGCTCGTGGAAAACGGCACGGCCAGCGCGGGCAGGCCCAGAATGTTGGCCAAGGTGGCGAGCATCATCGCCTGAAACAGTCCGATGGTTCTTGTTTCGGTGGGAAAGCGGCGCTCGCGATGGCGGAATGCCGCGATCCCGGCCACCGGCATCAACAGCACCTGATAGCGGCGCATCTGTTCGAGCAGCTTGCAGCGCATGGCATCGCGGGCCGCGATGTTTTCGATGACCTGCCAGGCCGCCGCCGGCGGCCGATCGAGCTGCGCCGCCAGGCCTTCGGTGTAGGTCCAGTGGGCTTCGGCTTCGCGGCCGGCGATCCGCTCCTTTGCCGCCCGCGCCGGCAGTTCGGAAAAGAAGAAGTTCCAGAGATTCGGGGCGCGCTCGATTCCCTCCGGATGGAACTGCTCCACGGTGAAACCCGCCTGCGCCAGCGCCTGGGCGGCGTCGCGCACGGCTTTGCGCACGGCCGGCTGAACCGGCACATCGTAGAACTGCTCCAACACGCCGATCCGCAGATCCGCGACGACCGGCGGCCGCGGCGGAACCGGCGCCGACAGCGGATCGCGGTCATCATAGCCGGCCAGCACATCGAACAGCAGCCGCACATCACTCACCCAACGCGCCATCGGACCGGCCACGCTGATGCCCGGCAGGGTCAACATGGACCGGTGCCCAAAGGTGGAAATGCGGCCCGGCGTGGGTTTCAACCCGGCGATGCCGCAGAAGTGCGCCGGCACGCGGATCGATCCTCCACCGTCGCTGCCCACACCGCCGGGCGAGCAGCCGCCGGCGATCGCCGCCGCTTCGCCTCCGCTCGAGCCGCCGGGTGTGCGCTCGATGTCCCACGGATTGTTGGTGCGGCCCGTGAGAAAATTATCCGTCTCATAGCTGGCCATATATTCGGGAACGTTGGTTTTTCCGAGAACAATGGCGCCCGCCCGGCGCAGCCGCGCGACCGCGGCCGAATCCCGGGCGGCAGGAACCTCCGGAGCGAAGTAGCTGCCTAATCGCGTGGGGAAACCGGCCACGTCGAAGCTGTCCTTCACCGTCACCGGGACGCCGTGCAGCAGGCCGGTTTTGAGTCCCTGATCGGCGCGGCGCGCGGCGGCGCGTGCTTGCTCGGCGAAAACCATCGTGAAGGCGTTCAGCACCGGGTTGCGGCGCTCGATCTGATCCAACTGAGCCTCGATCAGTTCGATCGATTTCACGCTGCCGGACCGGACCAGCGATACCATTTCCGTAAGCGGGAGACGATGAAGCATAGCTTGCCGTATTCTTGCCAGATGAACAGCCCGCCCGCGGCGCGGTTCCGCCGCCGCCCACAGGGACTAGTGTAATGCTTCGAAGCTGTTGCAGCGACTGCGGTTCTACTTGCCCTTGCTGAGCTTGCGGAAATACTCCGCGACCGCGTCCATGTAGCCGGCCGGCACGCGATCGGTGGTGGCGCTGCGCACTTGGCCGCCGCTGGATTTATCGGCTTCGCGGCGCAACTGCACCTCGAGCGACTCCAGATTCGGCAGCACCACGCGATTCAGGCGGTTGGTCAGCTCCTGCGAGCTGATATCGCCCACCTGCATGCGCGAAATCTCCTGCTGCAACTCGCCGATCTGCCGCGCCATGTCGGGATTATCCTTGTATTCCTGGCGCATCTGGTTTAGCGCGCGCGCGGCGTCCTGCATCATGCGATTCGGATCCCACACGTCGCCGTTCGGATACTGGTACATTCCTTCCGGAGCGAAGCGGCCGTAGTAGGTGCCCGGGCCGTCAAAGCGATTGCCGTACCCGCGGTCGCCGCCGTTGAGGCGGCCGTTGCTGCCGCCGCCCAGCGGCCCGCCGCTGGCGGCGTTGCCCTGCTGCCCATTCTGCCCTTGCTGGCCGGCCTGGCCCTGCCGGTTGCCGCTCTGCCCGGCCATGCGCTCCAACTGATCGCGCAACCGCTCGACCTCGGCCAGCGACCGCTGCGTCTGCCCGTCCCGCGGTCCCTGCTGGCCCGCCCCGTTCGGATCCAGGGCGGCCTGCGCCCGCTGCAAATCGTCGGCCACCTTGTCCATGGTCTGCGTGATCGGCGCTTCGCGCGGAACCATGTACCCGCCCAGACCGCGCCGGATGTTATCGGCCGCGTACTTCATCCGCCCGCGGGCTTCGTTCTGCTGCATCTCCGAAAGCGCCTCGCGCACCGCCGAGGAGGCGCGCGGCTGCGTGCCCGCCATATCGCGGGCCGCCCTCTGCATGTCCTGCTCGAGCTGGCCGGCCTCGTTGGTCATCCTGTCCTTCTCATCGGCGAGCTGCGCCGCCTGCTGGCGCGACATGTTCGATTGCTGTCCGAAGCGCGGGCCGCCGCCGTTCAGATAATCCTCGCCGTAGGCTTTCCGCAGGCGATTTTCAAAGTCGCGCTGCTCATCGGCAAGCTTCCGCGCGCGCTGCGCCAGATCGCTCAACTGCGCCGCCGCCTGCTGCTGGCGCATCCCACCCAGTTGATCCTGCGCCTCCTTTAACCGCTCCGCCGCGCGGCGCGCATCCGCCTGGCTCGCCATTTGCCCCTGCTGGCCTTGCGCGGCCGAGGACTGTGCCGAGCGCATGTCGTTTTCCGCCTGGCGAAGCTGATCCAGCGCGCGCTGCAAGCGCTGGTCGCTCTGCCGGCCGCTCATCCCGCTCTGCGATCCGCCCGAAGATTGCGATCCGCTCTGGCCCTGCTGGCCCGAGGACGCCTGCTGCCCCGGCGCCGTCTGCTGGCCTTGCCGCTGGATCTGTTCCAACTGCTTCTTCAGCTCCTCGGCCTCCCGGCGCAGCATCTCCTGCTGCCAGCGCTGCTCGAAGCTTTGTCTGTTCTGCTGCTGCTGCGCCAGCTCCTGCTGCCGCTGCGCCAGTTGCTGCAATTTTTGCAGCGCCTCATCGATCTCCTTCTGGCGCTGTTCCTGTGAGGAGCCCTGCTGCTGGCCGGTCTCGTACTGATTCTTTTCCGTGTCCAGTTCAAGATCGAACAGGTTCGCCAGATCGCGGCCCGCGCCTCCGCCGCCCCCGCCGCCGTTGGCGCCAAATGCCACCTGGATGTCCCGCATCGTGGCTTCCGCCCGCAGCAGATGCTGGAGCGCCCGCTGCTCCGGCTCAAGCGCGTCCTTCCAGCCCTGCCCCTTCAATTTGTCGGCCGCCGGACCCATCTCCGCCGCGGCCGCCTCCATCTCCTTGGTGAAGGACTGAAACTCCTGATTCTGCCCGGCCAGCTCGCGGCGGCGCGTGCGCTGCGCCAGCGACATGGCCTGCTCCTTCAACTTGCCCTGCACTTCGGAGAGGAACTTCGCGTTATCGGCCGCGTTCACCCTTTCCTTGGCGCCGCCGCGGATCTCATTCCAGGTCGCCGCGATGATTTCCTTTTCGCGCTCCGAAATGCGGTTCTGATCCTGATCCCCTCCTCCCCCGCCGCCGCCCATCTGTTGCGACTGGGAGTAGTTGCGCTCATAGGGCTGGGTCTCGATGAACAGAATGTCGGTGCGCGAAGTGGTCCGCGCATCCCGCGCCGTGGCGTAAACCGCCACCACGTCGCCCGGCGACAGCTTGTAGTCTTCCAGATAAATCATGCTGCGGCCGCTGGCCTGCTTTACGCCCCTTTGCGGCAGCATCGAAACGGTCTTTTCCGGGCCGCCGTTGACCGAGTAGTGCAGATCCAGGGCCTCCAGCGCGAAATCATCGTCGCCGGCGACCTCCACCGGCACTTCCTCAATGGGGCTGACCCTGGCGTCGGCGCCGGGACGCGTAATCTTCACATTCGGCGCATTGTCTTCGCGGGCTTCGATGAAATAGTCTTCGCTCAGCCGGACGCTCTGGCCCTGCTCATTGGCGGCGAAGTGATACATGCCGTCCTTGTTGATCGGCACCCTGGCGGTGAGCACCGTTCCGCCCGCATCCGGATCGAGCGCAATGTGCTGGCCGCTGTCGAGCTCGATCGTTCCGGCCCTCAGCGGCCGGTCCGTTTCGACGCGCAGCTCGGCGACGGTTCCCGCCACCGCCCGCAGATCCCCGCCAGGGTCCTCGACGGCGTCGGGCAGGTGCAGCCAGCTCGGGAAATGATAGGTGACCTTTACCTTCTTGATGGCGGGAAGGTCCACCACGTCGAGCTTATAGGTCTTCGACCGCACGCCCGCCGCTTCGACGTAATACTCAACCGGCTCCGGCACGGCGGCAAATAAAAATTCGTACGCCGATCCGCCATCGCGCGGGAGCATGGGAGCTTCTTCCCACTTGAGCGCGCTCTGATAACGCGCGTAGACCTTCACCTGCGGCGCCTGGAATCCGACCAGCGTCGCGGTGACCATCTGGTCCGCTTTACGGCGGACGAGTTTGTTGCCGGGCTCGACCTTTATGTCGTAAAACGCGCCTGTCGTTCCTTTCGGCAGTCCGGCCCACAGCAGCGATGCGCCGTAGCCGAGGAATCCGGGGCCCGCGGCAATCAGCCACGCTAGTGCGGCCGCCGCCGCGCCGGCCGAGGTCGCAAACGCAAAAATCGATTTCGGCGGCGCAACGCGGGCCGCCTCCGTGCGCCGCGCCACTTCCGCCGTATCTTCCGCCAGCAGATCGAGCATCGGATCGCCGTGCTCGCGGCGTTCCACAAAGGTCAGCAGGCGTTCTTCAAACTCGGGAAAGGTCCGCTCCGCGCGGCGCGCGGCCCGGCGCTGGTTCAGCCGCAGCAGCGGCAGCACGATGCCAAACGCGATGGCCATCGCCAGCGCGAGGAACAGCATCACTCGGGCCGCCGTGAGGCTGCCCGGGGAAAACGCCAGGGCGTTTGTGATCAGCACCATCGCCAGCGTGGCGCCGAGCGCGACGCCGGCGGCAATCGCCGCACCCTTTGAAACAGCCAGCCATTTAAGACGCGTTTCCAGGCCGCGCAGATATTGATATAACTGTTCGCGCGTGTTCATGCCGCTTCCTTTCGCTTGCTCTTCTCTACCGCGGGCGGCGGCTTTAAATGACGATCCGCCACGATCGATTCGGCAACCGCCACACCTAACAATATCAATAATAAGATCGGCCAGAGACCCCAGGGTTTCTTATCCCCTTGATCTGCCGATGCTGGCGCGCCGGACGCGCTGTCGTCACTGCCGGTGGCCTTCCATAAATCCAGGGTTTCCTTGGGAATGACGGCGAGGTCCGACTCGCGCCGGTCGGCGTGAACCGCGATCAGACTGCGCCGGCCGCTGGCTGTTTTCAGTTCGTAGAATCCTTCATTGTGAACCGCGAAATTTCTCGCCGAAGCGGCCTCCTCCAGCGACAACAGGCGCCGCCCGTCGAACAGAACTTCAGCCGCGCCGGTCTTATCGCCGGACGCCCGCAGCTCGATGTAGGAATCCGCCGTAACATTCACCGGCTGATCGCTACCCTCTCCGCCCAGATATTCCGCCGATCGCTGGACGAAAGGAACCCAGGCCGCGTGCAGCGGCAGATCGTTGGCCGTGTTGTCGAATGTCGAGGTGAACGCCATCACTTTACCCTCGCCGATCGCGCGCTCGAGCACCAGCGGCGTCCCGTCGTTGAGCCGCGCCAGAACCCGCGACTTCGCGCTGGTGACGCGGATCGCCTGGTAAAATTTGACGCCGTCAAAGCGCTCCACGGCGCGCATCACCGGATCGCCGGTGTCCAGTTCCGAGACGCTCAAAAACATCTCGCCTTCCGGATGCGCGTAGGCCGAGCTTTGAATCGCTTCATCGAGCACCGGGACGCGCGGCGCGGCGGCCGAGGCCGGTCCCAAGGCGATCAGCAGCGCCCCGCCGCTGCTGACGTAGCCTTTGAGCGAATCTTCAAAACCGCCTGCCAGCGCGCCCAGATCCGAAACAACGATCAGAGCGTAGTTTGCAAGCTTCGCATTGGCGGCCTGCTCCGGACGCAGGCTTTCGAGCGTGAACGCGGAATCGGGCGAGGCGTCGAGCGCGGCTTTGTAGTACAGCTCCGCGCGCGGATGCCGGCCGTCGTCGACGAACAGAATTTTTTTCGGATCGGCGCGCTCCACCGCGAAATCGTAATGATCGTCGGCCGCCAGGATGTCCGCCGAATCGATGCGCACCTCGCCGCGGCTGAATCCGTAGGGCGCGTCCAGGCCCAGAAATTCGACCTGCGCGCGGCCGTTTTCGGGGACGTCCACGGTCTTGGTCTGAAGCGACTTCCCATTGAGCAGCAGCGACACGGCGCGCTTGGCGGCCGGCGCGCCGAACCCCGCAATGATGGCCTGAATGCGAACTTTTTTCGGATCGTAGACGCGCCGCGGCGCCGTCACGCTTTCGACCGTCCAGTTCGGCGCCGCGTCGCCCACCTGATGCAGCACCAGATTGGTCCCCGGATCAAGCCGCAGATCCGCGAATCCGGGCGGCATCGCCGACTTTTGCAGATCGCTCACCAGATCCAGTTCAATCGGCGATTGGACCGATTCGGCCAGCGTCCGCGAATAGCGCGCCAGCTCCCCGAAACTGGCCCGGCTGTCGGCCGGCTGGATCGAATGGATCGCCGCGCGGGCCTCCGCAAGATCCGTGGTGGGCTGCGTCAGCGTCTGGATCTGGGCCCCCAGCGCGACCACCTGCACCGGATCGCCGGGGCGCAGCGAGGCAAGAATGCTCTGCGCCTGATCCTTGGCCTGCTGCAATCGGTTCCCCGCCCTCATGCTGAACGAATCGTCCACCGCGATCACCGTAAGGTGCTTCTGACGCGCAATCGGAATGGCCCGCCGGATAAACGGATTGGCGAACAGCAGCGCGAGCAGGATCAGCATCGCCGCGCGCAGCGCGAACAGCACAAGATGCTCCAGCCGCCGGTGCTTCACCGAGCTTACCTCGCGCCTTTCAAACAGCATCAGCGACGGAAACGGGCGCGGATCGGAGCGGTGTTTTTTGAGCAGATGCAGCCACACCGGCAGACCCACGGCCGCGATCCCGGCCAAAAACCATGGTGCGAAGAAGCCCATAAAACCCTCTAGCGGCCCGCGCCGCAGTCCGCCCGCGGCGCCGTCACATCTTTCCCTTCCGGATCGCCAGATACTCGCGCAGCGCGGCGTCGAGCGGGCGGCTGGTGTCGATCAGAAAATAATCGATGCCCGCACCCTTGGCGCGGGTGCGCAGATCCTCCAGATGCGCGTCCACTTTGCTCCGATATTCGTGCGAGACGTAGTCAGGCGACACCTCCATCGCCTCGCCCGTTTCCAGATCCTCCAGCAGCGCCGGATGCCGCAGCCTGGGATGAATCTCTTCCGGATCGAGTACGTGAAACAGAATCAGATCATTGCCGCGGTAGCGCAGCGGCTCGACCGTCTGGACGATCTTCGCCGGCTGCTCCCAGAAATCCGAGATGGCCGCCACGATTCCCCGGCGGCGCAAAAACTCCTGAAGCGTCAGGAACGGACGGGCGAAATCGGTCCGCGCGCCGGCCTGCGCGTTTTCGATGGCGTGCAGAATCCGCGCCAACTGGCCCTGCCGCGACGACGCCCGCACGTAGCGGCGAACTTCGTCGTCGAAAACGATCAGCCCCGCCGCGTCCCGCTGCATATGCGCCAGATAAGCCAGCGAAGCCGCCAAAAACTTGGCGTATTCGAGCTTGTCGGTGGCATGCGAGCCGAACTTCATCGAGCGGCTGGCGTCCAGCAGGATGGTCAACTGCGAGTTGGTCTCGCCGCGATAGCGTTTGAGAAAGGCGCGCTCGGTGCGCGCAAAGACGTTCCAGTCGACGTGCCGGAGGTCGTCGCCCGGCGTGTAGGCGCGGTATTCGGCGAACTCCTGGCTGAAGCCGAAATCGGGGGAGCGGTGCAGGCCGGCGATGAATCCGTCGACCACCGTCTTGGCGATCAGATCCAGCCCGGAGATGCCGGCAAGAACGCTCGGATCTAGGAATCGTTGCAACATCGTTTCCCCATCGGCCGGGCCACGCCCGCCGCCGCGTCTACGCCTTGGGAGCGGGCATCGCCTCCAGCAGTTTTTTCAGAATATCGTCCTGCGTCAGCCGGTCCGACTCGGCCTGGAAGTTCAGCAGAATGCGATGCCGCAGGATGGGCCGCACCAGCGCGGTCACGTCCTCAAACGAGACGTGATAACGATGCCGCATCAGCGCCCGGGCCTTGGAGGCCAGCACCAGGAACTGCGCGGCGCGGACGCTGGCGCCGAAGTTCACGTATTTCTTGATGAAATCGGGCGCCGCGGGGTCGGTGGCGCGCGTGGCGCGCACCAGATCGACCGCGTAGCGCGCCACCGAATCCGCGATCGGCACCATCCGCACCACCTGCTGAAAATCCAGAATCTCCTCGGCGTTCGTCACCGCCTCCACCTGCGCCTGATGCGTCGTCGTGGTCAGGCCGAGCACCTGCATCTCATGATCGGCAGACAGATAGTCAAGCAGCGTATTAAAAATAAAGCGGTCCAGTTGCGCTTCCGGCAGCGGATACGTGCCTTCGAGCTCGATCGGGTTCTGCGTCGCCAAAACGAAAAACGGCGGCCGGATCTTGTAATGATTGCCGCGCACCGTGCAGGACAATTCCTGCATCGCCTCCAGCAGCGCCGATTGCGTCTTGGGCGGCGTTCGGTTGATCTCGTCGGCCAGCAGCACGTTGGCGAAAATCGGACCCGGAACAAACGTCCAGGTGCGGCGCCCGGTGGTGGGATCTTCCTCGATGATGTCGGTGCCGGTGATATCGGACGGCATCAGGTCCGGCGTGAACTGGATGCGGCGGAACTCCAGCCCCAGCGCCTGCGCCAGCGTCCGCACCAGCAGCGTCTTGGCCGTGCCCGGCAGGCCGGTGATCAGGCAGTGGCCGCCCACAAACAGCGCGATCATCACCTGCTCGATCACTTCGTCCTGTCCCACGATCACGCGGCGAACCTGCGCGACAATGTCGTCGCGCACTTTTTGAAATCGGACAATGCGGTCCTTCAGCTCGCTCGATTCGATGGAGGAAACGGTGGTGGTGGACATTTAATTATTCTGTCTTATTCCTTGTCGCTTAGTTGAAGCAGTAGTTTCTGGGCGGGCTTGTAATCCGGCGCCGCTTCGAGCGCCGAAAGAACTTCATCCTTTGCTTCCGCGCTCCGATGCAGCGCGTTCAGCGCCACCGCGCGTTCATAGTGCGCACCCGCCGGATCGACCGTGCCGGCCGCCAGCGCGGCGCCCCATTCGCGAACCGCGCCTTCGTAATTTTTCAAATCCAGGTCGAGCTGGCCCAGCTTGCGGTGCGCTTCCTCGTCCTTCAAATAAATCCAGTCCAGCCGCTCCAGCGTGCGCGCCGCGGCGCGCTTGTCTCCGGCTTCGGTTTCCAGATCCGAAAGCTTCTTGAGCAGCACCGGGTCGCGCCCGCCGACATCGGCATAACGCGCGAGCTGCTTCATCGCACCCGCCTTGTCGTTTTTCGCCAGGTAGGCGTCGGATAAAAATTCGTAGACACTGCCCGCTTCGACATAATCGGAATAAACGTCACGAATCGGCGTGCCGAGCTGGATCACTTTGTCCCAATCCTTCTGCTTGGCCGCCTTGGAGACTTCGAGAAGCTGCTTTTTCCACTCCTCGAATCCGTTTACGGTGACTTTGGTCGAATCCTCCAGCCAGGCCAGGAATTGTTTATCAAACTCCTCCGGCTTCAGGTTGAATTCTTTCTGAATCACCTCCACCGTCGGCGTCAGGTTTTTGAAATCCTCGATCATCGCCAGCAGCTTCCCGTAGCCCCATCGCTGAGCGATGAAGTCGCAGATCTTGCCGCCCTGGAAATACGACACCACCACCTGCGCCGGATAGGTGGGATGAATAAAGCCGCGGTCCAGCTCCGCGATCGGCAGCAGCTTGTGATTTTTGATGGCGTTGATCGCCTCGGGATCCAGCCGGTCGCCCCAGTCGGGGTTGCCGTTGGCCGTTTCTTCATAAACCGCCAGTCCTTCGGTGAACCAGCGCGGGACCCGGCTGTTGGTCATCGCCAGCACGTAGACGTGGCTCAACTCGTGCCACATCGTGCTGTCCCAATGGAACTGCCCGGGCGGCCGCGCGCTCGGAGAATCCATGGCCACCGACGCCGTGAACTTCGCGCCGCGTTCGCCTTCGGTGAACGCCTGGGTGGCGACGAACGTCACCCCCAGCGCGCCCAGGCCGGGCATGCCCATGGTGCGCACCGCGAAATCTTCGTGATCCGGATAAACTTCCAGCTCCACCGGCCCGTTCAGCTTGAACTTGTATTTCCGCTCGTAGGTGGCCAGCGCCCGCTGCATCTCGCTTTCGACATACGGCCGCAGCAGTTCGGCTTCTTTTTTGTGCAGCCGGAGGATGGCCGTCGGAGTCCGGTAGGTGACGAAGTTCTTATAGCTATCCAGCAGCGTGAGCGAATTTTTCGTCGAGGTGCTCTGGTATCCGTTGCGCCAGCACTCTTCAAGCTGCTGCCGCGCTTCCGTCTCATCGCCCAGCCGCATCAGGTTGATCCCCAGCTCGCTGCGCGCGCTCCACAGATCCGGCTTCAATTGCAGGGCTTTGCGATAGGCCAGAATGCCTTCGTCGTAGCGGCGGTTGAGCACGAAAAAATGCCCGGCGGTTGCATACACCTCGCCGTAATGCGGATTGATCCGCAGAATCCGGTCGAGCCACGGAGTGGTCCTCTTATCGTCCAGCCAGTCGATGGCCGCCAGCACCGACATCGCATCGAGCGCTTCCGGAGAGATCGCCAGCGCCTTGTTTGCTTCGCTTGCCGCCTTTTCCGGATTATTGTCCTCCAGCGCCACGCGCGCCAGCAGCTCCTGCGCCTCCACCAGTTTGGGATCGCTCTTCAGCGCCTGCTGGGCCAGCTCCGCCGCTTTCCCCTCGAATCCGTCCGCGGCGACCAGAGCCAGGCCGAGCAGCGCCGGCGCATAATCCTTCTTCAGTTCCAGCGCTTCGCGGAAAAGATCGCTGGCGTCGCCGGGCTGCCAGTGCTCCAGATACATGCGGCCCCAGCGGACGCGTAAATAGGGATCTTTATCATGCGCCTTCACGGCGGCCCGGAACAGATCGTTGGCGCGCTGGTAATCGCGCAGCCCCCAATACCCTTTGGCCGCGATTCCCGGATCGCCGGATCGCGTGAGTTGCTGATAGCACTGCGCCGTCTGCGGATCGCCGTGATGCTTCAGCGCCGCGCAGCGGGCCGGATCGGCCGTCTGCGCCGCGGCCGGCAGAGCCGCCAGAAGAAGAGAAACCAAGGCGCCCGCTTTGCGCTTCACTTATCCAGCGCCTCCTGCGTCCTGGCGAGCTCGATCAGGTACGCCTGGAGCTGCCGCCGGTATTCGTTGTAATCCATCGACGCCTTCTTATACTTCAACTCGTCGATGGCCTGCTCCAGCTCTTCTTTGTGCTTGAGCAGCTTCAATTTTTCCGGATCGTTGATCTGCGCCGAGACCGCGCCCAGATGAAGGACCGCAAAGCGGCCCGCCACCAGCCCTTCGCCGTTATCCGGACCGGGCGCTTTGACGCCGTCGCCCTTGCCGGTGTCCTCGATCAGCGCATGCTCGGTGGCCAGGCGATTCTGCGTCTCGAAGAACTTCGCCGTCTTCTGTTCTGCATAGCGGAAGGCTTCCAGCGCGCTGATCACCTGGTTTTTATCGGCGTCCGAGGCCGGATCGCGCAGCGCCTCGATCCAGTAGCGCGCAAAATAGGTCGCGTTCTTTTCGGTACCGGACTTGGTCGCCGTGATCACCACGCGTCCCGGCTTTTCCAGCGAAACGATCGAGGCCCCGCTCGAGCTGGTCATGTTCACCACCAGTTGGTGTTTGGCCGGAATCTTCTCCAGCAGGTTGGCCAGCTCGGTTCCGGTCAGATCCGGGCCCGGGATGTTGAACTTGTAGTCGGACTCGTCGAAGCTGCCGTGGCCGATCAGCATCACGATGACCGAATCATCCGGCTTGGCCTGCTGCGCGATCTCCTGAAATTTCGCCTCAATCGCACTTTTCGTAGCGCCCGCGCCGAACATGGTCGCGATTTTGGCATTCGGCTCGGCTTGCTTGAGGAGCTTGTCCAGATCCTTGGCCCAGCCCTCGAAGCGCTGCTCATATTCCGGCTCGCCGCCCAGCCCGGCAATGGTCACATAAAACGTCTCCGCGCGCATCAGCGGCGCGGCGAGCAGAACCAAGAAAACCCCGCCCTTCACGGCCCGGCCGCGAATCCTCATATCACGCCCCACTTCCGCCGCAACAGCCACTCGCCGGAGCGCTGCAGCAGCAGCAGCAGGAACACCGCCGGCATATCCCACAGATCGCGCGTTTCCCGCACCGTGATGCCCGCCTCCGAATAGCCGATATCGCCGCCCAGCTTCCGCGCCTCCGCCGGCGTGTAATACCGGCCGCCGGTTTCCTGCGCCAGCTTCTCCAGCAGCTCGCGGTTCTGTTCGACCTTGAAATTTTCCGCCACGCCATCCTCGCGCCGGAACGTCAGCGTATCGCGGCCCAGATCTTCGCCCGCGCGCTTGGCCGTCATCTCCACCAGATACGATCCCGCCTTCGGCGTCGTATATTCCGCCGTAAACACTCCCTGCTCGACCGGATCGGGCCGCATCTCCACCGTTTCGGCGATTCCCTCCGGACCCAGAATGTGCGCCTCCACCGTCGCGTCGCTCGCCGGAAGATAGGTGGCGCCGAAGACCTGCGCGCGCAGCGGCACTCTGGCTTCGTCTTCCAGCACCTGGCGCGGAGTGGAGGCCACCACGCGCCGCGGCGTATCGCTCACCAGCCAGCGCAAAAGCTGGGTGTAGAACATCTCGTGGGTCATGTCGGAAACCGGCATCTGCATCTGCCAGCCGCGCCAGCTTCCTCCGGTGGCGAACACGGCGGTGCGCCCGCGCCCGAAATTTTCCGTGATCAGCAGCGGAAAACGCCCGCCTTGCAGCGGCAGGCCGTCCATCAGCACCACCGCGCCCGGCTTGGGCTGCCCCGGATCCTGAAAGTTCAAAATGTACGGCATTTTGCGCCACTTTTCCGCATTTTTCTGCGGATCTTCCTCAATCCGGGTGATCAGGCTGTCGCGGCCCGCGCTGGTCAGCTCGACGTTGGCCGGCGCGCGCACGAAAGTGCCCTTCCTGTCCGGCAGAATCACCGGCAGCAGGTCGTTCAGCGCCGATTGCTTGTAGCCGCCGTCGGCCAGCGCGTCCTTGCCGCCCAGAAACAGCAGGCCGCCGCCCCGCCGGTCGACGAAATCGTGAATGAACTGCTGCTGGTTGCTGGTGAAGTAGGCCGCTTCGCTCGATCCGATGATCAGCCCATCGAACTGGAACAGGTCCTCGACGCGCGTCGGAAAGCCGTCTTTCAGCCGCGGGGCGTCGTTGTACTCGTCCTGCACATAGATCTTGTTTTGCGTGGTCCGCAGGATGGTGAGCAGGTGCAGATTGCGGTCGTCCTCGACGGCGCGCTTGAGGAACTTGAACTCCCAGCGCGGCTCGCCTTCCATATAAAGGACCAGCGCGGTCCGCTGATCAACGTTCACCAGCCGGACCAACTGGTTGTTCTTCACGTTCTCTTCGTTCGGCAGCGCATCGATCGAGGTTTCGATCGTCTTCACTCCCGCCGTTCCCGCGTTGAACAGAATCGATTCGGTCTGTTCCACGCCATCGGCCTTCAGCGTCACCGTCCGGGACGCCAGAATCTTGCCGCCGTCCTTCAACGTGATCTTCGCGGTCTGGCCGGCGTAGCCATGCTGATGAAAGCTCACCTGGGCGGCCAGACGCGAATCGGGCAGCGCGCGCTGCGGCACCTCAACGTCGCTCAACTCCACGTCGCGCTCCATCTTTTCGCGCCCGAACCCGATGGTATGGACCGGAATACGCTGGCGGCGGATCTCGGAGATGGTCTCCAGATCGATTCCGCCCGAATTGTCCGCGCCATCCGACAGCAAAACCACCGCGCCGATCGGCAGGCTCGATGCATCGGCCAAAACTTCCTTGAGCGAATCGCCGATGCGCGTCGATGGCCCGGCGCAGTGAAGCTGGTCGAGCTTCTGAATCCGTTCCAGATGATCGGACAGGCCGTAAAGCCGGACCTGAAACTTTTTTTGCAAAGCATCCAGCAGGCCCGAGTTCAGAACCCGCACTGCCGCCTCGCAGCGCGAGGAGCCGCCGGCGTCCCGGACCGCCATGCTGGCCGAATCATCCACCACCACGGCGATGATATTCTGCTGCGGCCGCAGCGTGGCCACGCTCAGCGCCGGATGCCACAGCATCAACAGCAGGATGGAGGCGAGTGCGGTTTGCAGCAGCCATACCGCGACCGACCGCACGCCGTGCACGCGTCCCCGCTCCGCCGTCATCCGCCGCACCAGCAACCCGAAGCCGGCCGCGGCCAAAAGGATCGCCGCAATCAGCGCCCACTTCGGCCATCCGCCCAGCAGGACGAAGGTGCCGCGCGAGAACACAGCCAGCGGATACTTGAAAAATAGCTCGAACATCAGTGAGATAAATCGTACATGAAATAGTTACAGGCGATCCGGTAGGCGAGCGAGGCCCATTTTTCCGGGTACCGCGGATCATCCGACCACTCCCAGGCATCACCCAGGTCCATATTGTGGCAGATCGCCACCATCAACCGGCCTTTATCATCGTAGATCCCGCGCCACTTGGCCTCGTAACCATCATATTCATAACGCCTTCCGGTCATCAGGTACTGCGCCCCGGCCACCTGAAAACGGTCGTCCAGATCATATATGACGTGGAAGATGGGATCTTTGTTGTCAATATCCACCACCGGACGGTCGGGAAAAACCTTCCGCATGCTGTTCATGAAGTTTTCCCATTCGATGGTGCCGTGAAAATCGTCGCACATGAAAAATCCGCCGCGCAGCAGGTATTCGCGAAGCTGCGCCGCCATTTCATCGGTGAGATTCCAGTAGCCAACCTCCACCGCGTACATCAACGGCCAGTTATAGACGTCGTCGGAGCCGTCCAGGAATACCACCTGCTCCACCGAGCGGGCGTCGATGCGCGTCAGCCGCTTGATGCCTTTGAGCAGCAGCCGGTCCGAGCGAGGATAATCGATGGTCCAGCGTTTGTAGCCGTCCGGATAGCCATGCGGCGCCATAATCGAGGGGTAGGCGAGCCGCGCCCGGGTCCATTCGTGGGTTTCGTAGGCGTCGGAAGGAATCGAGTATTCGGCGTGTTCCTCGGCGGTTTGATATTGCTGGAAGGGCCGTTGCGCGCGTAACACGCCCCAGGTGGCAAATCCCGCAACTACCAGCAAAAAAACCGAGCGAACGCGCATTTCAAAGCTTCGCAGTTGGCTTCAGAATAACATAAGCATCCGCAGCCGACGGCCGCAAAGCCGGATCGCTCCGGCGGTTCCGGTATCCTGGAAAGAACCGCGCCAGACGATCCCCGGCCGGCGCCGCAATCACCATGTCCCTGAACCCTCATTTTTACGGCCTTATTCTCGCCGGCGGGCGCGGCACGCGATTCTGGCCGCGCAGCCGCCGCGGCCGCGCAAAACAGGTTCTGAAGTTTTTCGGCGACCGGTCCCTGATTCAACAGACCGTCGACCGCCTGCGGCCGGTTCTTCCGCCCGATCATCTCTGGGTGCTGACTAGCGACCGCCTGCGGGACGAGATCGCCCGTCAGCTTCCGGAAATTCCCAAACGGCAGATTCTGGCCGAGCCGGCGCAGCGCAACACCGCGCCAGCCATCGGGCTGGCCGCGCACATCCTCCGCTCCATCGATCCGGAGTCGGTGATGGGTGTTTTTCCGGCCGACCATTTGATCGCCCGCCCGCGCGACTACGTCCGCCTGCTCAAGCCGGCGTTCGGCGCCGCGCGCCAGGGCAAGATCGTGGTGCTCGGCATCCAGCCGCGATGGGCCGAAACCGGTTACGGATATATTGAGTTCCCCAGGGGCGTGCGCCCGTCGCCGGCGGTGGTGGAAACGCTCGGATTCCGCGAAAAACCAGATCCGGAAACGGCCGCGCAATTCCTGGCGGCTGGCAATTTCTATTGGAACGCGGGCATGTTTTTCTGGCGCACCAGCGTGCTGCTGGAGGCGCTGCGCCGGTTTCTTCCCAAAACCGCGGCGCTGCTGGCCAGCCTGCCGGCTTTCAGCCACCGGCAGTTCGCCGCGCGCCTGAAGGAAGTTTTCCCCAAGTGCGAAAACATTTCGATCGACTACGCGGTGCTCGAAAAAGCTCCGTCGGTGGCCGGCATCGCCGCGGGCGACATCGGCTGGAACGACGTGGGAAGCTGGAACGCCGTTTACGAGCTGGAGCGCCGCGACGCCGCCGGGAACGTCCTTCGAGCCGACGCATTGGCCGAGGCAAGCAGCGGCAATTACGTCCACGCCGAAAAATTCGTGGCGCTGATCGGCGTGAAGGATTTAATCGTGGTCGATACCCCGGACGCGCTGCTCATCGCCGACCGCGCTCGCGCCCAGCAGGTGGGCGAGATCGTCAAGCGGCTGGAAAAATCGGGACGCCAGGATTTGTTGTGACGCGTCGCTGCTACTGGGAGCGATGGAACAAGCCGACATAGGCGGCCTTTGCCCGGATGTGGCCCGCCATCGCCTGCATGATCTGCGTCCGGATCGCCTGCACGTTCGGGTTGGGCTCCTGCGGGCCTTGCGGGTTCACTTTAATGTCGATGGCCGTATCCAGCGCGTACAGCTCCAAAATATAGTGATGCAGCGGACCCGCCGCCGGCGCTCCCGGACCGCGATAGCGCGAACCGCTCACGCTGATCTGCCGCATGCCGTCCGGCAGTTCGAATCCATCCGGCCGCCCCTGGGGGATGCTGGTGGCGGTCGCCGGAATATTCCACACCATCCAGTGCAGCAGCCCGTCGGTGGAGTTGTTCACCACCGTATCGGCGTCGACGAACGTTAAGACGAAGCTTACGGTTCCCGCCGGCGGGGAGCTCCACTGGATCATCGGCGAAATTTCGGCGCCCTCCTGGGTATAGCGGGCGGGAATCATGCCTCCGTCGGGCCACGCGGTGGTGATCAGCGTCATGTTTTGCACCAGGCCTGGTCCGCGGCCGCGGCCGCCGCCGCGGGCCTGAGCCATGGCCATTTCCAGCGGCGCGACTGCCGTGATCATCAGCAACACAACCATCGATCGCATAAACTTATCTCCGAAACTCCGGGTGCGCCTTCAGCCAGGCGTCGTATCGTTTGCGCAGCGTCTTCACCGGGTCCAGATCCTCGCCCGGCTTGATCTGGTATTGCGGACCCATGTTCGGCTGCGAAACGGTGATGTACATCGAATATTTGCCGTTATTGTGCAGATTGGGCTGATCCGCCGGGCCGTTGGTGTCGTGCGGATCCGCGGCCAGAATATAGGCCACCAGCGAGGTTCGCAGCGTGCAGGGAATGCCTTTCGATTCCGGAGGCAGCGGAGGAACCTGGCAGGTGCAGCGGCTGTCGCCGCCGGCCGCGTCGGCCGCTTCCATGGCCGCCATCACCCGGTCCGTGACGCCGCCGCGCGCCGCCACAAAGGCTTTGACCGCGCTGGGCACCACTTGTCCGGACCGCAAAATATTTCCCTGGATCGAATAGAAAATCTCGGTGCCGGGAACCTGGCCGTGCAGATCCTGGCTGACAAAGCCGTTGGCCAGCCCGGAGTGCCCGGCGGCGCGCCCCTGCAAATCGACGATGCCGTATTGGCGGCTCTGAAAACCGGGGTCCTCGCTCAGCAGCTCGATGATGCGCGCCGGATCGGTTCCGCGCTGCAACTGGTCGAACACCAGCGTCTGGTTCTGGTGCGTATCGAAGTCGGCGCCGGCCTGGCAGGCCGCCACGCCCTTGCCCGGCACCACCACCGCTTGCACGTCCTTGAGAAAGTCGTCGCTGTTGCCGGTGCAGGTCGACGAGGAGATCACCACGCGTCCGGTGCTGCGGTCCACCGCCACCACCGACCAGGTCGCGAACGCGGAAGCTTCAAAGGCGCAGAGCAGAATCAGGAGGGATCGCATAGAAGAACTGAAGAACGCCCGCGGGCGCCGATCTGCGATTGTACAACAAAACACCTCATGCGACACTAGGCGTAGAGCTTATGAAGTGTCTCCTGCCGCTGCTTCTTCTTCCCGCCGCGCTTCCGGCGCAAGGCGTTTCGGCGGATTGGGACGTGAGCAAATCCGTCGCCGCGCTTTCCGCGCAGGCCGCCCGCTTGAAACCCATTCTCGATTCGCTCACGCCTCAGGAGTGGGTGGCCAAAGGCGCCCCGCAGACCTATGTCCAACAGTGGAAGGGCGCCGAGGACGAGCTCGGCTATCTGGTCAACTCGGCCAAGGCGCTGGAACAGCAGCCGGAGCGATTGACGCTGGCCCTGGACACCTATTTCCGGTTGCAGTCGCTTGAAGCGCGCCTGCATTCGCTCGCCGAAGGCGTGCGCAACTACCAGAATCCGGCGGTGGGCGATCTGCTGCTCGGCGTGCTGGCCGAAAACTCCTCCAACCGCGACAATCTGCGGCAGTACATTACGGATCTGGCCGCGCAAAAGGAACAGGAATTTCAAATCGTGGACAAGGAAGCGCAGCGCTGCCGCGGGATTTTGAGCCGGCAGCCTCCGCCCAAAAAGCAATGACCGAAGCCGCCGCCTTCACCTGCAACATCTGCGCAGAACCCTCGGCCGACATCTGCGTCCACTGCACCAAGGACGTGTGTCCGAATCATCGCTGCGAAAAATGCCGCCGCTGCAGCGATTGCTGCCAGTGCGAGCTGCGGCGCGCCGAGGGCTGATGACCCGGCGCGGCTTTGTGCTCGGCGCCGGCGCGGCTTCGGCCATGGGCGCGGCGCCAAGGATTCTGGTCCACGGCCACCGCGGCGCGCGCGCCATGCGCCCGGAAAATACGCTTCCCGCGTTCGAGTACGCGATCTCGATCGGCGTCGACGCGCTCGAACTCGATATGGCGGTGACCAAGGACAACGGGATCGTCGTCTCGCATGATCCGTACCTTCAGCCGCCGGTCTGCAGCGGCCCGCGGCCGAAGGCGGCCATTCACGAGCTGACCTTCGCCGAGCTTCGCCAATGGGATTGCGGCAAAATCCGCAACCCGCAGTTCCCCGAACAGACGCCGGTTCCCGGCACGCGCATGCCGTCTCTTGACGAGGTGTTCGACCTTTCCCGGCGCGGCCGGTTCTGGTTCAACATCGAAACGAAAAGCTTCCCCGATCATCCGGAGTTGACGCCTCCGCCCGGGGAGTTTGCGCGCATGGTGCTGGAGCGGGTGCGCGCGCACCGGCTGGAACAGCGCGTTCTGCTGCAATCCTTCGATTTCCGGACCCTGCACGCGATGAAGGAGCTGGCGCCGGAGATCAAGCGCGTGGCGCTGTGGGAGGGCGACGATCGCGATTTCGTTTCCATCGCGCGCGACGCCGAAGCCAGCGCCGTTTCCCCGCATTATCCGCTGGTGACGCCGGGAAAAGTTCGCGCCGCGCACGCCGCGGGAATCGAAGTAATCCCCTGGACCGCCAATCTGCCGGCGGACTGGGACAGGCTGATCGGGGCCGAGGTGGATGCCATCATCAGCGACGACCCGGCCGGGCTGCTCGCCTATCTCAAGCGCCGGGGCCTGCACTAGATCCTGCTACTTCATGCCCAACTGATCGAACAGGAACGAAAACACGTCCGCATCCTGGGCCACCTGCTCGTTCAGCGGAGTCCCGAAGCCGTGGCCGGACGTCGAGCTTGTCCGCAAAAATATCGGACGGTTGGAGCGCGTGGCCGCCTGGAGCCGCGCCGCCATCTTGCGCGAGTTCATCGGATCCACGCGGCCGTCGTGATCCCCGGTCAACAGCAGCACCGCCGGATAATCGGTGCCGTCCTTGACATGCTGATAGGGGGAATAGGCATAGAGCGCCTGAAACTGATCGCGGTCCTTGATGGTCCCGTACTCGGTGACGTTGAAGGCGCCGTTGGGAAACGTCTCCAGCCGCAGCATGTCATAGATGCCGACGTGGCTCACCACCGCGCGGAACAGATCCGGCCGCTGCGTCAGCGCCGCGCCCATGAGCAAGCCTCCGTTGCTTCCGCCTTCGATCGCCAGCTTCCCGGGATTGGTGTACTTCATCTTGATCAGCGCTTCGGCGCAGGCGATAAAATCGTCGAACACGTTCTGCTTTTTCGCCAGCCGGCCGGCCTCATGCCAGGCCTCGCCGAACTCCCCGCCGCCGCGCAGATTCGCCACCACCCAAACCCCGCCGTGATCCAGCCACAATCTCCGCCGCGCCGAAAATCCGGGCGAGAGGCTGATGCCAAATCCTCCATAGCCGGTGAGCAAAACCGGATTGGAGCCGTCAAGCCTGGTTCCCTTGCGCCGCAAAATGTTCATCGGAACGCGCGTCCCGTCTTTGGAAACCGCAAACGAACGGATCACTTCCGCGTCGCTGAAATCGGCGGGCGAAGTCTCGGCCAGCGCGGTCTTTTTCACCACCCCGCTGGCCGGATTGTAGCGGTACCAGGCCGCCGGCTCGGTATAGCTTTCGTTTTCAAACAGCAGATCACCGCCGAACAGCGCCATGCCGCCGACCGAGGACACCGGCAGAAGATCGATGGCGCGCTCGGACTTCGTCCCGCTCTTATCGAGCAGCCTGGAGGGCCCGCCGGCCATGTAGGCGATATACAAATGCCCGTCGGCCGGCAAAAATCCGTCGATCGAGCTCCGTCCGGGCGTCACCACGACCGCCGCGTTTGCCAGCGAATGACTCGGCCCGGGGAGCCGCAAAATCTTGCCCATCGGCGCATTGTTTCGCGACAGCATATACAGGGATCCGTCAGGCCCGAAGGCGGCGTCCGAAATCTGATCCGATAAGCGGGTCAACTGGTGCCATCGCCCGTCCGGATTCAAAATGTAATGCAGGAACTGCCCGCCATCGCCGTCGGCCACGCGCGCCAGCAGGTATTTCCCATCGCCGGAGGAGATCAACTCGGTCTCGGCAATGCGCGGAAACTCCCTGCCGAGCGCGTACTGATCCTCGCCGGCATCGGTTCCCAGGCGATGAAAATAGACCTGCTGATAAAAATTCAGGTCCGCTTCGGCGCGCTCGCCCGCGTGCGGATAGCGCGTGTACCAGAATCCGGTTGCGTCCGCGTTCCAGGCCAGGCTCCCGCCGGCGGTCGGATAATTCACGCGCGGGATGGCATCGGGAAGCCGCCTTCCCGTGGCGACCTCGAAGACGGATACCGATCCGTCCTCGCTGCCGTTCTTGGACAGGCACACCGCGACCAGCTTCCCATCGAGCGAGGGAACATAAAAATCGATGCTGGTGGCGCCGCCCGGATCGATCGCGTCGGGATCCACAATCACCCGCGCCGAGGCCGGATCGTCCACCGAGTTGAGCGTCACGAGGAACGGCTGCGGCTTCGGCGGCCGGCGCTCGATGGCAAACAATACCCCGCCCCGCGCCTTCAGATCGCCAAACCGCACCGTCTGGGCTTTGTACAGTTCATTCAGGCGCCCGACGATGGCCGCGCGCATCGGCAGCCCGTCCAGATAGGCGCGGGTGCGCGCATTTTGCTGCTCCGCCCATTCCTTCACTTGCGGATCGCCCGCCGGCTCCAGCCAGCGGTAGTCGTCCGTCACTTTGACGCCTTGATACTCTTCGGTGACCGGCTTTTTCGGGGTCGCCGGGACGGGAGGCAGTTCCTGGGCCGCGCTGATCATCGTTAAGGTTAAGAAAAGGAATGAGGATCTCATCGCGCTCTCCCCTTCAGGCTACTACCATTTCCTACAGCGATCCGCCGATTCCGCCGATCCGATTTACAGTATGGAACACCGAGGCGAGCCGCGATTTCCGCTCAGTTCTCCGATTCGCGTGATTATCCCCGGAGACGAGCCGCGAACCATCGACTCCAAACTCATCGATATTTCCGGCACCGGGCTGCGTTTTCTCTCTCCCGAGCCGGTCGATTCGGAGATGGTCGTCGCCGTCGAAGTGGACAGCCGTCTGGTTCTTTGCGAAATCCGCTACTGCCAGGACCGCGGCGACCGCTATGTGGTCGGGGCGCGCCGCCTGCATGAGATCGCCAAGGACGCGCAGCTTGCCGACGCTCCGGCGGTGGTCACGGAAATGCTCGGCCACCTGCGCCGCCACATCGCCGGGGCCGGCGCCGGGGATTCGCAGAAGATGGCCGTCCGGCAGCTCGAACAGATCGTCGAGCGCGGCGGAGAAAGTCCGGACAGCTTCCCGATGCCGGAACCGGTTCGGGACGCCCCGCCGCTTCCGGCTCCGGATCCAATCCCGCCCGAGCCGGAAATCCCGCCAATCGAGGCGATTCAGGAGCCGCCGGCAGAGGAACCGGTAGAGGAAATCGAAGAACTGGCTCAGGAATCGGTTCAGGACCACGCTCCCGGCCACGATGGAGGAGGAGTTCCATCGCCTGGAGAAGACGAGGCTCCGGAGAAAACGGTTCAGCAACACGCTCCCGGGGCTCCGCCGCCGCAAGCCGCGCCGGTAGATCCTCTGGAAGCGGCCCGCCAGGCCCTCCTCGGCAGCGAATCGATCCTGGCGGCCCCATCAGGAGAGCGGAAAACTGGTTCGCGGGTCCTGTTCGCCGTCGCCGCCGGGTTGATCCTTGCCGCTCTGCTTGGTTTCTATCGATTCCAGCACCGCAGCGAAGCCCGGCCGGCACAATCCGCGGCGGTTGCCGTCCGGCCGCGGCCCGCCGATCCGCCGCCGGCCCCCGCAACAGCCCACCACGCCCGGATCCACGTCCTGCGGCCGACCTGGATCTCTTTATCCGTCGACGGGTCCGCGGCCGTTCAGCCGGCGCTCAAACAGGACGACGTGCGCGACTTCGAATTTTCAAAACACGCGATTTTACGCGTCGCCGATGGATCGGCGATTGAAATCTCCATTGACGCAAACTCGGTCGGCCCCCTCGCTTCGGGCCAGCAAGTGCTGAATTTGCAGCCTAATGGCGTTGAAGTGGTGAAGTAGAAGTTACCGGCGGGACCTTGCCGCGGCTTTGGCTCCCTGATGAGATCATGAACCGCTGATCCAGCGCCTGCGTATCATTGAAAAATGGTAGCAATGGCCCGTTTGCTGATGCTTTGCGCCGCGGTCGCGCTCACCGGCTGTGAGGCGGCCGTCCCGGCCGGCCCCACCCGGCACGAAACCCGGACGGTCGCGCTGGACAACTCCGAAATGGCGCGCCTGGAGCTTAAAATGGGCGCCGGCGAGCTCCAGATCGAAGGCGGCTCGCCCAACCTGCTCGACGCCGACCTTACCTACAATGTGCCAGGCTGGAAGCCGGTCCTGATCGACGATACGACCGGGGTCCGCCGGGAAATTCGTCTGGAGCAGCCCAACGGCTCCCACGCCGCTTCCGGCACCATCTACAACTGGAATTTGCGGCTGAATGACAATGTACCGCTGGATGTGGTCGCCCATCTGGGGGCCGGGTCGGCGCGGATGACGCTCGGCTCGGTCAACCTCCGCAGCATCGAGGTGCACATGGGTGTCGGCGAAATGAACCTCGACCTTAGCGGGAATCCGCGGCGCGATTACACCGTGGATCTGAAGGGCGGCGTGGGACAAGCAACCGTCATTCTTCCCGCCTCGGCCGGCATCGCCGCCACCGCGCACGGCGGAATCGGGCAGATCTCGGTGAAGGGACTGGAAAAGCGCGGCGGCACCTGGATCAACCCGGCGCACCCGCAGGCGCCTGTAACGATTCATGTCAACGCCGAAGGCGGCGTCGGGCAGATTAATATCGTGGCGCGGTAGATTGCATTCGCGGTAATCTGAGAGTTCGCTTCACGAAATGATCGTTTCCGAGGGGCTGCAAATTTCCATTCCGAGCTGCGAAAAGGGAATCGGATCCATTATCCGGGCCGCGGATTCCGCCGATCTGATTCCCGGGGTTCAGGTGCATCCCTACGATCTCTGGCCGGATGACCGCGGATATTTTCTGGAAATCCTGCGGATGCGCCAGGGGCCGGCGCGGGATTTCCCGCCGGAGTCCACGCAGGTTTCCGCCGCGCTCAGTTACCCCGGCACCATCAAGGCGTTTCATTATCATCGCCAGCAGACCGATCTGTGGGCGCCGGCCGCCGGCATGTTTCAGGTCGCGCTGGTGGATTTGCGCCCGGATTCGCCGGCCTTCGGGCGAAAGAACACTCTCTATGCCGGGGCGCTGAAGCCGTGGCAGATTCTGATTCCTCCCGGCGTCGGGCACGGCTACAAGGTGATCGGCGGGACTCCGGCAATGCTCGTTTACGTCACCAATCGTTTCTACAATCCGCGGGATGAGGGGCGGATTCCCTACAACGATCCCGGCATTCATTACGACTGGGAATTGCAGCACAAATGAAGTTTCTGGTTACCGGCGGGGCGGGGTTCATCGGCAGCGCGTTTATCCGTCTTGTGCTGTCGGATCCGCCGCCCAAGCCTTACGTGCTCAACCTGGACAAGCTGACCTACGCCGGCAATCTGGAAAATCTGGCCAGCGTGGCCGGCGATCCCTGCTACCGGTTCATTCACGGCGATATCTGCGACGGGGCGCTGGTGAATGCGCTGATCGGCGACGAGAAGCCGGACGTGATCGTCAACTTCGCGGCCGAATCGCACGTGGACCGCAGCATCCTCTCGCCGGCGCCGGTGTTTGAAACCAATCTCCGCGGCACGTTTACGCTGCTTGAAGCGGCCCGCGCGCATCAGACGCCGCGCTTCGTCCATATCTCCACCGATGAAGTCTACGGCAGTATCGAGCTGCCCTATCAGGCCAACGAGGATTTCCCGCTGCGCCCGGCCAGCCCGTATTCGGCGTCGAAGGCCGCCTCCGACCTGCTGGCGCTTTCCTACTTCATCACCTACCGCATGCCGGTGATCGTCACGCGCGCGTCCAATAATTACGGGCCCTACCAGTTTCCCGAAAAACTGATCCCGCTGATGATCTCCAATGCGCTGGAATCCAAGCCGCTGCCGATCTACGGCGACGGAATGCACATTCGCGACTGGCTGTACGTCGACGATCATTGCCGCGCCATCCGCGCGGTGATCGAACGCGGCCGCCCGGGCGAAATCTACAATATCGGCGGCAATCGGGCGTTGACCAACATCGAAGTGGTGCGGCGGCTGCTCCAGGCCGTCGGCAAGCCGGAGTCGTTGATGAAGCCGGTGGCCGACCGCCCCGGCCATGACCGCCGCTACGCGCTGTCGAGCGAAAAAGTGATGCGCGAAACCGGCTGGCATCCGCAGGTGAGCTTCGAGGAGGGGCTGAAGCGCACCGTGGACTGGTACCAGTCCAACCCGGCCTGGATCGCCCGCGTGAAGTCGGGCGAGTATCAGAGCTATTATCAGCAGAACTACGCCGGCCGCTGAGCGGTCCGCTTCAGGCGGGCAGCACCAGCCTGGCCTCGCACCCGCGGCCCTCCGGCCGGTTTCTTAAATCAAGCGAGCCGCCGTGCGCCTCGGCGATCTGACGGCTCAACACCAGCCCGATTCCGGAGCCTCCCGGCTTGGTGGTGAAGAACGGCACGAACAGATTCGCGGTATTGGACAGTCCGGGGCCTTCGTCCTCCACGCGAATTTCCACCAGCGCGCCCGATTTGGTCCAGGAGACGGTCACCCCGCCGCCGGTCTGTAGCGATGCGTCCACGGCGTTGCGCAGCAGATTGATCAGCAACTGATCGAGCTGATCGCGGTCGCCCTGAATCACCGCCGGGGGCCCTTGCCGCACCAGCGGCGGAATGCGCTGCTCCAACCCGGCGGCATGCCGGATCCAAGACGCCACGTCCACCGGAGCAAGCTGCGGGCGCGGCAGCTTCGCCAGGCGCGCGTAGGCGCCCAGGAAGCGGCTGAGCCCTTCGCTGCGCGAGGCGATGATCGATAATCCGCGCTGCGTGTCCTCGCGCCAGTCCGGGGGAAGCGGATCGCGCCGGATCAGGGTTTCCAGGCTTCCGGCGATAGACTTGATCGGCGCCAGCGAATTATTCAGCTCATGGCCGAGCACGCGCACCAGCCGCTGCCAGGCCTGCAACTCCTCCTCGCGCAGCGCGCGGGTCAGATCCGTCACCACCAGCAACTGATGAGGCAGCCCTCCCTCGCGGAAGATGGCCCGATGAATCCCCCAGCGCCCCGCGCCGGAGGGGAAGGTGCGCTGGAGCGTGCGCGTTTCCTCACCGGCCAGAAACTCCTCCAGGCCGAGCGAGCCGGCTTCGGCGTTCAGGATCCGTTCCGCCGGGCGGCCCAGCAGCTTTTCGCCGGCGCGGTTGACCAGCTTCAGCTTGCGCTCGGCGTCGAAGGCGAAGATGGCGACGTCGATCTCCTCCATCACCTTGCGCAGCAGCGTGGTGGCCTCCAGGGCGCCCAGCCGCTGCGCGCGCAGCGTGGCGCCCATTTCATTCACCTGCGTCATCACGTCGCCGAGGGCGTCCTCCCGCTCCAGGCCGCCGAATTTGAGCGTCCGCCCGCGGATCGAATAATCGCCCTCGCGCATCGCCTCCAGCAGATTGGCCAGAGTGCGCAGCGGCGAGGCCACGCGCTCCCGGACCGCCGCCGCGAATCCCCACCATCCGGCCAGGATTACCACCGAAAGCGTCCACTGGAGTTTCGGGGGATAGCCGCCAAGCCACAAAAGCAGCATCGCGGTGAGCGCGCCGGGGAATCCCGCCGCCAGCGCCAGCAGCAGCATGCGCGTCTCGTGGACGGGTTTCAGCCGGGAAAGATTCATTGCCTCACCAGAGCGCTCTCAAAAACTCTACAGGCCGTAGCGCTGCAATCTTCGATACAGCGCGCTGCGGCTTAGGCCCAGGGCGTTGGCGGCGTGGCTGACGTTTCCGCTGTAGCGCGCCAGCGCCTTTTTGATCAGGAACGCCTCCACCTCTTCCAGGCTCATGTCCTCCAGCCGCAGGGTTCCCTGGCCGGGGCCGCGCAGCGCCAGATCCGCCGGACGAATCATCGGCTCCTGCGCCAGCAGCACCGCCCGCTCGATCACGTGATTCAGTTCGCGGACGTTTCCCTGCCAGGGATTTTCCAGCAGCGCCTGCATCGCCGCCGGATCGAAGCCTTGCAGGTTTTTGCGATAGCGCCGCGCGTGCGCACTCAGAAAGTGGGACGCCAGCAGAGGAATGTCCTCGCGCCGTTCCCGCAGCGGCGGCAGATGAATCTCGATGGTGTTCAAGCGGAACAGCAGATCCTGGCGGAAGCGCGCGGCGCTAACCTCCTCGGCCAGGTTGGCGTTGGTCGCCGAGATCACCCGCGCGTCCACTTTTTTGGTCTTCGAGGAGCCCACGCGCTCCATCTCTCCGGTTTCCAGCACGCGCAGCAGCTTGGCCTGCAAATTCAGCGGCACGTTGGCGATCTCATCGAGGAAAAGCGTGCCGCCGTCGGCCAGCTCGAACCGGCCCACGCGGTCCATTTTCGCGTCGGTGAAGGCCCCTTTGACGTGGCCGAACAGTTCGCTTTCAAACACGCCTTCGGCGAGGCCGCCGGCGTTGACCGTCACCATGGGGCGATTGGCGCGAATGGAAACGGCGTGCAGCGTCCGCGCGACCACTTCCTTTCCGGTCCCCGGCTCGCCGGTAATCAGCACGTTGGCGTCCGACGGCCCCACGCGCGAGATCAGTTGCAGCACCGGCTGCATGGCGGGGGATTCGGCGATCAGCGCCGGCCGCCCTTCGGCGCGCAGCAGCCGGTTTTCGGCCTCCAGACGCTGCCCGCGCCGCAGCGCCGCGCTCAATTCCACCTGCGTTTTGGCGATCGACAACAGGCGGGCGTTGTCCCACGGCTTCTGGATAAAATCGCGGGCGCCACGGCGCATCGCCTCCACCGCCAGTTCCACCGTGCCCCAGGCCGTCATCACCACCACCGGCAGCATCGGATCAAGCGCCTGAATGCGCGCCAGCAGATCGAGCCCTTCCTGCCCCGAAGTGGTGTCCCGCGTGTAATTCAGGTCCATCAGCACGACGTCGAAGTCGCGCGTTTCGAGCGCCGCGAGAATCGCCGCCGGCGAAGTGGCGGATTCGATCGAGAATCCTTCGCCTTTAAGCAGCAGCCGCAGCGCTTCGAGCACGTCCGGCTGATCGTCGGCGATCAGCACGCGGCCTTCGCCGGTCTTCATTGGCTCCCCATATCAAACGATGTTCGAATAAATTGTAGCGAACTGCCGCGCCGGCTTCGCACGGGAGGCCGCGGCTGGCCGCCCATGCGCCGCGCGCCGGCCGGAGTTCTCTTTTGCGGGAAAACCGTCTATCCTGCGTAAATAATGTCGATCTTTCGCGATCATCTCCTCGCCGGGCGGACCGCTTTTGTTACCGGCGGCGGCAGCGGCATCGGGCAGCGGATGGCGGAGCGTTTCGCCGAACACGGCGCCCGCGTGATGCTGGTCGGCCGCAATCGGGAAAAGCTGGAGGCGGCCGCATCCCTCATCCGCGGCCGCGGAGGCGTGGCGGCAACCCAGGCGGCCGACGTCCGCGACTACGGCGCCGTCGCCGCTGCCCTCCAATCGGCTCGCGATCAGTTCGGCCAGATCGACATTGTGCTGTGCGCCGCCGCGGGCAATTTTCCCGCTCCCGTGCTCGGCATGTCCGCCAACGGTTTTAAAGCCGTGATCGATATCGACCTGCTGGGCACCTTCAACACCTGCCGCGCCGCCTACGAGCACCTGAGGAAACCCGGCGCCTGTGTGCTGGCCATCTCGGCCAGCTTCGCCTTCCAGCCCGCGGCGCTGCAAGCGCACGTCGGGGCGGCCAAGGCCGGCGTCGATAATCTGATCAAGACGCTGGCGATTGAGTGGGGAGCCGACGGCGTGCGCTGCAACTCCATCTGCCCCGGCCCCACCGAGGACACCGAAGGCATGCGGCGGCTCGCCCCCACCGAAGAGGCGCGCCAGCGCACCGCCCGCGCCGTGCCCCTCGGCCGCTTCGGAACCAAGGATGAGCTCGCCGATCTGGCGCTGTTCCTTTGTTCGGACGCCGCCGGTTACATTACCGGCGCGGTTTACGTCTGTGATGGAGGCATGTCTCTTTCTCGATCGTCTTTGGCGCTGCGGGCGGTAGAATGAGTTCGAGCGTGACTCCCACCGCAAAGCCGGGTCTTCTCCGCCAGCTCGGAGTGGTCAGCGCCACCGCCCTGGTCGTCTCGAACATGATCGGCGTCGGCATCTTCACCACCACCGGATTTCTCGCCGGCGATCTGGGCAAGCCGTCGCTGGTGCTGTGGATCTGGGTGATCGGCGCGGCCTGCGCGCTGTTCGGCGCCTTCTGCTATTCCGAACTCGGCATCAATCTGCCCTCCTCGGGCGGCGAATATGTTTATCTGACGCGCGCTTTCGGTCCCACCTGGGGCTTCATGAGCGGGTGGGCCTCTTTCTTTGCGGGATTCTCCGGGCCCATCGCCGGCACGGCCCTGGCCTTCGCCGATTATCTGGGCCACTTCTGCGCCGCCTGCGCCGACGAGAAGCCGCCAATCGTGGCGGGCTCCGGCGATTGGACGTTGCAGCTCGGCAAACAGCAGGTCTTCGCCTGCGCGGTGATTCTGCTGTTCAGCATCGTGAACCTGCTGGGCGTGCGGCGTTCGGCGCGCGTTCAGAACTTTCTCACCGGGGCCAAGATCGCGGTCCTGCTGGTCTTCATCGCGCTCGCTTTTTCGGTGGGCAACGGGAGCTGGCACAATCTGTCGCTGGAGGCAGTGCGCACTTCGCCCCACCCGGTGTATGAACAGTTCGCCATCAGTTTGTTTTTTATCTATCTGTCCTTCAGCGGATGGAACGCCGCCACCTACGTCGCCGAGGAGCTGAAGCAGCCGGCCCGGACGCTGCCCCTGGCGCTGGCCTGCGGCACGGCGCTGGTCGCCGTCCTGTACGTGGTTTTGAACGTGGTGTTCATCTACGCGGCTCCGCTGGAAAGCCTGAAGGGGGAGGTGGCGGTCGGCGCGCTGGCCGCCTCGCGACTGTTTGGAGCCAACGTCGGCGGGTTGTTCGCGGCCCTGATGGCGATGTCGCTGATGGCGACGGTGAACGCGGAGGTGACCATCGGCCCGCGCGTCTCCTACGCCATGGCGAAGAATGGAGCGTTTCTCGCTTCCGCCGCCAAGGTCCACCCGAAATGGCGGACGCCGCACGTGGCCATCCTTGCGCAGTGCGTTTGCGCGATGCTGATGACGATGACGCCGTTCCCGCAGCTTGTGACCTATATCGGCTTCACCTTGAGCCTGTTTGCGGCAATCAGCGTCGCCTCGCTTTTTTATTTCCGCCGGCAGCCGGGCTGGCACAAGACCCGCATGGTGAGCTTTTGCTGGCCGCTGATCCCGGTTCTGTTTCTGATTCCGGAGGCCTGGATTGTGGTGTGGGGCGTTCAATTGAAACCGATGATCTCGCTGGCCGCCGCGGCGACGATGATCACCGGCGCGCTGGTGTACCACTTCCGGCTCCGCTCGCGCCCGCCGGAACGGGTGGGAATCGAAACCTACTGAGCTGTCGTATACTGAGATTGTTCGGCGCTATCGTCTAACGGTTAGGACGGAGCCCTCTCAAGGCTCAAATACGGGTTCGATTCCCGTTAGCGCTACCATCCATCCTTTTGATTCCTTTGAGCTTCTGAAG
>JAJPIT010000061.1 GCA_021324615.1 Terriglobia bacterium | reverse complement strand
TCAGACTCGGCGTGGCTCTCACAAACCAAAGGAGAGTGTTTGATGGAGACGAACACGCAAGATGAACTGAAAGCGCACCTGATGGCGACCAGCGAAGAGTTTCGCACCCTTGCTTCCCAGCACGCCCTCTTTCATAAGCAGTTGGAAGAGCTGGAGAACAAGCACCATCTGACCGAGCAGGAGCAGATGGAAGAGGTTCGCCTCAAGAAGCAGAAGCTGCGCCTCAAGGACCAGATGAATGAGATTCTGGCCCGCTACCGCGCGCAGCACGTCGCCTGACCCGTCAGGTGCGCGGAAGCTTTTAGAATCCAGCCGGGCTTTGAAAAAAGCCCGGCTTTCGTTTCTTCACGCCGCCGTCCTGCCGTCCATCCGCGGCCTCCCAGACATCGCCCCCTCCCGAACCTGTGCGAAGCTGGATCCTTGGATCCTTACGCTTCCTTCCGCTCGCGCGATTTCCGCCTCTTTCTCGCCGGATCGTTCGCCGGAAATTTCGCCTTCCAGATGCTGTCCGTCGCCGTCGGATGGGATCTGTACCAGCAAACCCGCTCAGCCGTGGTGCTGGGCGACGTCGGATTCGTGCAGGTCGCGCCGTTTCTCGCCTTCGCCCTGGCCGCCGGCCATATCGCTGACCGCCGGGAGCGCCGCGCCGTCATTCTGCTGACCCAGGCCCTCACCGCAGCCGCCGCAGCGATCCTGTGCGGAACCTACCGGCCGGTCTGGCTGATCTACTCGGCGCTGCTGCTGCGCTCCATGGCCCGCAGCTTTCAGGCGCCGGCGCGCGTGGCCATCCTGCCTCACGTCGCCCCGCAAGGGGCGCTGCCCAACGCGATCACCTGGAACTCCAGCGCCCAGGAGATCGCCAACGTCAGCGGACCCGCGCTCGCCGGCGTCCTCATCGCCGCCTCCGGCACACGAACCGTCTACATCTCCCAGCTCTGCTGCGAGCTGCTGACCATGGCCTGCTTCGCCTTCATCCGCGCCCGCTCCCGCGCCGGAGGATCGCCGCAGCAGCGCGGCATGCTCGACGGCGTGCGCTTCGTGCGCGAAAACAAGCTGATTCTTTCGGCCATGTCGCTCGATCTGCTCGCCGTCCTGTTTGGCGGCGCCACCGCCCTGCTGCCCATCTACGCCGTGGATATCCTGCGCGCCGGCGCCCGCGGGCTGGGATGGCTGCGGGCCGCGCCATCCCTCGGCGCCGTCTCCATGGCCCTGATCTTATCGCACCGGCCGCGCGCCAGAAACGCCGGAGCCCTGCTGCTGTCCGCCGTCGCCGGCTTCGGCGCCGCCACCGTCGTCTTCGGCATCTCCCGCCACTTCTGGCTCTCCTGGACGATGCTGCTGCTGACCGGCGCCTTCGATAACGTGAGCGTGGTCCTGCGCCAGTCGCTGGTGCAGACCAAAACGCCCGATTTTCTCAAAGGGCGCGTGCTCGCCGTGCAGAACATCTTCATCAGTTGCTCGAATCAGTTGGGCGCGGTCGAGTCCGGCTGGACCGCGGCCTGGTTCGGCCCGGTGGCAAGCGTCGCCGGCGGAGGCATCGCCACCATCGCCATCGCCGGCTGGTTCGCCGCCCAATCGCCCGCGCTGCGCCGCTGGACCCAGTGAGCGAAGAACGCGGCCGCTACAATAAGAGCGTGCCGCGCTACGACGCCCTTCTGGTGGTCTCCTTCGGCGGACCGGAAAAACGCGACGACGTGATTCCGTTCCTGGAAAATGTCCTTCGCGGGCGCAACGTTCCGCGCGAAAGAATGCTCGAAGTGGCCGAGCATTACTATCGCTTCGGCGGCCGCAGCCCCATCAACGATCAAAACCGCGAGCTGATCGCTCAGTTGCGCCAGGTGGTCGAGCTGCCGGTCTATTGGGGAAACCGCAACTGGCATCCGCTGCTCGCCGACGCCGTGCTCCAGATGCGCCAGGACGGCGTGCGGCGCGCCATCGCCTTCGTCACCTCCGCCTTCGGATCCTACTCCGGCTGCCGGCAATATCGGGAGGATATCGAACGGGCCCGCGCGGCCGTGCCAGACCCGCCGGTGATCGACAAAATCCCGCCCTTCGCCGCGCATCCCGGTTTTCTCGAAGCCATGGCCGACCGCGTCCGCCAGGCCGTCGAAATCGTGCCCGATGGACGGCTGGTCTTCACCGCCCACAGCATACCGGTGGCCATGGCGCAATCCAGCCCCTATCTGCACCAGCTTGAAGCCGCCTGCGCCGGAGTGGCCGCCCGCGCCGGCCGCGAGCAGTGGAACCTGGTCTATCAGAGCCGCAGCGGGCCGCCCGGCCAGCCCTGGCTCGAACCCGACGTCTGCGATTTTCTGCGCGCCATCCGTTCCAACGTCGTGCTCGCGCCCATCGGATTTCTCTCCGACCACATGGAAGTGCTCTACGACCTCGATGTCCAGGCGCGCGCGGTCTGCCAGCAGATGGGCGTGAAGATGGCCCGCGCCGCAACCGTGGGAACGCATCCGGCAATCCTCCAAATGATCGCGGAGTTTTGCCGCGGCGAACCCGCCGCCTGCGCCGCCGGCTGCTGCCCGCCCCTCCGGCGCGCCTGAAAACTTACAGCCCGCTGCGCTTTACCGCGTAATCGATCGCCTCGCGCGGCACTTCAAACTTCGCCACCGCCCGGTTGCCCATATAGCCGGCTTCCTTCATTCCCGCCGCGCTGGTGTAATAGGCGTCCACCGTCATGCGCCGCGCCCAGGCGAAAAAGCGGATCCCCGCGGCCAGCTCCGGCGCCTGGTTCCGCCGGTAGGCGATGCGGTCGAGCATCGCCGTGCGCTCGGCGGGCTTGGCCGTGAGAAAATCGGCGGAATATTCCCGGCGCATCGCGTCATCGAGCCACGCCAGCCCGCCAGTGTAAATCCCCAGCATCCGCGCGTTCTGGCTCGCCAGAAGATCCACGAATTCGGCCGCGCCGCCCTGCGACGCCCCCGGCACGATCATCTCGCAAAGCACTTTGAGCGTGTCGAATTCGTGCTGCGTCAGGGCCTTCGGCTGGTACACCCCGCCCCCGTTTTGCGCCTCCGCGGCCGCCTGCTGATGCACATGCTGCGCCGCGGCGAACTCCAGCGGTCCGGCCAAAGCCAAAGCCGCAATTTTCGCCAGCTCGCGCCGCGAGAGGCGCGGCGTTTGCCCTTCAGACATTGCCTTTCCTCATTTCCTCTGCCAGATATTCCGCGGTTCTCCACGCCAGCGCGCAGATGGTCAGCGTCGGATTCTTATCCGGATTGCTCACCAGGGGGCCCCCGTCGGCCACAAACAGATTCTTCACGTCGTGCGCCTGGCAGTACGGATTCAGCACCGACGTCTTCGGATCGCTGCCCATGCGAATGGCTCCCACCTCGTGAATGATCTCGCCGCCTTTGGAAATTTTTTCGGAAACCGGCTTGGCCGACCGCGTCACCTTCCCGCCCATGGTCTCGATGAGAGCGGTGAAGGTCTGTTCCATGTGCTCCACCTGCCTCAGTTCGGCGTCGGTCCATTTGAAATGGAACTTCAGAACCGGAATGCCCCAGCGGTCCACCACGTCCGGATCGATTTCGCAATACGTATCGGCGTTCGGAATCATTTCGCCGCGCCCGGAGAAGCTCACCCGCGCCCCGTATTCGTTGTAGATCGCTTTTTTAAGCGATTCCCCGTACCCCTCCTGCCGGTCCGCCACGCCCCAGAACGACCCGACGCCGGGCATCCCGTAGCCGCCGCCCAGCTCGATGTGATAACCGCGCGGAAAATCCGTCTTCTTGTCCCACAGCCACCACGGCATGTACAGATGCGCGCCGCCCATTCCGTCCGAGTTGTGGCGCGGCATTCCTTCCAGCGCCGGAATCAATCCGCTCAGCGAGAATCCCGTGCTGTCGGTCAGATACCGGCCCACCGCGCCCGACGAATTGGCCAGCCCGTTGGTATGCCCCGGGCCTTTGGAGTTCAGCAGCAGCCGCGCCGACTCGCAGCAGCCCGCTGCCAGCACCACCGTGCGGCACCGGATCTGTCTCTCGCTGCGCGTGGCCTTGTCCACGTAGGACACCGCGCGCACCTTGCCCTCGGAGTCCGTGATCAGCTCCCGCGCCATCGCGTTGGTGATCAGCTTCACCCGCCCGGTCTTCATCGCCGGAAAAATCTGCACCTGCGAGGAGGAGTAGTTCGACGCGCTCACGCAGCCCCGGCCGCACTGCCCGCAGTAGTGGCAGGCCGGACGCCCGTTGGTCGGCCGCGTGATCACCGCCAGACGGTTCGGAATGCAGGGAATGCCCAGCTTCTCCGCGGCTTTCTTGATCAGAACCTCGTGAACCCGCGGCGGAGGGCAGGGCTGGAAAACTCCGTCCGGCGCGCTGCGGATCCCTTCCTTCGACCCGGTCACCCCGATGAACCGCTCCACTTTGTCGTAGTACGGCGCGATGTCGTCATAGGAGATGGGCCAGTCGGTGCCCACCCCGTCCCGCGAGTACGGCTTGAAGTCGTAATCGGCATAGCGCAGCGAGATCCGGCCGTAGTGATTGGTCCGCCCGCCCACGATCCGCGAGCGGAACCACATAAACTCCGTCCCTTCCGCCACCGTGTATGGTTCGCCTTCCAGCTCCCAGCCGCCGGCGTGCGCCGAAAAAAAACCGAACGGGCGGCCGTGGCCGAAATAGCTGGCCCCTCCCTCGCCCGCTCCGCGATGCGGATAATCGTAGGGCCACTTGTGCTCCTTGAAGTCCGTTTCCGGATGCAGCATCGGCCCGGCTTCGAGAAGAGTCACGTTAATCCCGAGATCGGTCAGGACTTTGGTCACCGTGCCGCCGCCGGCGCCCGATCCGATGATGACCACGTCGCTCACCGGCGCGCTCCGCGAGATTTGTGGCATGAATCGATTATACGCAGTGCGCTACGGAAGGCAACCCAAGCCCTTGCGATCTCGTCTATAATCCACGATAGCCATGGAAGAGCTCACCAACCAGGGTTCGGGCGCGCCCGAACCGCCTCAGAACGTTTCCCGCCCGGCGGCCTCCGCCACCCTGGCCTGGCTGCGGGATCTTTCCTTAAGCGTGCTGATCGCCATTATCGTCATCCTCTTCCTCTATCAGCCGGTGAAGGTGGAAGGAACCAGCATGATGCCCTCCCTCATCGATCAGGAGCGCATCTTCATCAATAAGTTCATTTACCGCTTCGGCCTGGCCGACGTCGGGCGCGGCGATACCGTCGTGTTCTGGTTCCCCGGCGATCCGACCAAGTCCTATATCAAACGCGTCATCGGGATTCCCGGCGACACCATCGAAGTCAACGATGGAACCGTCATCGTCAACGGCAAGCCCCTGGAGGAAGACTACGTCCCGCCCGATTATCGCGATCATGTCTCCATGCCCCGCCGGGTGGTCCCCCCGGACCAGTATTTCGTCTTGGGCGACCATCGCGTCTCCTCCAACGACAGCCGCAACTGGGGCATGGTCCCCCGCCGCTACATCTACGGTAAAGCGGTGTTCGTCTATTGGCCGCCGGACCGCATCGGCCTCCTGCACTGATCCCTCCGGATCGCCGGAAAACTAGGCCCTCTTGCGGAACCGGAGCGCCCCCAGCATCAGCAGCGCGCCTCCGGTGAGCGCCATCGTCGCCGGCTCCGGCGCATCGATAAGGTCCAGATTCCCCATCGCCGCCCAACTGTCCTGCCGGTCATTTACCGTGCTCAGAAGCACCGTCTCGCGGCTGGCGACTTCGTTCGTCGCTCCGAACGATGCCACAATCTCGAAGGAAACTGAACCAATGTTGCTGTTGTTGATTCCCGCCTCCAGCACCTGATATCCGGCGCAGCCCTGGCTGAACGTCAGCGTCCCCGGACAAACCTCCAAAAACAGCAGCGCGGTGGGCTTGCCGAACGTCGAGCCGTATGCAGCCCCGGAAAATCCAAACTCCGTCACCGGCGTGTTGAACACCGACTGGAAGGTGATCTGCGACGTCAGGTACTCATCGGCCCCGTTTACGCACCACCCCTCCGACCCCGTGTCGCCATGGCAGTAGTTGGTCGGAAAGTTTTGCCCCGGATGAGGCCCGTTCGGGTAATAATTCGGGCCCGGCGAAAAGATCTCAATCGAGTGCGGATCGGAAGGACCCGTGGTGAGAAAGATCTGGCCCGAAGTGACGTCCGGGACCGTGCCGCTGTTGGCGAAGCTCGTGCTGTTGATGGTTTGACCGTAGGCGTCGCCCACGCTGAAATCTTGAAAAGTCCCGTCCGGCGCCGAGCAGCCATTGCCCGGCCCCACGTAGGGTGTGATGTAATCCGAAGTGGTCGCGGGAACGGGAGGACAACTGACGATCCCGCTCGCCATAACCGGAATCCCCGTCAATCCCAGGAAAACCAGGGTCCAACCAAGTCGGTTCGTCAATCTCTTGAATGGATGCATGTTTTAGAAATCTCCGGCGATTTCCCAAAATAAAATGCGGCCGCCCCAGGCACAATAGTCCTTTGCGTAAAAAGCACTGGTTCTGTTGGGCATTCGTACTGGAACCCGGCGGGACCTGGGCCGCGAGGCAATGACGAGGGCAATAACAAGGAGGCGCCGGGCGTCTGCCCGCGCAAAATAGAAAAGGCCCGCTGGTGAAGCGGACCCTTTGCAAACGCCGCGGCGGGGTTCTTTACACGATGCGCTTCCGCAATCGGAGCAGCGCGACTCCGGCCAACGCCGAGCCGAGCAGCACGAAGGTCGACGGCTCCGGGGCATCGCCAAAATATTCGGTCAGCGAGTTCAACGCGACGGTGGTCCCTCCTCCGTTATTTACGCGGTCCAGGATCACGTCGGTTTGGATATAAACAGTGGAGTAGGTGCCGAACCCGGTTATGCATCCGGTCGTGGCCGTGCTGCAATTCATCGCGCCCGTGGGCAGCGTGATCGTTTCCGTTGGCGTTCCATTCTGCGTGCTTAACGCAAGGCTGATGGAGCCTTCATGTGCGGAGCTGCATCCGGTCAAAGAGGTCTGCCCGAGGCAGAACACCTCGGTGACCGTGATCGTGTTTCCTGAGTTCGCAGTGATCGTGTTCGGACCGAGGCTGAGCTCGATCAGGTCGATCAACGCCGAGGAGGTGTTCTCCACCGTGTACGTAAACTGCGAATCCATGGTGTGCGATCCGCCGCTGCTGAGGGACCAGGTTGCGTTGGTGCCGCGGCCTCCCGGCGTCGAAAATTGCGCGGTGGTCAGGCCAGCCGTCCCGCCGCCCAAAATATCGATGGAAGCGGTGTCCGGATCTGTTGTCCCCGTCGAATTCGATGGTCCCGCGCCCGCCGTGAAATTGAGAAAATTCTTGTCGGTCTCAATGCACCCGTCCGAAAGATTAGAAGGGCCAAACGAGTTGAGAGCCTTTGCAGTCCCTGGGCAGCTTGTATCCGATGCCCATGCTAAACCGGAACAGAGCGGCAATAATAACGCCGCCAACACGGCCCCCCGACCATGCCCAGAAAATCTCCGATAATTCATGATTGTTTTTCCTTCCGGCGCCATCCGCCGTTCAGGAATCCTCCTTACCTGACTGCGCTAAACTGGGCAGTCCTCCGACTGTCATCAATCCTACACTGGATCGCTACTCCGGGTCAAGATTTTTCCTGCCACAAGTTCAATATAATGAACAATAAACGAGGATCGGTACGCCCCGGATGGTACTGTTACTTCCCAGCCCACCGTACCACTGTCCGCCTCGGGCCGCCGCCATTCGGCCGGTAACATCTTTCCTGTCTTGCTTCGCCTGTAGTATTCTGTGTAATTAGAAACCTATTCCCGGAGGTCGATTGCACCCCATGCGCGCCACACTTCGAAAGCCAATTTTTGCGATTCCCGTAGCCGCCCTCTTCTCGACGATCTGCCTGGCTCAAACCACCGCCTTTGAGGGCAATGTCACGGGCGAGGACGGCAAACCCGTCCAGGGAGCCATGATTCACCTGGATCGCAAAGATATTAAAGGCAATTATAAGGTCAAGACGGATAAAAAAGGCCATTACTACTACGGCGGGCTGCCCATCGGGACCTATCGCATCTCCGTCGAAGTCAATGGGAAAGAGGCGGATTTCGTGGATAACGTCAGATCCCGTCTCGGCGATCCCATCGAACTCAACTTCGACTTGAAGCAGGCCGCCGCCCGCGCCGCCGCCGCCGGCGGAGGCGCCGAAGCCGAGTCCAAAGACGCCGAGCGCGGCATGAGCGCATCGCAAAAGGCGGAGTATGAAAAGAAGCTCAAGGAGCAGCAGGAGAAAATCGCCAAAAACAAGGCCTTGAACGACGCCTTTAACGCCGGCGTTCAGGCCGAAGAGGCCAAACAGTGGGACCTCGCCGTGCAGAGCTTCGAAAAAGCCTCGCAGATCGATCCCAGCCAGAACGTCGTCTGGGGCCGGCTCGGCGACAGCTACGTCAACCTGGCGGGCACCAAAACCGGCGCCGATCAGCAGGCCGCTCTGGAAAAAGGCATCGCCGCCTATCAGAAAGCCATCGAGCTGAAGCCCGAGGCGCCCGAGTATCACAACAACTACGCCCTGGCCCTGGCCAAGGAAAAAAAGTTTCCCGAGGCCCAGGCCGAGTTGACCAAAGCGGCGCAGCTCGATCCGGCTTCGGCCGGTAAATATTATTACAACCTGGGTGCGGTGCTGGTCAACACCGGCCAGACCGATCAGGCCGTGGACGCCTTTAAAAAGGCGATCGACGCCGACCCCAACTACGCTGAGGCCTATCTGCAATACGGCATCACGCTGATGGGCAAGGCGACCCTCGGCCCCGACGGCAAGATGGTCCCGGTGCCGGGTACGGCGGAGGCCTTCCAGAAATACTTGCAGCTTCAGCCCAACGGCAAGGACGCCGAAACCGCCAAAGCCATGCTGGCCTCGCTCGGCCAGAGCATCGACACGACGTACAAGAAAACGAAAAAGTGATTCTGCGGTTGATCCTCGAAGCCGTCATCGCCGTGCTGGTGATCAGCATGGTGCGGGCGGCGGTCGGGATCCTCGCCAGAGCGCTTTTTCAATCGGCGATGCGCCGTCCCCAGGGGCCGGCGCCGCGCCGCCCCCCGGTCCCCTCCGGCGGGGAGCTTAAAAAAGATCCGGTGTGCGGCACCTATATCTCCGCCGCAACGGCCATCCAAAAACGGGTGGGCGAGCAGACCTACTACTTCTGTTCCCCCGGCTGCCGCGAAAAGTTCCGCGCCTAGCGCGTTCCCGCGCCGGTGTCCATCACCGCCGGAGTACCCGTCAAAAACCGGCCCTCACCTCAAACTGCACCGACCGCGCCGGCAGTTGATTGGTGATCCCCACCAGCGGCTGCCCGAAGCCGGGACCCGGCGCCGCGCCGTTGCCGTACGTCCCGCTATAGCCCACAAAATTGGCGTGATTGAAGACGTTGAACGCCTCCATCCGCAGATCGAGGCGCAGCCGCTCGTTCCAGAACACGAACGGGCGCTCCAGAAACGGCTGAACGTCGTAGATCGGCCGTCCCCGCCCGACATTTCGTCCGACCACCACGCCGCCGATCACCGGCCGGTCCGTCGTAGCCCCGGTATCGCCGCTGTTGTTCACGCCGGTGGTGTAGTTATATGGAAGTCCCGTCGCCAGCGTCGCGATGCCGCCGAAGCTGATCTTCCACGGCAGCGCGTACGTGCCGCTCAAAACAAATCGCTGCCGCTGATCGAAGATCGCGTTGCCGTTTTCCACCTTCCCGGTGAAGTTCGCCAGATTCGGATTCTGCCCCGGAACGTCCGGATCGACGTTGTCGATGGCGTGCGACCACACATAGCTCGCCAGCATGGTCAACCGCCGGCTCAGGCGGTGCGTCAGGTTCACGTCGAGCGCGTCGTAATAGGAGTATCCGTCATTGACGTCGCTTTGAATCACCGAGTACGGCGGCTGCGGATTGGTCGCCGCCGCCGGATTACAGCTCAATCCGTTTTGCGCGTACCACCAGATCCAATACGGCCGCCCGCAGTTGGCCGCCTGCGCCGGGCGCGTCTGGCCCGGCGCGTTCCTCACAAACGGCGGCGGCGGATCCACATCCAGCGGCCGGTTGATCCGCAAACTGTGCGAGCCGACGTAATCCGCCCGCAAAACCCAGGAAGCAGCCAGCCGCCGCTCGATGCCGAACGTCCACTGCTCGGAATAAGGATTCCATAGCCCCGCCTGATATCCGCTCAGCGTCGATGTGGGAAAGAACTGGTTCAGACACGCGCTGTCGCCGGGACGCACATACAGGCTCCGCAGCGGCATCTGCGCGCCGGCCGGAAAAGCCGGCAGCGGAACCGCGGTGACGCTGGTGGGAAATCCGATCTGCCCCGGCGCGGCGGTGTAGTTGAACACGCCGGTGGGCCCGGTCAGCGCGTAATTTGCTTCGGAATTGTCGACAATCTGCGAATAATAGATGCCGAATCCGCCGCGAATCACCGTCTTTCCATCGCCCCGCGGATTGTAGGCGAAGCCGGCCCGCGGAGCGAAATCCAGCCGCGAATCCGTAAAAGTCTGCTGCTCGTAGCGCAGCCCCAGATTCACCGTCAGATTCGGCCGGATTTTATAATCGTCCTGCATGAACAGCGCCCACAGCACATCGTTCACCGTATAGTTGGCGTTGCCGTAGCTTTGCGTGTAGGTCTGGACGTTGGCCAGATTATCCAGATACGCCGGGCTTTCGCAGTACGACGGGGCCTGCGTGCAGGTTTTATAGGTGAACGAGCCCAGATAAATCGGGCCGCCGAACTCCTTGCTGTTGCCGCCGCTGTGCGCGGCGATCACGTCGGCGCCCCATTTGATCTGGTGCGCCCCCCAGCTCGCCGAAAGCGTGTCGTTCGCCTGATACTGCCGGTTCAGCAGCAGCGCCGACTGCGAGGTGCCGCTGGTGAACGTCCCCCCGCTGGAGATCGGCACCACGTACTGCGTCGAATCGATCACCGGCGTGAACTGCGTGATCGGCGAGGCCAGTTGGAACTGCACGCGCGCAGTGTTCAGCAGCGCCGGCGAAAGCACCGCCGTCTCGCCGATCTCATTCGAATACGTCCGCCGGTAAAAAATTCGATCCACGTTCGGCAGATTGTTGCCTCCCACCGTTCCGTTGGGATTGGTGTCGTGAAACCCGTCCACATCGCCTCGATAAAAAATGCTGTTGCGGTCGTCGATCTGATGATCCAGCCGGAAATACGTGAGCCATCCCCGGTAATGGCCGACAAAACTGCCCGGGGCAAGCGGCGAAATGACCGGCGAGGCGCGGTCCTCGCGGCTGAACTCCCCCGCCGCGAAAACGTGCGTCGCCTTACCGGCGGGACCGCCCAGCGACAGCGCCGACTGCCCCAGCGTGTCGCTGGTGATGTCGTTTCCGCTCGCCGCGTTGGAGGCCGTGAATCCGGCCAGCTTCGCTTCGGTCGCCGCCGGCCGCCATACCTCCCCCGCCTGCCCGTGCCACTGGTTCCCGCCCGATTTCGTGATGATGTTCACCGCGCTTCCCGCGCTGCCCCCGTACTCGGCCGAAAACGCGTTCTCCAGAATCGTCATCTCCTGCACCGCCGCCACCGGAATGTTGCTGAAGATGGTCTGCCGGCCCCAGCTATCGTTGCCCGTCGCGCCGTCCACTTCAAACCACGCCTGCCGCCGTCCCGCGCCGTTGGTGGTGAACAGATTTTCGTTCATGAAAACGTCGCCCTGATTGATCGCCGGGCGGTTGGCCGCGTTGAGCAGCGGCAGATAGGTGATCCGCTTGTTGAGCAGCGGCATCTCCTCGGCCTGCTGCGCGCTGATCGCGTCGCCAAGCTGCGGCGAATCGGCGCGCACTTCGCCCGCCACGCCGGTTACGGTCACCTGCGTCTGCGCCCCGGCGACGTTCATCTCCAGATTCACTTCGGCGCCTACGCCCCCGGCCAGCGTCAGATCTCCGATCCGCGCCCCGGCGAACCCGGCCTTCTCGGCCAGGATCGTGTAAGTCCCGCTGATGGGCAGGCCGGTGACGCTGAAGTCGCCGGAGCCGTCGGTTTCGGCCGTCCGATCCGGCCCGCCCAGCGAATTCTTCACCACGATCCGCACCCCCGCCAGCGCGGCATGCGTCTGATCGGTCACGTGCCCGTGAATGGCCGCCGTATCTGGAGTCTGGGCCCAAACGGCCCCCGCGAAAGCAAAGAAAATAACCCACCGATGCATTTGAAATTCATCGTATAAACACCCGCCGCGCTACTACCAGTGATAGTTTGGACCCGCGCGCCCGGCATGCCAGGCCAACACCGGCGGCAAAGCCCGCAGCACCGCGCACTTGGCGCTTCCACCCGCCGCGCCGGCCGGAAAACGCGCCTTATTCTCAGGCCGAGGAGATCGCACGCTCGCCATGAGAGGGTCGATCCGACAAATCCTGGTTATCCTAGGCACCACTGGGATCGTCTGCGGGTCATGGCTGTTCGCTGGCACAATATCCAGCCCCGCGCTGCCGCGGGTCATCGCAGCCGTTTCCGCCGGGATCCGTCAACGGCCCGGTTCGAGGAGCTCCTCTTATTAATGCACCAATTTATTTCGTAATCCGAAAACGGTCGATCGTTTCCCCAGACGCCGAAATCTGGCGGAATTCCGCGGCGCGCCCGTCAATATCGGCCACCGTGAAGGAGTGCATCCGGGAGTTGAACTTCGCCGTGAACTCCTTCCAACTCGACGGATTGTCCGTTTGCTGAGGATCGTACAGGCTGGCGCCGCCCGCTCCGGTAATCAGATAAATCACGCCCTTGGGAGTCGTGTCCTTCTCGCCATCGTACGCCTTGTCGAGCCTCCACTCCCCCGCCACTTCCCGGACCGGCATCGGCGGCACCGCCGCCATCCGGAACGTCAGCGGATAGGTGCGCTGATAATTGTGCACGTGCCCGGCGATCACCACATCCACGCCGCCCGCCTCAAACACATCGCTCAGCGCGCGCATCCATTGATCCTCGAAATGCGTCCTGGAGGAGTTAAAACCGGGGTGATGAAAGCCGACAAATTTCCAGGTCGCGCGCGTCGCCGC
Organism: Terriglobia bacterium; assembly: GCA_021324615.1. Taxonomy (GTDB): domain Bacteria; phylum Acidobacteriota; class Terriglobia; order Bryobacterales; family Bryobacteraceae; genus Palsa-187. Next base: position 61,718 of record JAJPIT010000061.1, on the reverse strand, counting down.
CAGATCGTCGGCGATCCATCTGCGCAGCGCCGGGTCGGTCCACTCCGCGTACGGATTGGAGTCGAGAATCAGCCAGTGCGAATTTCCATAATCGAAGGAGAAATTCGCCATGCGCGGAAAATTCACGCCGGCCGCGGAGCGAAACGCATCCCGCGCCTCTTCCGGACCCTCCAATTTCGCGAAACTGGAATGCGCCGGACCGTTCAGCGGCTGCGCCCAGTAGTAGAAATACGCCAGCCCGTCCGGCGACGAGCCTAAATCGCGATTGCCGGCGTCGTGATTGCCCACCGCCGCCACAAACAGCCTCGACGCCAGCATCGGCCCGTACACCGGATAAAATTTCTGGCGATATTCCGCGATTCGCCCGCGCGTGTAAACGATATCGCCCGGAATGAAGACGAAATCGGGATCCTGTTTGGCGGCCTGCGCCGCCACCTGCTTCTGATCCTCGCTCCCCGCCCCGCAGTCCCCGAACGCGACGAACCGGTAGGGCTGCGACGCCGATTTGCGCGCCCGCGCGCGGGAAAGAAAAACCTGCTTGCCGTCTTCAAGCACCCGGTATTGAAACTCCTCCCCCGGCGCCAGACCGGCCAGCGTCGCGCGCCACACCAGATGCGGCTCGATCGCGTTCACCGCCACGCGCCGGCTGGCGGGCGGAGGCATCTTCTTCCATCCGATCCCTTTCTTCCACACCGGCCCCGCCTTCACTTCCACCGTCCAGCCGCCGGAGCCGTCCGGCGTATGCCACAGCAGCGCGAACGTCTCCGATTTCTGCAAACCACGGGCGTCCCCGATTTGCAGATACGGCTCCACCAGAAAGGGACCCGCCGCCTCCAGCGCCAGGGAATAGAACAGCAGCGCGAGAACCCGCATTTCCCGATTCTAGCCGAGGGTTGAGCTCCGGCGGCCGCGGCGGCTGTGCGAGGCTCCCGCGATCCTCCGCCGCAGCCGTTCCTCGCGCTTGCGCAGCTCGTCGGAGTCTTCGATCGCCCGGGCCTGCCGCGTCCGCTCCAGAGCCGCGGCGTAATCCTTCGCCTCATGCTCGTAATACTTCGCAAGCTCCTCGAGCGCCCTGCCCCGGAACGGATTCCGCGACGCCGCCAGATCGCTCCAGATCGCCGCCGCGTCGCCGCCCAGCTTGCGTTCGAGCATTCCGATATCCCACAGCGTGCGGAATAACAGATCATCCGGCAATCCTGCCTCCAGCGCCCGGCGGAACAGACCCAGCGCCTGCTCCCACTGGCCCGCCTCACGCAGCCAGCGCGCGGCGCCCGCCATCTCCGCCCCATGCCGGCTCCGCCCGCCCGCCGCGTCCCCGAACGCCTGCGGCACGATCGCGGTCAGACAGGCCAGCGTCACAATATCCGTCGCGTTGTGCTGGAATACGGGAAGCAGGCGGGCCGCCTCGCGCGTCCGCAGATACTCAAAATAGAGATAGGGGATCAGCGCGCCCGGCGCGTCGCCGCTCCGCTCCACCCCCAGAATCGCCCTCTCCAGATCCACCAGCCGGCAGCTTGCAAAGCGCAGCTTCCAGAGCCGCCGCGCCCCGTGCAGCAGATCGAGATGATCGAGCGCGGCAAACGGCGGAGGCATGCCATGAAATCGATAGCGCGCCTCCAGCAGCGGCTGATCGTAGGCCCGGCCGTTATAGGTGATCAGCACCCGGAACGGCTGCAAATGGCGCGCCAGCGCCTCCAGCAGGCTCGCTTCCTCCCGCCCCTCGCGCATGAAAAACTGGCGCACGTGGAAACCTTCCGGCGTGATGCGTCCAACGCCCACTAGAAACGCGCGCGTTCCGCCGCCCGCCGCCAGTCCCGTGGTTTCCGTATCGAGAAAAATCCACTGCTGCGGCGGCGCGCTGGCGGCCGCCAGCGGCGTCAGCAGGTCCGTGGGCAGCCCGGCCAAAGATCCGATCTCCACGCTGCCGTGCCGGCGATGATGCCCGTAGATCTTTTCCGTTTCGAAGTGGCGGCCGGAAGCTGTTTCGACTTCTCCGCCGCCCAGCCACTCCTCGACGCGGCGAAACGACGCCCGCGCCGCTTCCGCCCGCGCCGCAATCCTGGCATCGCAATCCGCGGCCGCGCGCGCCACGCGCTGGCGCAGGCCGGCGAGCCGCTCCTGTAACCCCTGCATTCGCTTTTTCTTTGCCAGAATATCACAACGCGCCCAAACAAAAAGCGTTGACGGCAGCCGGAGCGTTCTCCTTAGCTGGCGCCGCAGGCTCCGGAGCGCCGCGGCTCCTGCTATGATGAGCCTAGACGCAATCGGCGTCGTCTAAAGGAGCAAGGCACTCGATGTTTGGCACCATCGGCGTCCAGGAAATGGTGGTCATCTTCATCGTGGCCCTTGTTCTGTTCGGGCCGAAGAAGCTTCCAGAACTCGGGCGGACCATCGGCAAGGCATTGACCGAATTCCGCCGCGCCTCGAACGATCTCAAAGCGTCCTTCGAGCGCGAAATGTACAATCTGGAGCGGGAAGCGGAGCTGGAAAAGACCAAGGCCGAGCTCAAAAACGCTCTGCCGGCGGCCTCCGATTACGAGTATTCGTATTCGGACTACGGCGAATACTCCGCGGAAGCATACCCCAACACCGCCGCCCATTCCACCACCGTAAGCGCCTCCGAATCCGCGAGCGCCGAATTGCCCGGGACCGCCGCAGAACCGCCTGCCGGCGAGGCTTCCAATGCCAGCCAAGCCCATCCGGAACAGGAAGCGGCGGCGCCGCAGGTCGAGGGAACGGTTCCCCGCAGTGAGCCGGCAGCCCGGCACAGCTAAGATAGAAGGTCAGTTCGTTTCAGCATGGATGATTCGATTTCCAAGGCGGTGGCGCCTTCAGGCGGCGGCCCGCGCCTTCCCGGGCCGCCCGCGCCGGCTCCGGAAGAAGACGACGAAGAAGCCGGCATGCTCCGGATGTCTTTTCTGGAGCACTTAGAGGAGCTCCGCTCGCGCATCATCAAGGCGCTGCTCGGCCTGGGCGTGGCCTTTGTCGTCTGCATCGCCTTTTCCATGCCGCTGTGGGACGTGGTGCGCGCACCGGCGGTGGCCGCGCTGCGGAAGATCGGCGTGAATCCGCCGGTTCTGGTGATCACCGAACCCATGGAAAACTTCATGATCCTGTGGTTCAAGCTGCCGCTGGTGATCTCGCTGTTCGTCGCCTCGCCCTGGGTGCTGTATCAGGTGTGGGCCTTCATCTCGCCGGGACTGTACCGCCGGGAAAAGCGATGGGCCGTGCCCTTTGTGCTGTGCACCGCGGGACTGTTCATCGCCGGCGGCTTGTTCGCCTACTTCGTCGCGTTCCGCTATGGTCTGGCGTTTTTGCTGGGGCTCGGGCTGAGCGGCGGCGTGGTCCCGATGGTCACCATCACCAGTTACTTCGATCTGTTCGTCAACGTGATGCTCGGCGTGGCGCTGGTGTTTGAGATGCCGGTGGTGATCTTCTTCCTGACGCTGCTGCGCCTGGCCTCGCCGCGATGGCTGCTCTCGCACTCCCGCTACGCGATTCTGGCGATCGTGGTGATCGCCGCCATCGTGACCCCCACGCCGGACGTCTTCAACCTGATGCTGTTCGCCGTGCCGATGGTGCTGCTGTACTTTGTCGGCGTCTTCGCCAGTTTCCTGCTGGTGATGCACCGCGAAGGCCGCCGCTTCCCGTGGGCGAAGCTGTGGATGTGGACCGCGATCATCGTCGTAGCCTTGGCCGCGTTCGCCTATTTTGAAATCGTGCATTATCACCTGCACGTTGTGCGGCACTGGCCCTTCCTGGCCCGTTAGGCGGATCCGGCCTCCCGCCGCCCCCGCTATGCTCCGGCGGCGTTCTGTCCGGCGGCCAGCGCTTCCAGCGCGGCCTTTTCCATGACCGCCCGCGGCGCGCTCTGCCCGGTCCAGATCTCGAACTGCCGCGCGGCCTGCTCCAGGAACATCTCGATGCCGGCAATCACTTCGGCCCCCTGCTCCCTGGCTTTGCGGATCAGCACCGTCTCCAGCGGATTGTAGACCAGATCGAAGACCAGCTTGCCCGGCACGCGCCCCGAAAAAAAGCACTGATCGGCGCGCGGCGGCATGCCGAGTGGCGTGGCGTGAATCAGCACATCGAACATTTGCGCCTCGGCCTGCTCGCGCGAAAGCGCCTCGGCGTTGCAGGCCTTGGCGAGCGCCCGCACGCGATCCAGATTGCGGCCGGTGATGGCCAGCCTGGCTCCGGATTCGGCGATGGCGTACGCGGCGGCACGCGCCGCCCCGCCGTTGCCCACCACCAACACGCTCGATTTGCCCAGCCGCACGCGCCGCGCCAGCGGCACGGTGATGCCTTCGGCGTCGGTATTGGCGCCGCGCCATTTTCCGGCCTTGCGCCACACCGTGTTCAAGGCGCCGATCCTGCGCGCCAGCGGGTCCACCACATCGACGTAGCGGAGAATCTTCTGCTTGTGCGGAATGGTCACGCTGAAGCCGGCCAGCGGCAGCTTCTCGGCCAGCAGCAAAAAATCCTTGAGCTGCACCGGCTTGACCAAAAGCGGCAGATACACCGCATCGGCCCGCCGGGCCTGGAACGCGCGATTGTGGACCGCCGGGGAGATGGAGTGCCGCACCGGGTCGGCCATCACCCCGTAGATGCGCGCCTGGCGCGAGAGTTTTTCCACGCGGTAGAGATGGCGGAGCTGCCGCGCGCTCACCTGGCCCGCCGCGGTGCCCCCGGCCGCGCTGGGCGTGGCGTAGGTGTAGAGGCCGCCCATGGCGGTGGAGAGAACCCGCGTGGGAAATCCGGCTTCGCCCATGGCCAGCAGCACCATCGGCGTCTTGGGATTGGCGCGCGCCAGGTCCAGCACGCGGAGATTGTCAGAAGGCTTGCGCGCGGTGGTGACGATCTTGTATCCGTCGGCGGCGATGCGGGTCATGCGCCGCAGCAGCGGATCCAGCGGCGGCGTGCCTCCGTAGTTGTGATACGACAGCAGCAGGTAGGCGCAAGAGCGCAGCGATTGCAGGCGCTCGGCGCAATTTTCGGCGCTCTCGATCTCCAGATCCACCGCGCGCGCGCCGGCCTGGATGGCGGCTTCCAGCAGCCGCACCTGTTCCTCCACGCTGCCGTTGTATTTCCCGTGACTCTGATGGCGGCGGCAGGTGGCCAGAATGGCGCAGTCGGCGTGGCGCGACAGGAACCGCCGGATCGCCGCCACGCCGGCTTCCGGAGACGGAAGATAATCGATGCGGAATTCCAGGAAGCGCTCGCCCGCCTCATATTCCTTGCGGGCGTGCGCCAGCAGGCTTTCCACGTCCGGCAGTCCGAGGGCGATGCAGATGCGGGGAAGTGAGATGCGCTGTTGCATTCAGCGTCGGTCCAGCATAGCACAGCCGGGTTCGGTTAGAATTCTTGTGGAAGCTAGTCTTGGCCGGCGCCGGGCCTGGTCTTCAAAACCAGCGCGGGGCACATCGTGCCGCGGGTGGGTTCGACTCCCACTAGCTTCCGCCAACGGGCGCCGCCTGGCCGCGCCCCCTGGCCCGCTTCAGTTTACCTCAACCCGGCGGCGCAGTGGCGCGCGTTAAACTTTTAGCCATGCGCGTATCTCTGTTGTTGTTCACCCTGTTTTGCGCCGCCGCCGCCGATTCCACCTGGGAGGAGAAGTTCCGCGCCATTCCCGATCCTCACAACATGCGCGAGGCCATGCAGCGCATGTCCGCGCATCCGCATCACGTCGGATCGCCCTATGACAAAGACAACGCCGAATGGCTGCTGGCCAAGTTGAAGTCCTGGGGGCTCGACGCGCGGATCGAAAACTTCGACGTCCTCTTCCCCACGCCCAATCAGCGGCTGGTCGAAATGATCGAGCCGGTGAAGTTCACGGCCAGGCTGGCGGAGCCGCCGGTGGCCGCCGATCCGACCTCGAATCAGACCGCCGAGCAGCTTCCGGTCTACAACGCCTATTCGGCCGACGGCGAGATCACCGCGCCGCTGGTCTACGTCAACTACGGCGTGCCCGCCGATTACGAGCGGCTGGCGCGCCTGGGCGTCTCGGTCCGCGGAGCCATCGTCATCGCCCGCTACGGCGCCTCCTGGCGGGGCATCAAACCCAAAGTGGCCGCCGAGCACGGCGCGGTCGGCTGCATCATCTACTCCGATCCGCGCGATGACGGCTACTACGTAAACGACGTTTTCCCCGAGGGTCCGGAGCGCCCGCGCGACGGCGCGCAGCGCGGCAGCGTGATGGACATGGTTTTATATCCCGGCGATCCGTTGACGCCCGGAATCGGCGCCACGCCGGAGGCCAAGCGCCTGCAAATCCCGGAGGCGAAAACCATCACCCGGATTCCGGTGCTGCCCATGTCCTACGGCGACGCGCAGCCGCTGCTGGCGGCCATGAAGGGTCCGGTGGCCCCGCCGGAGTGGCGCGGCGCGCTGCCTATCACCTATCACGTCGGGCCCGGTCCGGCGAAAGTGCACATGAAGCTCAAGTTCAACTGGGATATCAAGCGGCTCTACAACGTGATCGTGCGCATTCCCGGCTCGCAATATCCGGACGAGTGGGTCATTCGCGGCAATCATCATGACGCCTGGGTGAACGGGGCGAGCGATCCTCTTTCCGGCGCCGTCGCCGAGCTGGAGGAGATGCGCGCTTTCGCCGAACTGCTGAAGCAGGGATGGAAACCGAAGCGCACGATCATTTACGCCTTCTGGGACGGCGAAGAGCCGGGATTGCTGGGATCGACCGAGTGGGCCGAGGCGCACGCCGAGGATCTCCAAAAGCACGCGGTGATGTATCTCAACTCCGACAGCAACGGGCGCGGCTTTCTGCAAGCCGAGGGATCGCACACGCTTGAAAACTTCCTCAACGGCGTGATCAAGGATATCTCCGATCCGGAGACCCGGCTCACCGTGTGGAAACGATTGCAGCTTCGCGATCTGGAGCGGGCCGGCGCGGACCGGCGGCGCGAGCTGCGCACGCGTCCGGACCTGCGCATCGGCGCGCTCGGCTCCGGCTCCGATTACACCGCCTTTCTCGACCATCTGGGCATCGCTTCGCTCAATCTGGGCTATGGAGGCGAAGGCGGCGGTGGCGGAGTGTACCACTCCGTCTACGACGATTTTTATTGGTACACGCACTTTGCCGACACCGATTTCGTCTATGGCCGCGCGCTGGCGCAGACGGCGGGAACCGCGGTGATGCGAATGGCCGATGCGGACCTGCTGCCCTTCCAGTTCTCCGATTTCGCAGACACGGTCCGCAACTACATTGATGAGTTGAAGCGCCTGGAAGCCGGACAACGCACGCAGACGGAGGAGACCAATCGCGAAATCGACGAAGGCGTCTTCCAGGCCGCCGCCGATCCCCGCCTGCCCTACCATCCGCCGGAGAAAAATCCGCCGCCCCCGCATCTGAACTTCGCCCCACTCGAGAACGGCATCGACGCGTTGACGCGCGCCGCCCAGCGCTACGACGCGGCCCGCAAGAACGCCGCGGCTTCGAGCGTAAAGGCGGTGAACGCCAGGCTGATCGCGAGCGAGCGCGATCTTACCGATCCGGCGGGATTGCCGGGACGGCCCTGGTTCCGCCACCTGATCTACGCTCCCGGCTTCTACACCGGCTACGGGGTCAAGACCCTTCCCGGCGTACGCGAGGCCATCGAGCAGAAACGCTGGCAGGAAGCCGACGAGCAGATCCAGCGGGCCGGCGCGGTGCTGACCAAGGAAGCGGATCTGCTGGAGGAAGCCGCGGCGGCGCTCGCCGGGCGCTGAGGGCGGTTGCGCGGGCAGTTTACTGATAGAATGTTTTGCGCCGGCCCGCCGGCCTCCCGCGCGGGCGAGGACATCAGCAGCAGGAGTGCGATATGAACCGCTTCACCCTCGGGACCCTCACGCTGGCCCTGGGATTTACGCTCCAGGCGCAGCGGCCGCCATCCACCGCCGATCCGTACGCGAATAATCCGGATGCGGGCACGTTGAAGTTTCCGCTGGCCGCTCCGGCCGGCAAGGACTCCGGCGCGATCTCCAAAGCGCCGCCCGGCGCCGTGAATCAGGGCACTCTCGATCCGAGCAAGTGGAAGTACGGCCACGCCTGGGATTCGCCGGTGGGCAAGCAGATCTGGAACCCGGTGATGGTCAAGATGATGAAGGGCGAAAAGGTCACCGGCGGAACCGTGTTCAGCTCCGACAGCCCGGAGACGTACTGCGCCATGGCCAACGCCGGCTACGACTTCATCTGGGTGGAGATGCAGCACTCCCCGCGCGATTGGGAGCAGGTGGCGCGCATGTATCAGGCCTGCCCGCACGCCAAGGCGGTTCCCGGCGTGCGCGTGGCCTACACCGATGAGCGGGAGATCCAGCATGCCGCCGACGCCGGCGCCCTGGTGATCGTGGTGCCCACCGTCCGCTCGGTGAAGGAAGGAACGGAAGCGCGCGACTGGACCATGTTTCCCCCGCTCGGCAAGCGCAGCCGCGGCGGCGGGCAGGCCTTCAGCCCGGAGTTCTGGGGCGACGTTCCCGGCGGCTACCGCGAAACCTGGAATGACAACGTGGTGTTGATCGAGATGATCGAGACGCTGGACGGCGCGGCGGCGGCCCGCGAGATCGCGGCCATTCCCGGCGTCACCGCGGTGTTCGCCGCCAGCGGCGATCTCGGCAATTTTTCGGGCTACAAAATGGGCGATCCTGATTACGAACGCCTGATCAACATCGTGCACGACGCGGCCATCGGGGCGGGCAAGCGCCTGTGCGGCCCCTTCGCCTGGCGCGACCGTCCGGACTTCACCTGCTTCCAGAATCAGAGCGAGACGGCGGCGATCGCCCGCGGCGTGGCGGCCGAGCTCGGCAGCCTCAAGGACACCCAGGGCAAGCCGGAAGTCGGACCCTACGCGCAGAAAAAGAAGTAGCCGGGCGCGGCGCTCAGGCCGGCTCGGTTTTCCCCAGGGCCAGCCACACCAGCGTCCCCAGCAGCGGCAGCACCGCGACCAGGGCGAACGCCCGCCCGTATTGATGGGCGTCGAAAAACTTCCCGCATAGCGGCAGCAACAGCGCCACGCCCGCCGAAAACGACGACGAGGCGATGCCCGCGGCCATGCTTTTCTGATTCGGCGGATAGGCCAGCGCGCCGGTCCGCAGCGTCACCACCACCAGGCCGCCGGAGGCAAACAGCGTGAACGCCAGCAGCGCGATGGCAACCGCCGCGCTGCGGTACAGCGTGATGGTCGCCAGCGGCAGGCACAGCGCCGACATCAGCAGGAACAGCCAGCGCGGCCGCCGGTGCCCGGGAGCGAAACGGTCCGACACCCAGCCCCAGAAAAAATATCCCGTCTCCAGCCCCGCCGGCGGAATCCACAGCACGTAGCCCAGCTCTTTTTGCGTCATCCCGAAGGACCGCGACAGATACAGGGCCGAAAGATAGCTGATGGCTCCCACCGGAAAGGCGCCTAGCGCGTAGCTGGCCACCAGGCTCCAGAAGCGGCGCTCCATAAGGCTCGGAAACTTCAATCGCCCCGGCGCGGCTTTGTGAAGGAAGTTGTCGGGATTTACGGTGAATCTCCAGATCAGCAGCCAGATCAGCGCCAGAGCCGGCGTGACCAGAAACGCCGGCCGCCATCCCACCGCCAGCGCGATCGGAATGAAAATGAACGGCGCGATGATCGAGCCCACCGACGATCCGCTATAGGCCAGCGCGATGCCGCGGGCTTGTTTGCCGACCGGAAGAGAATCCATGGCCGTGCGGAATCCGCCGGGGAACATCGAGCCTTCCCCCAGCCCGAGCACCGCGCGCGCCGTGGCGAATCCCAGGAAGGTTGAAACCAGGGCGTGGCTGGCGCTGGCCGCCATCCAGATCGATAGGGAAAGCAGCATGCCCAGCCGCAGGCCGATGCGGTCCAGCACCGGCCCCCACAGCAGCGTCGACACCATGTAGGCGTAGCTGAAGGCGCTGATGGTTTCCGTGAAGGCCTGCGCCGACAGGTGCGTTTCCTTGAGAATGGTCGGAGAAAGCAGCGCCAGAATCTGGCGGTCCAGATAGCTCAGCAGCGTCCCCAGCATCATGACGATGGCCGGCCACCAGATCCGCAAGCGCGCGGCGGCGGAAGGACGCGCGGCGGTCGACGGAGATGCCATAGCCGCCTATCGTACCACTCCGGCGAATCCGGCCTCACGTTTTTGCTCAAGGATTTGCGCCGGTTTGTTTTCCAAATGCGCGGTCTGATATAGTGCGGGTATGAACGGGCCCGTGCTTCGTCCTTCCTCGGCCCGTCCTTCTCTGTTCGGTTCCGACTAGCCCTTTCTTTCGGTCAAGGCCCTGTTCACCGCCACCATCGAGGAGAGATAAAGATGAACCAGATGGAGTCCGTTGGTTCGGATCTTCCGAGCCTGACCGCGCCCGTCCCCGGACCGAAGGCGCGCGCCGTGATCGAGCGCGACGCCGCGGTCGTTTCGCCCTCCTACACGCGCCCCTATCCGCTGGTGGCGGCGCGCGGGGAAGGCGCCATCGTCGAGGATGTCGACGGCAACCGGTTTCTCGACTTCACCGCCGGCATCGCCGTGGTCGCCACCGGCCACGCGCATCCGAAAATCGTCGCCGCCATCCGGGCCCAGGCGGAACGGCTGATCCATATGTCCGGCACCGATTTCTATTACGAAAATCTGGTGGAGCTGGCCGAAAAACTGGCGTCCCTGGCCCCCGGCGGCGCCCCCAAACGGGTTTATTTCGCCAACTCCGGCACGGAAGCGATCGAAGCCGCGATCAAATTGACGCGCCATCACTCCGGCCGCCGCCAGTTCATCGCCTTCTACGGATCTTTTCACGGCCGCACCATGGGATCGCTCGCGCTGACCGCCAGTAAAAGCGTCCAGCAGAAGCAATTTTTTCCGGTCATGGCCGGCGCGCATCACGTCCCCTATGCGGACTGCTACCGCTGCGCCTATGGCCAGACGCCGGACCGCTGCGGCGTGGAGTGCGTGAAGGCGATCGAGGAGCAGCTCTTCCGCCACAAGCTTCCTCCCGAGGATACCGCGGCGATCTTCGTCGAGCCGGTGCAGGGCGAAGGCGGCTACGTGGTCCCGCCGAAAAAATTTTTCACCGAGCTGCGCCGCCTCGCCGACCGCTATGGCATTCTGATCGTCGCCGACGAGGTGCAGAGCGGGATGGGCCGCACCGGCAGGATGTTCGCCTCCCAGCACTTCGATCTGGTGCCCGATGTGATCGCGGTGGCCAAGGGCATCGCCAGCGGCCTGCCGCTCGGCGCCACCATCGCGCGCGCCGAGTTGATGAACTGGCCTCCCGGCGCGCACGCCTCCACCTTCGGCGGCAATCCGGTGGCCAACGCGGCGGCCCTGGCCACCATCGAACTGCTCGAAAACCAACTGATGGACAACGCCGCGCGCCTGGGCGAGCATCTGCTCGCCCGCCTGCGCGATCTGCCCCGGCGCTTCCCCATGGTGGGCGATGTGCGCGGGCTGGGGCTGATGATCGGCATCGAACTGGTCCGCGATCCGCAAACCAAGGAGCGCGCCCCGGAGCTGCGCGACCGCCTGGCCCGGATGTGCTTCGAGCGCGGCCTGCTGGTGCTCGGCGCCGGACCCAACTCGATCCGCCTCAGCCCGCCGCTGGTGATCACCAAAGATCAGGCCGATTTCGCTGCCGATACCCTCGAGCAGTGCCTGCAAGCGATGCGGCCTTAGGGCGCCGCTCCGCCCCGCTCCGGCGGGAGTTCCGCCACCACGCACCAAAACTCGTAGCACGTCTCCAGCTTGCGGAAATACTCCTCCCAGGTGCTCCCTTTCTTGATCACGCAGTTGGCGCCCAGCTCATAGGCGCGCCGGATCTGCTGCGGATTATCGGAGCCCGAAATCATCGCCACCGGTAAATTTTCGCATCCGGGAAGAGAACGAATTTCCTTGAGCAAGTCCAGCCCGGATTGCGCCGGAAGCGTCATGTCCATCAGGATCACGTCGGGGCGCTGGCGGCCCGCATAGGGGCCTTCGCCGCGGAGGTAGGCAAGCGCCTCGTCCGCGCGATGAACCACGTCCAGCCAGGAGCAATGCTTCACTTCTTCATGCACCATCCTGGTGACCATCGCGTCGGCTTCGTTATCCTCGATCAGCAGAATATGGCGCCGTTTGCCTTCGTCCTTCATGTCCCGACCCCGCCTGCCATCCTAGCCGCCATGCTGGTGGCGCCACTCCCAGTATTGGCGCTGTTCCTCCGCATTCAATCGATTGTAGTCCCGGTCTTCGTGATGAGTCTCGCGCGCCCATTGCTCATAGTAGACGCGCTCGTGGGCGTCCCAGTGATGATAGTCGCGGCGGTAGGGATCGTAGACGCGGACCTGCGTCTCGCAGCCGCTGCACAGAAGGCCGGCGAGCAAAGCAATGGAGATCCAGGAAAGCCGTGGCATCGTTTGCCTCCGCAAAATCTCCCGCAATCGGCTGGCCAAAACGAAATGTAACGCGGCGGCTAACGCGAGAGCCAGCCGCCGTCCACGATCAGGAGGGCGCCGTGGACGTAATCGCTGGCGGCGGAACAAAGAAACACCGCCGCGCCGGCCAGATCCGACGGAACGCCCCAGCGTCCGGCGGGGATCCGCTCCAGAATCTGGCGGCTGCGGACCGGATCGGCGCGGAGAGCCGAGGTCGCCTCCGTTTCGATATAGCCGGGCGCGATGGCGTTGACGTTCACGCCGCGGGCGGCCCACTCATTGGCCAGCGCCTTGGTGAGCTGCGCGACGCCGCCCTTGGCCGCGGCGTAGGCCGGCACGAAAATCCCGCCCTGGAAGGACAGCGCGGAGGCGATGTTGACGATCTTTCCGCGCCCGCGGCCGAGCATGTGCCTGCCGGCAAGCTGCGAGAGGCGGAACACGGCGGTGAGGTCGACTTGCAATGTCTCGTTCCAGGACGCCTCCGGATAATCGGCGGCGGGGGCGCGGCGCAGCAGGCCCGCGTTGTTGATGAGAATGTCCAGCGAGCCGAACGCCTCCAGCGCGCGCTCCCACAGGCGCTCCGGCGATCGCGGATCGGCCAGATCGGCCGTCACCGCGGCGGCCTTCACTCCCCGCGCCCGGGCCTCCGCGCAGACCTCCTCCAGGCCCTCCCGCTGCGAGCCGTGGACGACGACGTTCGCTCCGGCTTCGGCCAGCGCCAGCGCCAGCGCTCTGCCGATCCCGGTGCGCGAGCCGGTGACCAGCGCGTTGTTTCCCTCCAGCCGGAACGCGTCCAGAATCATGAGTCCAGGCGGGCCGGCTCCAGGCGCGGCGCCAGCAGATGAATGATCAGCAGCGAGAGCAGGTACGCGGACCCGGAGATGAGGAACATCGGCATGTAGCTGTGGGTGGATTCCAGCACCAAGCCGGTGAACGTGGACATCAACACGCCGGCCAGCGCCCCGCCGAATCCGCCGATGCCCACCACGCTGGCGACCGCGCGCTTGGGAAACATGTCGGAGGGCAGCGTGAACAGGTTCGCGGACCACCCCTGGTGCGCGGCGGTGGCGATGCCCACCAGCGCGACCGTGACCCAGAGATGGCTGGTGTAGGCGGCGAACACCACCGGCGCAACGGCCAGCGCGCAGACCAGCATCGCCGTCTTGCGGGCGCGGTTCAGCGTCCAGCCCAGCTTGAGGAATCCGGCCGAAAGCCATCCCCCGGCGATGCTGCCGATGGTCGCGAAGTTATAGACAATCACCAGCGGCCAGCCCAGCGCGGTGAGCGTCAGGTGATAGCGCGCGTCCAAAAATTTCGGCAGCCAGAACATGACGAACCACCAGATCGGATCGGTCATGGATTTGCCGATGAGGAACGCCCAGGTCTGGCGGTAGGTGATGAGTTTCGCCCAGGGAGTTTTCGCGCCAGCTTCCTCGGGCGGATCGCTTTGAATGTAGGCCAGCTCGGCGGCGGACAGGCGGGGGTGGCGCTGCGGCGGCCGGTACATCGCCAGCCAGGGAAGGATCCACAGCGCGCTGATCGCGCCGGTGGCCAGAAACGCCGACTGCCAGCCATAGTTCACCGTGAGCCAGGGCACCACAACCGGCGCGATCACCGCCCCGATATTGGCCCCGGAGTTGAAGATGCCGGTGGCCAAAGCGCGCTCCCGTTTGGGGAACCATTCGGCGACGGTTTTAATCGACGCGGGGAAGTTGCCGGATTCGCCCAGGCCGAGAAAAAACCGGGCGGCGCCGAATTGCAGCACGCTGCGCGCGGCGGCCGCGCCGATGGTGGCCGCGCTCCACACCCCGATCGAGGCCGCGTAGCCGGTGCGCGTGCCGGCGCGGTCGATGAATCCGCCGGCCAGCAGCAGGCCGATCGCGTAGGCGGCCTGAAAGGCGTTGACCAGATTGCTGTACTGAATTTCGCTCCAAAAAAAGACGTGCTGCTGGAGATAGGGCGCGAGCACGCCCAGCACCTGGCGGTCGACGTAATTGATGGTCGTGGCGAAAAAGCACAGCGCACAGATGCGCCACCGGTAATGGCCCGCGGCGGCCGCCACCGCGGCGCCCGGCGCAGTCTGTCTGGAAGCGGCCACGGTCGTCTCTACCCGCGGCGCCTGCCCGGTCTTGTTTCCGCGGTCCGCGCCGGAATCCCGGGACCGGCAGGAAAACAGGTGGACCGCAAGATGCGCGTCGATTCCGGCACTGTGAGCATTCTAGGAGAGCCGTGAGAAGGTGTCAACCGCGGATGGCGCCCGCGCGAGCCCGCAGAATGCGCCCCCGGCCGCGCGGAAGTGCGCCGGAGCCGCGAAAAATCAGGGCTTTCCCGCACTTTTCTCTTTACATCGCGTTTCCCGATCGCGTATCATGAACTAGCAAATGCGGGCTTTCGCCCGTAAACTCGTACATTCGGGAGACTCAGACAAAGGAGCATTATGGCAGCAAAGATGACGCAATCGCAGATGGTGAAGGAGCTGGCGGCGGCCGTGGGGGTGCCGAACAAAGTCGCCAAATCCTTCATGATCGCCTATGCGGAGATGGCCGTGCGCGAAACCAAAAAGAACGGCATGTGCGTGCTTCCCGGCGTCGGCCGGCTGGTGCGTGTGGACCGCAAGGCGCGCATGGGCCGCAATCCGGCCACCGGCGAAGCGATCAAGATTCCGGCCAAAAAAGTCGTGAAATTCCGCGTGGCCAAGGCGGTGAAGGACGCCATCGTCCCGCCTAAAAAGAAGTAATCACATTTAAACCGGGACCAGCCCGGGCAGAAGAAAACCCCGCGGAGCTTTCGCGCTCGCGCGGGGTTTTTCTTTCCGTTTTCCTGGAGCCCGGTAAAGCGCGGCCGCCCGCGGCGAACCGCGCCGGAAGCCTTAGGCCTGCTTCTTTTCCTCGGTGCGCGCGGCGGCGGGCGGATTTTCCTCGCCCTTCAAGCCGGCCTTGAAGTTGCGAATCCCCTCGCCCAGGCCCTTACCGACATCGGCGAGTTTTTTGCCGCCGAACAGAACCAGGGCCACCGCCAGAATGACCAACAACTCAGGCAAGCCGATCGAACGTAGCATATGGCCTCCTCGTCAGGTAGTGTAGCACAGAGGGCCCGTCCAACCGCCATGAAGCGCCGCAAAGGCAATTTCCGCCGGGAAAAGCGGCTGCGCGCGATCGCGCGGGAGCGCGTGGGTGCGGTGAAGCCGGCGCGCGTGATGGAGCCGAAAACGAAACGCAAAAAGCCCAAGCATCCCGGACGTTGGAACGAGGACCTCGCCTGAGGCGCCTTCCGCCGGCCCGGAGCACCGCGGGCGTGGGACAATGTTTTCTTCCCCCGCATGCCGGAGCTGCCCGAAGTCGAAACCGTGGTGCGGTCGCTCGCGCCCCACCTGATCGGGCGGCGCATCGTCCAGGCGGCGTTCACCTCGAAGTTCGTGACTCCGGGCAACCGGAGCAAACTCGCCGCGCGGCTGGCCGGCCGGACCATCGTCGGGATCCAGCGGCGCGGGAAATTTATCCTGCTGGCGCTCGATCAGGGCACCCTGGTGGTGCATCTGGGCATGACCGGGCGCCTGCTGCTGGACGGCGCCCCGGCGGGAGAGCACATCTACGGCGTCTTCGCCCTGGACCGGGGCGTGCTGCGCTACCAGGACCCGCGGCAGTTCGGGCGCATCGAGTGGAATCCCCGGCGCATCGCCCGGCTGGGGCCGGAGCCGCTGGAGATCGGCGTCCAGGAGTTTTCCAAACGCCTGCGCGCGCGCAAGGCGCGGGTGAAGCCGCTGCTGCTCGATCAGAGCTTTTTGGCCGGCCTGGGAAACATTTATGCCGACGAGGCGCTGTTCGCCGCCGGCATCCATCCCCTGGCGGTGGCGTCGCGGCTGAGCGCGGCCCGCGCGGCCCGGCTGCACCAGGCCATCCGCGACGTCCTGACCCTGGCCATCGAGCACCGCGGATCGTCCATCTCCGACTATGTCGACGGCCACGGCGGGCGCGGATGGTTTCAAGTCCTGCACAACGTCTACGGGCGGGAAGGACAGCCGTGCGCGCGCTGCGGATCGGCCATCCGGAAAATCACCGCCGCCGGACGCGGAACGCATTTCTGCCCCAACTGCCAGAGGCGGTAAACCGCCGCGCCTTACCGGCCCTTGGGCACGACCTTGATCTCAAACAGCTTCGGCCACAGCTTGCCGGTGACAAACAAACGATCGCCGAAGGAGTCGTAGGCGATTCCGTTCAGAACGTCGACGCCTTCGCGATCCGGCTCCGGCAGGATTCCCGTCAAATCGATCCATCCGAGCACGCGGCCGTCGGCCGGCGAGATGCGGGCGATCCTCTCGGTCTGCCAGATGTTGGCGTACAACTCGCCGCGCACCCACTCAAGTTCGTTGAGGTTCACAATCTCGCGCGGCCCGTCATGGACCGTGATGCGCCGCAGCTCGCGCAGCGTCAGCGGGTCCCAGACGCGGATCTGCGCGGTGCCGTCGTCCATGTAAATGCGCGCGCCGTCGTTGGCGAGGCTCCAGCCCTCGCCTGGATAGGCGAACGTGCGCCGGCGCTCCAGCGACGCCTGGTCGTAGATGAATCCGATCTGGGTGCGGTAGGTGAGCTGGAAGATCTTCCCGTCGAGGACGGTGATCCCTTCGCCGAAATAGCGGGGATCGAGCCGGATCTGCTGCACGGCCCGGCCGGTTTCCAACTGCACCTTGCTCAGCGTCGAGCGGCCCTCCAGGCCGGTGGATTCATACAGGAAGCCGCCGCGGTACTCCAGCCCTTCGGTGAAGGATTCGCGGTTGTGCGGATAGACGTGCACCACCCGGTAGCCGTACTCGGGCGGCGCGGCCTGCGCCGCCGCGGCCGTCAGCAGAAACAGAATCAGCCGGCTCATGACCCGGCTCCGCTTCGCGCGATCTCGTCGGCCACCTCGGCCGCCGCTTTCATCGCCTTCACGTCGTGGACGCGGATCAGATGCGCGCCGTTGAGGATCGCCGCCACGGCGGCGGCGATGGAGGCGGATTCGGTCTCCGGCGGCGAGCCCTTAGCCACAAAATGCTTGCGCGAGGCGCCCGCCATCAGCGGCAGCTCCAGCCGGGCGAGCTCGCCCAGCCGGGCCAGAATCTCCGCGTTCTGCTCCTTGCGCTTGCCGAATCCCAGGCCGGGATCGATGACGATCTGGCGGCGGTCGATACCGGCGCGGACGGCGCGGTGAACTGAGGCGTCCAGCTCGGCGGCGATCGAGCGCATCAGATTCGGCAGCGGCGGCAGCTTGGCCCAGGTCTGCGGCGTGCCGCGCATGTGGTTCAGGATCAGCCCGGCGTTGCACCGCGCGGCCTTGCGCGCCAGTTCCGGATCGAAGGTCAGCGCGCTCGGATCGTTGATCGCGTCGGCGCCGAGCTCCAGCGCCTTTTCGGCCACGCCCGATTTATACGTGTCCACCGAGATGGGCACGGCGAGCTTGTTGCGCAGCCGCTTGAGCACCGGGACCAGCCGGCGCAGCTCTTCCGCCTCGGAGATGGGCGCCGCGCCGGGCCGCGTCGACTCCGCGCCGATATCCACCAGATCCGCGCCTTCCTCCTCCAGCTCGATGGCGCGCGCGAAGGCCCGGTCGGGATCGCTGTACTTGCCGCCGTCGCTGAAGGAGTCCGGAGTGACGTTCAGCACCCCGGCGATCCGCGTGCGGTCCCCCAGTTGCAAAACCTTATCCCGAAGACGCCATTCAAAGCGGCGGCGGAGCATGAGTTTTCAGGGTAACAGGGCGGCGCCTCCTCAGGCCGGCGAGCCTTTGCCGAGCAGCACGGCGTGCCGCGCCCCGGTGGCCGACGGCAGATTGCCGGCTCGCCCCTGCACGAACTCGTAGGCCAGAATGGCGAAGGCGATGGCCTCCTTGGCGTCCGGATCGATGCCGTATTCGGCGCTGGTGACGATGGAGCAGCCCGGCAGCAGCTCGCGCAGCCGGCGCATCAGCCGGCGGTTGTGCACGCCGCCTCCGGAGGCGATGACTTCCCGCACCTCAAAGCGGGCGATCGCCCCGGCCACGGTCCGCGCCGTCAGCTCGGTCGCCGTGGCGATCAGATCCGGCAGCGGCAGCCCGGTGGCCAGCAGGCCGTTCACGAATTCGCGGCCGAACTGCTCCCGCCCGCAGGCCTTGGGCGGCTCCCTCCGGAAATAAGGATCGCTCAGCATGGCTTCGAGCACCCGCGGATGAACGCTCGCCCGGCGCGCGATCCGCCCGCCGCGGTCGTAACTTTGCGCGCCGCCGGTGTAGTGCCAGACCAGCGCGTCGATGATCATGTTGCCTGGTCCGGTGTCGAAGGCGATCACGTCGCCGCGGCCGGCGCCGGCCGGCAGAAAGCTGATATTGGCGATGCCGCCGATGTTCAGCGCGATGCGCGGCCAGCGGCGGCTTCGGAACAACAGATAATCGACGGCCGGCGCCAGCGGCGCGCCCCGCCCGCCCGCCGCCATGTCGCGCTCGCGGAAGTTGGAGATGGTCCACAAACCGGTGCGCTCGGCCACCACCGCCGCTTCGCCGATCTGAAGCGTGCTGGCGACGCGATGGCCCAGATACTCGACCGGCGCGGCTTCATGGAAGATGGTCTGGCCGTGCACGCCGGCCAGAACCACCGAATCGAGCGGGACCCGGCCGCGCCGGCAGGTCTCGCGGATGGCCGCCGCGTACAGCTCGCCCAGCAGAAAATTGAGCCGGGCGATGGCCGCTGTGTGGGTCATGGCGTTGGACACGCCCAGGATCGCTTCCCGCACCAGTTTGGGGTACGGCGTGGTGTGAAAGGCCACCGGCTTGACCCGCACTCCGCCGCGCCGGCGCGCGATGTCCACGATGGCCACGTCGATTCCGTCGAGCGAGGTGCCGCTCATCACCCCGGCCACCCTCATCGGCCGCTCGCCCTGCGCCGCCCTGCGCCGCGCGCCATGCTCAGCCCAGCTCCTTCTGCAAATCCGCCAGCAGTTCGAGCGCCTCCAGCGGGCGGAGCGCATCCAGATTCAGGCCGCGAATGCGGGCGGCCAGATCCGCGTTGACCGGCTCGAACAGCCGGATCTGCACCGGCGCCGGGCGCGGGCGGAAATCCTCATGGTGCGCCAGGATCTCCCGCGCCCGCTCAATCACGCTCCGCGGCAGCGCGGCCAGGCGCGCCACCTCAATGCCGTAGCTGCCCTCCGCCGCCCCCGGCTCCACCCGCCGCAGGAATAAAATCTGATCGCCCGACCGCTTCACCGAAACGCGCAGATTGCGGACCCCCGGCAGCCGGCCGGCCAGCTCCGTCAGCTCGTGATAATGCGTCGCAAACAGCGTCTTGGCCCGGATCTTGGCCTGGATGTGCTCCACCACCGCCCAGGCCAGCGCCAGCCCGTCGTAGGTCGAGGTGCCGCGGCCGATCTCGTCGAGCACGATCAGGCTGCGCGGCGTGGCGGTGTTGAGAATCACCGCCGTCTCCGTCATCTCCACCATGAACGTCGACCGGCCGCGCGCCAGATTATCCGCCGCGCCGATTCGCGTGAACACCCGGTCGATCAGCGGAACCATCGCCTCCTCGGCCGGAACAAAACTGCCCATCTGCGCCAGAATCGCCAGCAGCGCCGCCTGCCGGAGATAGGTCGATTTGCCGCCCATGTTCGGTCCGGTGATCACCGCGATGAACTCCCTCGCCGGATCGAGGTACAGATCGTTGGCGATGAACGGCTGCGCGTCGCGCGCGGCCAGCTTTTCGATCACCGGATGGCGCCCCCCGGCCACCAGCATCTCCCCGGAGGCGGAGAATTTCGGGCGCACGTAGCGGTTTTCCGCAGCGGTTTCGGCCAGCGCCAGCGTCACATCCAGCTCGGCCACGGCCGCCGCGCTGGCTTTGATCCGCGCCGCCTGCGAGGCGGCCAGCGCGCGAAGCCCCTCGAGGATCTCCCGCTCCAGCGCCAGAATCTGTTCCTCCGCCGCCAGAATCTTCGATTCAAGCTCCTTCAGCTCCGGCGTGGTGAACCGCTCGGCGTTCACCAGCGTCTGCTTGCGCTCGTAATCGGGCGGCGCCAGATGCCGGTTGGCTTTGGAAATTTCGATGTAGTAGCCAAAAATGTTGTTGAAGCGCACCTTCAGCGAGGCGATCCCGGTGCGCTCCCGCTCGCGCTGCTCCAGCGCCGCCAGATAGCTCTTGCTGTGGCGGGAAAGATCGCGCAGCTCATCCAGCCGCGGGTCGAAGCCGTCGCGGATCGCCCCGCCGTCGCCCGCATGCGCCGGCGGCTCCTCGGCCAGGGCCCGCAAGATGCCGTCCCGCACCTCGGCGACTTCGTCCACCGCCGCGGAAAGTTCTCGCAGCCGCGCCGCCTTCGCGCCGGCGGTCCGCTGCTTCAGGCGCGGCAGCACCGCCAGCGAGCGGGCCAGCGCTTGCATCTCCCGCGGCCCCCCCGTGCCCAGCGTCACTTTCGCCAGCAGCCGCTCCAGGTCGAGAATCGATCCTAAATCCTGGCCCAGCTCCGCCCGCAGGATCGCGCCCGCCCGCAGTTCGGCCACCGCATCCAGGCGCGCTTCGATCTCCGCCAGATCCATCGACGGCGCCAGCAACCGCCGCCGCAGCAGCCTTCCGCCCATGCCCGTGCGCGTCTGATCCAAAACGTGCAGCAGGGTCGATTCCTTCGATTCGCCGGCAAACAGCGGCTCCACCAGCTCCAGATTGCGGACCGTGGCCGCGTCCAGGATCATGGCCGCGGCGCGGTCGTAGTAGACGGGCCGCTCCAGATGATCGAGCGCGCTGCGCTGCGTCTGGCGCAGATAATGCAGAATCGCCGAGGCGGCGCCGGTGGCCAGCGGCCGTCCCGCGAGGCCGCAGCCGTCCAGCGCCAGCAGCCGGAAGTGCTCGCACAGGCTGCGCGCGGCGTGATCGGCGCCGAACACCCACGCTTCCACCTCCGAGCGCAGGCAGGGCAGATCAACCGCGGCGGCGGCGGGAACCAGCGCTTCGCGCGGCGCCAGCGACTCCAGCGCCCCACCCAGCTCGCTCATCTCCACTTCCGTGGCCCGGAATTCGCCGGTCGAAACGTCGGCGTAAGCCAGGCCGGCGCGCCTGGAGTCCGGCAACACCGCCGCCAGATAACTGTTCTCCTGCGGGCGCGCGTTCATCGCCGTGCCCGGCGTGACCACCCGCGTCACCTCGCGCTTGACCAGCTTCCGCGACGCCTTGGGATCCTCCATCTGATCGCACAGGGCCACGCGGTAGCCCTTCTGGATCAGCCTCCCGATATAGTTCTCGGCGGCGTGATAGGGCACCCCGCACATGGGAACCGGCTGCCCCTTCTCCTTGTGGCGCGAGGTGAGGGTGATCTCCAGCTCGCGCGCCGCCGTCACCGCGTCCTCGTAAAACAGCTCGTAGAAATCGCCCACGCGGAACAGCACCAGAGCCGTGGGAAACTGCTGTTTGACGGCGGAATACTGCCGCATCAGCGGCGTCGAAGGCTCGCTCATTGCAGGCACCGTCGGAACTGCGCGGGCGCCCCCGGACCCCGCTTCAGGCGTAAATTCCCCGCAGCCGGATGGCCTGCGCCACCCGGTCCAGCGACAGCATGTACGCCGCGATCCGGTTATTCACGCCGTGCTTGTCGGCATAGGCGACGACGTCCTGAAAGCTGGTCACCATCACCTCCTCCAGCCGGTCGTTCACCGTGCGCTCGTTCCAGAAATACCCCTGGCGGTCCTGCACCCATTCGAAATAGGAGACGGTGACGCCGCCCGCGTTGGCCAGAATGTCGGGAATCACAAAAATTCCCTTCTCCGCCAGAATGGTGTCGGCGGCGTGCGTCACCGGACCGTTGGCGCCTTCGCACAGAATTTTGGTCCGCAGCCGGTGCGCGTTGCGCGAGGTGATCACGTTCTCCTTGGCCGCCGGCAGCAGCACGTCGGTCTCCAGAAACAGCGCTTCCTCCCGCTCGATGTCCTCGCCGCCGGCAAAGCCGGTGATCGATCCGGTTTCGGCGCGGTGCTTCATCAACTCCACAATGTCCAGCCCGCGCGGATTGTACACCGCGCCGTCCCATTCGATGATGCACACCACGCGGTAGCCGGCGCGCGCCATCAGCTTGGCGGCCATTCCACCCACGTTTCCGAATCCCTGGATCACCACCCGCGTCGCCGAGCGCTCCAGCCCCAGCCGGCGCAGCGCCTGATCGGTCACGATCATGCAGCCGCGTCCGGTCGCCTCGGCGCGGCCCCTCGATCCGCCCAGCGCGATGGGCTTGCCGGTCACCACCGCGGCCTGCGTCTGCCGCGCATGCATCGAGTAGGTGTCCATAATCCAGGCCATGGTCTGCTCGTTGGTGTTCATGTCCGGAGCGGGAACGTCGATCTCCGGCCCGATGAATCCGAACAGCTCCGCCGTGTAGCGCCGGGTGATGCGCTCCAGCTCGGCCGGCGAAAGCAGGCTGGGATCGCAGACCACGCCGCCTTTGCCTCCTCCAAACGGAATATTGACCACCGCGCACTTCCACGTCATCCACGCCGCCAGCGCGCGCACTTCGTCCAGCGTGACGTCGGGCGCATAGCGGATCCCTCCCTTGGCCGGCCCGCGCGCGATGGAGTGCTGCACGCGGTAGCCGGTGAACACTTCCAGCCGCCCGTCGTCGAGCATCACCGGAATGTGAACGATCAGCTCGCGCGCGGGAGTCCGCAACACCTTCTGCATGCCGTCATCCAGGCCGAGCTGCGCGGCGGCGCGGTCAAAACGCGCTTCCGCCGAAAGCCGCGGGTTGAATTCGTCCTCCAGTTCTTGGCTCGCACCCGGGGCGGTCGGCGGCGTGGTCGCTTCCAGAATCATAAATTGAGAGTAAGCCTCCGACTTATTATAGGCGGGCCGCTCCGTACAATTAAAGATATGGGCCGCCTGCTCATCGTCATCGGCTTCGCGCTGGTCTTTCTCGGCGCGCTCCTCCTGCTGGGAGAACGCGCCGGCCTCCGTTTCGGCCGCCTGCCCGGCGACATCGTCTACCGCGGCCGGAATACGGCGTTTTACTTCCCCATCACCACCTGTGTTTTGCTCAGCGCCCTCCTGACGCTGATCTCCTGGCTGCTCGGCCGCCGCTGAGGAAGGCGGCAGATCCGCACCCCGGCGGCGCCCAAAAATGCGAGAAGGGGAACTTGCGTTCCCCTTCGCCGCGTCGCTCAAATTAAGCTCTGAAATCGAGACTTCTTGGTCCCCTTCTCTGCGGGGAATTTCAGAATATCACGGGCGCCGGCAAAAGTTCATCTCCCCGCGGGTAATAACCGGCGCCGTACCATGACCTGAGGCGTTCGATTCAGGAGCTTACCCCCTTGACCTTAGCGCGGAGTCGGTTCTACAGTCGATATACCCATGCTCGAGCAGAGAAAACACCAGCGGTTCGACCTTAAGCTCCCCATCGAAGTCATCCACTACAGCGCGGCCGGGCAGCCCAAGGGCGAGACCAGGAACGTCAGCTCCACCGGCGTGCTGTTCAGCCCGCCGGTTCCGATCGAAGTGGGCGCCTCGATCGAATATCTGATCACATTTCCCAAGGTGCCCGGCTCGCGCGCCGAGGTGCGGCTGCGCTGCGTCGGCAAGGTGGTGCGCCACGAACCGAACGCCCTGGCCGCCACGCTCGAGCGCTACGAGTTCCAGCGCACGCGCGGCTGACGCCGCCGCACCCCCGGGCTACAGCCGCACGATCCGGATCGAGCCGTTGGAGGTCCCCAGATCGAGCAGCGGACCCCCCGTCCCGATAGTGCCTTCCAGCCGGCGCCGGGAGATGGCGCCGTGAGCCGTCAGATCGAAATCGCTGCTGATGGAAGAATTGGAGGTGTGCGCCCGCACCGTCGCCCCGATTGAATCCGGAAGCCGCACCACGATGGAGGAGTTGGAAGTCTCCGCATGAACCTCGCGCGCAGCGTTCAGCGTCAGGTCGATATGGCCGTTGGAGCTTTCCAGACGCACCGGCCGGGGATCGGGACCGGTCAGGCGCGCCGTGATCGGACCGTTGGTCGTCGCCGCCTCAAAGCCGCCTCTGCGCACCTCCGCGCGAATCCCCCCGTTGGAGGTGTGCAGCGTGGTGTCGCCACAGGCGCCGGAGACTTCAATCGATCCGTTGGAGGTGCGAGCGTCCAGCGTTCCCTCAATGGAGCTGGCGCGAATCGCCCCGTTGGAGGTCTTCAGGCGCACCGGGCCCTCGATACCGTCCACGCGGATGGCGCCGTTGGAGCTGATGATGCCGGCAAGCTGGCAGCGCCGCGGCAGACGGATCACAAAGCGCGCCCCATAGTTGCCGTGCCGGTCGAGCGGGGGCACGGTCTTGATTCTGAGCGAACCCGGCGAGCGCGAAATGTCGATCTGAATCTCCCGCATCCGCGCCTCCGAACCGGCGTACTTGGAGCCTTCGATGTCGATCGTCTCCTTGTCCCAGCCCGAAATCTCGATCGATCCGTTGGCGTTGTCCACCTCCAGCGCGCCGCCCGCCTCCAGAGGATAGGAGTAATGAAAATCCTCGCGGTAGCGGTCCATCATGCCGCCGATGTCGAAATCGTCGCAGGCGGCCAGCAGCGCCGCCGCCAGCAGCGCCGCCGCGGGAACCAGTCTGAGCATACCTCATTCTACGGGAACCGCCCCGGCCGGGTTCCCTTCCAGAATGCCCCCGTCGAAAATCGCCATAATGAGGGGCATGAACCGATTCCTGGCGGCCGTTCTGGCCCTGTTCCCGGTTTGCGCCCCGGCCTTGGCCCAGGCTCAGGCGCCCAAAACCGTCCTGCACATCGTTAACGTGAAATGGAAGGAGGACGCCACGCCGGAGCAGATTAAGGCGGCCATCGACGCGGTTCATCAGCTTCCGGCAAAATACCCCGGCATCAAGCGGGTCTGGACCAAAAACTTGAAGTATCAGGGGCAGGAGGGATTCCAGCAGGCCATCGTGATGGAGTTTGAAAGCGAGGAGGCCCTGAAGAAATACGCCGGCAGCGCCGCCCAGCAGTGGTGGTACAAAATTTATCTGCCGGTCCGCGAGGACAGCCGCACCGACGACATCACCAACTGAAGCCGCTCACTTGGCTTCCACCGTCACCGGCTTGTCGTCGCCGATGCCGTACTTCACCACGCTGCGGGTTTTCATGTTGTAGACATCGCCGGCTTGCAGCACGAAAAACGGTTTCTCCCACGGCTCGCGCGGGTGTGTATTATCCCAGATGGCGACCTTCCATTTTCCCATCACGCGAAACACGTCCTTGTTGACGATAATGGCGGTGCCTTCCGACAGCCCGATGCCCAGGAAGGGGGGATACTTTTTCATCACCTCGCCCAGGTCGTCCCAGCGGTTGCGGGTGTTGATGTGCTGGTCGATGGCGCTGCGCCGCAGGAACCGGAAGCCGTGCTCATGCTCCGGTTCCGGAGTCATCATGATATTGGGACCCGCCACCGCGCCGCGCACCAGATAATCGCCTTGGATCGTCGCGCCGGCCGAACTGCCGCCGATCACCCCTCCGCGCGCCAGCACGTTGCGGAACTCGCGGAGGGTCAGCGTGTTCATGTAGGAATCCACGCAGTTCCACTGGCGGCCTCCGTTGAACCACACGCCCTTGGCGTCGCGCAGCGTTTTGGCGAACTCCTCGGTGTCGGCTTCCGCCCGGTCGTGGGTGTGGAGCATGTGGACATTGGTCGCGCCAAGCTTGACCCACGGCGCGATGACCTCCTGCTCCTTGTAAACGATCCATTTGCCTTCTTTGTCCTTGTTGCCGCCGTTGGTCGGCACCACGATGATTTTGGCCGAGGCGCCGCCGGCCAGATTGAGAAACGTCTCCATAATGCCGGTGCCGGCCAGGTTTCCCCCGCCGGCAATCACCAGCGTGCCGTTTTCCGGCCCATACTCCGGCGCCTCGTCCGCCTGCGCCCAGGCGATCCCCAAAGCCAGGAGAAAAACAACAAAGCATCCGCGGTTCACAAGCGCTCTCCTCATGGTCCACCGCGATCTATTCAAACACTTGCCGGCCTCCGGCGTCCACTGGTCCGGGAGCAGTCTGGTGGGCCCTGTTGGATTCGAACCAACGACCAACGGATTATGAGTCCGCTGCTCTAACCGGCTGAGCTAAGGGCCCGTGCTGTTAATTCAATAACTTGCGAAGACTTGCGCGCGACGCGATTTTTCACTGTAGGGACTTTTGCAGGGAGTCCGCCGGTCCCGGTCGCCTCTTTTTCGGCTTCCGCCTTCGCCTGCTCGAACTTCGCCGCGTTCAGATTTTCCAGCCGCTCGAAGGCGCGCTCCATGCCCTCAGGAGTCGGATGGACGTATCTCTGCGAGACGGTCACGCTGCTATGCCCTGCAATTTTCATGATAGTGAATGCGTCCGCGCCAGCTTCACCCAGGCGCGTCAACATCGTGTGCCGTAACGAATGTATCACGAAATCCGCGGGCAGCTTCAGGTCCGTTCGCACGTCATCGTGCTGATGGTCGATCGACGTTCCCAGGATCGCCGCTTCGGGTGAATCGCCCGGAAAAACCCAGTCCGATTTTGTCGCGGGCTTTCGCGCTTTCAACATCGCCGCGGCGCGCGCCGTCAGGCTCAGATTGCGCTTCGCGTTGCGCGACTTGCCGGAACGAATGGCAATGTATCCGAACTTCGCGCGCACGGCCGGTTGCAGGTAAACGTCCCTCCATTGCAGGTTAACGGCTTCGCCGGGTCGCACGCCCGCTTCGAGAATCAGAATCGCGACGTCTTTCAACGGTTGCGGACACGCTTCGAGGTACTTCGGTTCGGCGCCATGACTGAGCACAAAATCCCGGTTGCGCTCGCCGCGCAGCAAGCGGATGCGCGGCACACGATCGAGCACTTTCCACTCTTGCGCCAGTCGCAATAAACGCCTCAACGTAGCCAATTCCCGATTCACAGACGCGGGCGAAAGCGGCCGGCCATACCTGGAAGCCTGCCGGGTCCGCCGCTGCTTGTAGCCGTCGATTACGGCTTCGTCGATCGTGTCCAGCCGCGCGCCGCACAATTGCCGATCATCGAGCAGCCGGCGGAGCTTCTCTTTGTAAAAGCTGACCGTCGCCGGCTTTTCCGCGCACAGCGTCACGATCGCGGATTCAAACCGCGGCGCGAAATCTTCCAGCGTGGGAACCGGCGGCCGTTCGCGTATACCCGCTTCGCCCTTCGCCAGCCGCACGCGATGCGCCGCTGCGATCGTGCGCGCCGCGTCTTTGTTCGTGGTCTGCGCGCTCGCTTGGATGCGCTCGCCGTTGAACTGAAATTCGTACCAGTAGGTTTCACCGCGTTTGTAAATCGCCATATCGTTACCTCTTTCCCGTGAGAATCCGATTCACCACAACCCCGTGCCACGGCTTGCCGGTCCGGGTCGAAATCTTTTCTTCGTTCAGCCGCGCCGCGATCCGATCGAAACCCAATCCTTCGCCGCGCAGCGCTTTTATACGCGCGAGCGCGTCCGTTTCGCCCTCGAAGTACCCGAACGGCTTCCGGCCTTCGCAGCGTCCCGTCTTTGCGCGAGCACGTGCACGCGCGCCGCGGAGCTTCACCACGATCATGGTTTTCTCGTATTCGGAGATCGCGCCGAAAATCTGGCGCATCAGCTTCCGGCTCGGGTCATCCTGCAATAGGTCCGGTTCCATGACCGAAACCAGTTCGAAGCCGTTCTTTCGCAAGTCGCCGATGATGGTTTCCTGTATCATCAGGTCGCGCGCCAGGCGATCGAGCTTTTCCACGAGTACGAGTTTGGTTCCGTTCGAGTGCAGCGCCGTCATCATTTCGACGAACGCCGGCCGGTTCTCAAGGTCCTTCGTGCCGCTCACGCCTTCATCGCGATAAACGCGCGCGATCTTGATATCGTGCGCGGCTGCATAGCGCCGAATCGCTTCCAACTGCCGGGTGAATCCGTCGCCTTCCACTTGCGCCTTGCCGGAAACTCTGAGGTACGCGAACGCTTTGACCATGGCTGATTATCTGTCTATTTTGCCCCACGCCTCCCTGTTTCCTGTTATTCTTTCGAGTCGAAACCAATTCAAGTTCGGAACGCTTTCGCGAGTCCGCCGGGACGGAAGCAGAAAGGTAGTCACAGAAATGAAATTCCTGATTTGCTGCACCACCCTTTTCGCGCTGGCCGCAATCGGCGAAGCGCAGGACCAAACGACGGTGCCCGCAACGACTTCTGCCGTCCCTGACGGCCGCTACGAAATCGTTCAATCGTCCATCACAGCGAGAGACACATTCCTCTTGGACCGCTATTGCGGCCGGATCTGGATGATCGTAAAAAACGACAACCAGAAGATGCTCTGGCAGGAGCAGCAAGTTATCGGCCGGCTTCCCTGCACATCATCCCAAAAGCCGCGGTTCCAATTAGTTCTCTCAGGTATCGCGGCGCGATTTAATTTCCTGGTGGATGCGACGAACGGCACTGTGTGGGAGCACATCACCATCGTTGACGACAGCGGGAAGGATACCGGCGAGCAAATCTGGCGCCCGATGCCGAAGGAATAGGCGCTGAGTCACAACCCGTTTCGGTCGAACTTCCGGTAGGTGTGAAGCAGTTCCTCCAACGTGAAATCGCCGTTGGAGGGCCCATCCGCACTAACCTCGATCGCTTTTCGTTTCGCATGGACATATTGCGCCAGCTCAGCATACATCCGGCCGCGAAGTTCCAGGCGGGCCTTCGGATTCTGGGCAATCCGCACCATTCCCTCGATGGGATCGCAGCCGAGAGAGTCCAATAGCGCATTGATTTCTTTGGTTTGGCGGTTTGGCGTCCCAGCTTTTCGGCCGCCCGTCTTGTGTCCGCGTGCCATCTATTTTTTTCTACTTTAGACCGCGGAGCCGCTTCCGTTCGCCGTCCCGCACGGTATCCGCGGTGATGCGTCCCGGCTGTCCGGTTGCGCCTTGTTCGAGAAAAAGCCGATTCAATTCGCGCGCTTTCCACTCGCACCAAGAAATCCAAACCTCTTTGCGGGCAGCCGCAAGATTGCCGGATGCCGCGGCACGTTCGTCCGCCAACTCGCGCAGGGACTCCGGCCAGCATTCAGCCGGCGGCGCGGCGCCGGAAATCACGTCCATCGCAGCCGGCCGGTTCCGTCGCAAAACGTCGATCGCGGGTTCGAGCTGCGCGCGATCCGGTTCCGGAAGTCTAATTTTCAGCTTGCCGTTCTCGGCCTGAATCGAGCCGACGCGCCGGATTGAGTCGATGGCTTCATGGACCGTCATAGCTCGATTTCGACCTCCGTGAAGTCCCGAAGATGCTCAACTTGCTCGAAGGTGCTCAACTTTTCACCTTGAGCATCTTCGGCATTTTTGAGCATCTTCGGCGGTAACGACCACGACCACCCGTCGGCCATACTCGCCTTTGCCGATTTGATTCCGAGACGCGTTTTCGCGCGGTTCAATGTCGAGGTGGTGATGCCGGCCGCCTCCGCTCGCGCGCAAATGTTATGCGAGCTTACCGCCCCGTCTGCGAGCGTTTTCCGAAGCCAGTCAGCCGCGGTATCCACCGCGGACACCCTCGCCGGCTTCTCGGATTCCATCAGTTCGTCGGCAGTGATCGAAACCGGCTCTCTTTCCCAGGCCACGCGCGACGTCTCCAAAGGTCCGGTGGGACTGGCGACATTTACGCCCTCGATCCGAAACGCCAAGCCGTCAGCATCCCTTGCGAGATTATTTTTCGCCGGCACGAAAAACCGCCGCTGTTTGTCTTCAGCGTCAGCGGCGACAAGGAAAACCGCGCGCGCCGCGGCGACGAATCCCAATGATCCGGTAACACGCATGAGTGCGTCCACGCCGCCCGACTTGTTTAAATGCGAAACCGCGATGATTGCCGTGTTGTGGCGCGCGGCCAGTTCGCCTAAAGGTGCCAGGGCACGCCGCACGTCCGCGTTCTTGTGGGAATCGGTTTCCCCGAGGTACGCCGAAATCGGATCGATGATTACAGCCGCAACATCGCTCAAACGTTGCAGCTCCGCCCCGAGTGCCGCTAAATCCTGCTCCAGCGAGAAAACCCGGTTGCAATGCGTTCCGTCGCCAGCATAGCCGGCCGAAACGCCCTCGACGATATGAACACGTTCCACGTTCGCTCCGGCCGCTTCCAATCGCGGCCGAAGTGTGTCCGCCGCGTCATCCTCAGCACTCAGAAACAGAACGTTGCCGGCTTCGCATTTCTCGCCGCCTACTGGCCAGTGCCCGCCGGTTGTTATCACTGCCGCGATGCTCCCCGTGATCTGACTCTTTCCCAAACCCGGATTGCCGGCAATGATCGTGAGCTTTCCGCGTGCAATCCGGTGCGGCCAAAGCCAGCAAACAGGCTTCGCCTCAATTTCCGACACGCGCCGGGTTATGAGTGCGCCTACGGCCGGCGTTCCCGCAGTATTCGGCGTTAACGGCGCGTCTCTCGGGACTGCATCGAAGCCGCGCAAAATGTCCATTGCCTCTTCCCCGATCTCAGGCAACATGCTGCACCTCGATAGACAGGGCAAGCCGTTTGCAAAGTCGATTCCATGCGCGCTCGCCTGAGAAGACCAATCCTGCCGTAAGCCGCGGTTCACGCGAGCGGAAATCACGGTAGATCGCGAGCAGCGCCGCGCCTTCGGCCGTCCGAAGGGCAAGCCGCAATTGAGTAGGGCCGGATCGCTCCGGGACGGCCTCGGGCAATACGTCCAGAATTTCCTCGGCCATCCGCACGGCCGCAAAGCGGAAAAACCCTGCTTCTTGCAGCTCCCGCTGTTCCCGCTCGCGCCGCTCGCCGATCGCGCGCCGCGTCTCGCGAGTCGCCGGCCGATCGTCCAGCGTAACGCCCGCGAAGTCCGCAACCCATCTCAACGCATCCGCACGATTGACACCTTGGACCCGCTGCACCAGATCGAGCACGCCGCCGCCTTCGCCAGTGACGAAATCGTGCCACACGCCCCGGCTATCGTCCATGGAGACGTTGAAGCCGTCGCCGTTGCGCCAGGTCGCCGGCCCGCGCCACGTGTCGCGGCCGGTCCGCCGCGGAGTTAAGCCCGTGAGCGCGGTATACACTTCGCTGATGCGCACTTGCGAGAGAACGTCGTTCGCAGCGCTCATACGCCATCCCCCGAGCGCTGGACGCGCCGCTGCTCGATAAAGTCCGCAAGATCCTCAGGCCGAAATTTCACGAGGTTCCCGACGCGCACATGGATCAGCCCGGCTCGCATCAACCGCTCCACTGATGCTAGACTCACGCCAAGATAACGCGCGGCGTCCCGCTTGCTCTTCAAGTATGTTTCTTCTCTCGCGGCTATCGCCTCTCCCTGCCGAGCAGTGTTTTTGATTCCTTGAACCGGTGCCCTCACTCTTCTGTTAGCCTCTTTCCGACGCGACCCAAACGTGAGCCGCGAAAAATTGAATTCCTGACTAATTAATTGCCGCTCGCTGCTGAACTTTGAGAGGAATCGTGCATGTTTGTCGCGCGGTGATCGTATCTTGCTGAAACCGGGCTATATTTTGTTCCAGGAACGACCGAGCGATGAAGGTTTTTCCAATGCACGGCGTCTCGCGATTTAGCGGGAAACGGAGACACGCGCATCACGAACGCTCGCGCCGACCGCGGCCAAACGCCGGCAAGACCGCAGACGATCGAGGTTTTCTTTCGTTTTGAACCTCAGAATTTTTCACGCCCTCGGTCCGCAAATGTAGGGACTTTTGCAGGGAGTCAAAGCCCTTCACGGCTTTTCAGCGCTTCTCAGCTCTATCGCGACAATCCCTGTAAGTTAGTGAACTTGCGAGCATTTGTTTGGGAATCCAACTACTTGCGAAGATTCGGCGAAAGATGGTCTGAGGTGATTATGAGTCCGCTGCTCTAACCGGCTGAGCTAAGGGCCCACGTCGCCAAATCCGCCGGACCACCGGGAAGCTTCAGTGTATCGCGAACCGGCCGGGGGCCAGAGCTCATCGGCGGCCTGCCCGCGCAAGCGCGCTCCCGCCGGCTTCTCCGATCTGCTATCCTGGTCACTTCGTGTTCGTTTCCGTCCGCCATCACGCCCGCCATCATCGCCGCCATTGCGGCCGCCGGCGGGCTTTCGGCTAGACGACCACCGTTCACGTCATCTCATCCGGCCCGCTGGTTTCCCTCCAGCGGGCTTTTTTATTTGGGGCACAGGAGCAAAATGGACATGGAATCGCTCAAACTCGACTTTGCCAAACTCGGCGGGCTTCTGCCTGCCGTGGTTCAGGACTCGGCTTCGCGCCGCGTCCTTATGTTCGGCTTCATGAATGAAGAAGCCTTCCGCCGCACGCTCGCCACCGGCTACGCCACCTTCTACAGCCGTTCCCGGAAGAAAATCTGGGTAAAAGGCGAAAGCTCCGGCCACCGCCTGACCGTCAAGGCGGTCGAAACCGACTGCGACCGGGACTGCCTCCTTCTTCAGGTCGAGCCCGCCGGCCCCGGCGTCTGCCACGAAGGCTATCAAAGCTGCTTCTTCCGCCGCCTCGACGGCGGCCAGTGGCGGATCCGCGAGCCGCAAACCTACAACCCGGCCAGCGTCTACGGAGTGGCGAAATGAAGCTCAAGCTCGGAATCCCTAAAGGCAGCCTCGAACACTCCACCATCGATCTGTTCCGCCGCGCCGGCTTCAACATCGGAGCCAGCGCGCGCTCCTACTTCCCTTCCATCGACGACCCGGAGATCGAGTGCATGCTGATCCGCGCCCAGGAAATGCCCCGCTATGTCGAAGACGGGGTCCTCGACGCCGGCCTCACCGGACGCGACTGGGTGGAGGAAAACGAAGCGCAGGTGGCCACCGTCGCCGACCTCATCTACGCCAAACAAAGCTTCGCCAAGGTCCGCTGGGTGCTGGCCGTGCCCGAATCCTCGCGGTTCCAACGCCTGGAGGATCTGGAAGGCAAGGTCATCGCCACCGAACTGGTCGGCGCCACACGCCGCTATCTGGCCCGGCGGGGCGTCCGCGCCAAGGTCGAGTTCAGTTGGGGCGCCACCGAAGTCAAACCGCCGATCCTGGCCGACGCCATCGCTGAAGTCACCGAGACCGGATCCTCGCTGCGCGCCAATAAGCTGCGCGTGCTGGAGACGGTCCTCGAATCCAATACCCAGTTGATCGCCAACCGCGCCTCCTGGCAGGACGCCTGGAAACGGCGCAAACTCGAAGACCTCAAAATGCTGCTGGAAGGCGCCATCCACGCTCTGGGCAAAGCCGGCCTCATGCTCAACGTCCATAAGAAAGACCTGCCCGCCGTGCTCGCCGTGCTGCCGGCCCTGAAAAAGCCGACCATCGCTCACCTCAGCGAGGAAGACTGGCTGGCCGTCAACACCGTCCTTGACGAGTTCACCCTCCGCTCCATCCTCCCCCGCTTGAAGGACGCCGGCGCGCAGGGCATCGTCGAGTATCCGCTGAACAAGATCGTGATGTGAGCGCCGCCATGGATGCCTCCGCCACTCCGCTGCCCATCCTCGACGCCTCCGCCGCCGGATCGCTGCTCGAGCGCAAAGCTCTGCGCATGGCCGAAACGGAGGGGATCGTCGCGCCGATGCTTGAAGACATCCGCCGCCGCGGCGACGCAGCCGTTTGCGAATACGCCCGTCGATTCGACGCCTTCGACGGGCCTTCCTTGCAGGTTTCCTCCGGCGAGCTGGAGCAGGCGGCCGCGCAGTTGCCGCCCGCCTTCCGCGACGCCTTACAGCTCGCCTCCCAAAATATCCGGGAGTACGCCGCCGAACAACTGCCGCGCGCCTGGATGCGCGAATACTCCCCCGGGCGGCGCCTGGGCCAGATCGTCCGGCCGCTGGCCTCCATCGGCGCCTACATCCCCGCCGGACGCTATCCGCTCCCTTCCACGCTGTTGATGACGGTGATCCCCGCGCAGGTGGCCGGCGTCCCGCAGATCTGCGTGGCCTGCCCCCGGCCCAGCCCCGAGATCCTGGGCGCCGCGCATCTGCTCGGCGTCACCCGCCTGTTCCGCATCGGCGGAGCCCAGGCCATCGGCGCCCTGGCCTTCGGCACCGCCACCGTGCCTAAAGTCGACCGCATCGTCGGCCCCGGCAACCTCTACGTCGCCGCCGCCAAGAAGCTGGTCGCCGGCGAAACCGGAATCGACTTCGCCGCCGGACCCACAGAGATCGTCATCATCGCCGCCGAGGCCGATCCCCGCCACCTCGCCGCCGACCTGCTGGCCCAGGCCGAGCACGACGTCGAGGCCTCGTCCATCTTGCTGACTCCTTCCCGCGCGCTCGCCGAGGCCACCGCCCGCGAACTCCAGCGCCAGATCGAAACCCTGCCCACCGCCGCCGTCGCCCGCGCCTCGCTGGGCGCCCACGGCGCCTGCCTGGTGACTCAATCGCTTGAGGAGGCCGTCGCGATCGCCAACCGCCTCGCCCCGGAGCATCTCAGCCTCTATCACCCGGAGTTGCTTAACGGGATCCACAATGCGGGGAGCGTCTTTCTCGGCCCCTTCACTCCCGAAGCCGCCGGCGACTACGCCTCCGGACCCAACCATGTCCTGCCCACCGCCGGCGCCGCCCGCCTTCGCGGCGGCCTCTCGGCGGCGGACTTCGTGAAAGTCATCTCCGTTCAGGAACTGGCCGCGGATGCGCTGGCCTCGCTGGCCCCCTCCATCGCCACGCTTGCGCGCGCCGAGGGACTGGAAGCCCACGCCCGCTCCGTCGAGGTGCGCCTTGGCCGCTAAGCGCCCCATTGCTCCCGAACCCCGCCCGGCGGTCCGCCGCATGCGCCCTTACGCGCCGCCCACCGCCGGACGCCTGGGCAAACTCCGGCTCGATTTCAACGAAAACACCGTGGGAACCTCGGCGCGGGTGCTCCAGCGCCTCCGCCAGGCGCTCGGCCAGGGCCGGCCCGCCGTCTATCCCGAATACGGCAGCCTGCGCCAGACCCTGGCGCGCCACTTCAAAGTGGCGCCCGCCAGCCTGCTGCTGACCAACGGCACCGACGAGGCCATCCAGGTCTTCGTCAACACCTACATCGACAGCGGAGCCCAGGTCGTGACGCTCTCGCCGTCCTATGCCATGTACCGCTTCTACGCCGAACTGGCCGGCGCCAGCGTGCGCGAAATCCCCTACCGCGCGCCCGCGCTGGCCTTCCCCCTGGAAGAACTGCTCGAAGCCATCACCGCGGCCACGCGCGGCGTTCTGCTGGCCAATCCCAACAACCCCACCGGCACGGCGATTTCCCGCCGCGGCCTCGAAAAAATCCTGGCCCGCGCCTCCGGCGCCGCCGTCCTGGTCGACGAAGCGTACTTCGACTTCTGCGGCGTCACCGCGCTTCCGCTTCTGGAGACCTACCCCAACCTGTTCGTCTGCCGGACCTTCTCGAAAGCCTACGGCCTGGCCGCCCTGCGCGCCGGGTGCCTGTTCAGCCGGAGGGAAAACGTCGAATTTCTGCGCAAAGCGCAGTCGCCCTACAGCGTCAATATGCTGGCCGCCACAGCCGCCGCCGCCGCGGTGCAGGATCGTTCTTTCCTCCGGCGCTACGTCGCCGAATCGCTCGCCGCCCGCCAGGTGCTCTACCGCGGGTTGGAGCGCCTCGGCGTCG
Organism: Terriglobia bacterium; assembly: GCA_021324615.1. Classification (GTDB taxonomy): domain Bacteria; phylum Acidobacteriota; class Terriglobia; order Bryobacterales; family Bryobacteraceae; genus Palsa-187. The sequence goes on along the minus strand of JAJPIT010000061.1, from coordinate 25,858 downwards.
CCTACTACCCCAGCCAGGCCAATTTCGTTTTGTTCCAGGCCGGCGGGCGCGCCGCCGAAATCTGCGGCAAACTCCGCCGCCGCGGGATTCTGGTCCGCGACCGCAGCTACGAACTGCCCGGCTGCGTCCGCGTCACCGCCGGCACCCGCGCGCAGGCCCGCCGTTTCCTCAAAGAGCTGGAAAGGATATGGAAGGCATGAGCGCCGCCGTGAGAAAAGCCTCGATCGAACGAAACACCCGCGAAACCCGGATCCGCGGAACCCTCCGCCTGGACGGGGCCGGCTCCTATCAGATCTCCACCGGCATACGCTTTCTCGACCACATGCTGGAGCTGTTCGCCCGGCACGGAGCCTTCGACCTGCGCCTCCACGCCGCGGGCGATCTCGACGTCGATCAGCATCACACCGTCGAAGACACCGGCATCGTCCTCGGCCAGCTCGTCTCGGCCGCGCTCGGCGACCGCAAAGGCATCCACCGCGCCGGCTACTTCGTCATGCCCATGGACGAGACCCTGGCTGTGGCCGCCGTCGATCTGGCCGGCCGATCCGCCCTCGTCTATCAAGACCTGGTGCGGGCCCGCTTCGTCGGCGACCTGCAAAGCGAACTCGCCGAGGACTTCTTTGCCGGTTTCGTCCGTCACGCCGGCGCCAACCTTCACCTCCGGGTTCTCTATGGCCGCTCCAGTCACCATAAACTGGAAGCCGTGTTCAAGTGCTTCGCCCGCGCGCTCCGCTTTGCCTGCTCGCGGGATCCGCGCCTGCGCGGCCGGCTTCCCTCCACCAAGGAGCTGTTGGGATGATCGCGATCCTCGACTACGGAGCCGGCAATCTGCGCAGCGTCGAAAACGCGCTCGACGAGCTGGGAGCGCCCCACCAGCGCGTGCGCACGCCCGAGGCGCTGTGCGCCGCCGCCCGCATCATTCTGCCCGGCGTGGGCCACTTCGGCCAGTTGATCCGCTCCCTGGACGAGCTGGGGCTGCGCGCGCCGCTGAAGCGGCGCATCCAGGCCGGCGCGCCGTTTCTGGGCATCTGCCTGGGCTTGCAGGCGCTGTTTGAAGGCAGCGAGGAAGCGCCCGGAGCCGCCGGACTCGGCGTGCTCTCCGGCATCGTCCGCCGCTTCGGCCCCGGCGCGCGCGTTCCGCACATGGGCTGGAGCCCGGTGGCGCCGCGCCCCGGCACGGCTCTGTTCCGGCGCGCCGGCCGGCAGCCCTATTTTTACTTCGCGCACAGCTTCTACGCGCCGCTCACGGAGGCGGCCGCCGCCCGCTGCGACTACACCGTCCCCTACACCGCCGCCGTCGAGCGCGGCAGCCTGTTCGGCGTGCAGTTCCATCCCGAAAAATCCGGGCCGCTCGGCCTTCTCATCCTGCGCAATTTCCTGGAGGCTCCATGTTAGCGCGCCGCATTATCCCTTGCCTGGACGTCGCCGCGGGCCGCGTGGTGAAGGGCGTCCGCTTCACCGGCCTCCGCGACGCCGGCGACCCGGTCGAGCTGGCCCGCCGCTATGAGCAGCAGGGCGCCGACGAGCTGGTCTTCCTCGACATCACCGCCTCCAGCGACTCCCGCGAAATTCTCGCCGGCCTGATCGAGCGAACCGCCCGCCGGGTCTTCATTCCCCTCACCGCCGGCGGGGGAATCCGCTCGGCCGGCGATGCGCGCCGCGTGCTTGGCTGCGGAGCCGACAAAATCAGCGTCAACACCGCGGCCGTCCGCAGGCCGGAGCTCATCGCCGAGTTGAGCCAGGAGTTCGGCGCGCAAGCCGTGGTGCTCGCCATCGACGCCCGCCGCAATGGCCGCGGGGGCTGGAACGTGTTCACCCGGGGCGGCCGCGACGACGAGGGCCTCGACGCCGTCGAGTGGGCCCGCCGGGGCGTTTCCCTGGGCGCCGGAGAAATCCTGCTCACCTCCATGGACGCCGACGGCGTCCGCGCCGGCTTTGATTGCGAGCTGACCCGCGCCGTGGCTTGCGCCGTCCCGGTCCCGGTCATCGCCTCCGGCGGGGCGGGGCGGGCCGAGGACTTCGCGCGCGTCTTTGAACAAGGCGAGGCCGCCGCCGCGCTGGCCGCCTCCATCTTCCACTTCGGAACCTGCGCCCTCGCGGATTTGAAAAACGAGCTGGCGGCGCGCGGCATTCCCATCCGCCCGGCGCCCGCCGGGAGCTGACACCATGGTCATCCCCTGCATCGATCTGCAAGGCGGCAAAGTCGTGCAACTGGTCCAGGGCCGGAAAAAAGCCCTCGAGGGTGAAGCTCCTCTGGCCATGCTCGAGCGCTTCGCGGCGTTTCCCCAGATTCAGATCGTCGATCTCGACGCCGCCACGGGCGCGGGTTCCAACGAGGAAATCGTCCACCTGCTGGCCTCCCGCGCCGTGGCCCGCATCGGCGGCGGCATCCGCACCCCGGAGCGCGCGCGCCAACTGGTGGAACGCGGCGCGCACAAAGTGATCGTCGGCACGGCCGCCCTCGATCCTTCGCGGCTGGCGGAAATCTCCGCCGCCGCCGGCCGCGACCGTCTCATCGTCGCGCTGGACTCGCGCGGCGGGCGCGTGGTGGTCCAGGGCTGGCGCCAGCCGACCCGCTTCCGCGCCGAAGAACTCATCGAGCGCGCCGCGCCGTTCTGCTCCGGATTCCTGTGCACTTTCGTCGACAAGGAGGGTCTTATGGAGGGCACAAACCTGGACTGGTTCCGCTGCTTGCGCCGGGCCACCACGCTGGAGCTGTCCGCCGCCGGGGGCATCGCCACCCTGGAGGAAATCCGCGAGCTCTCCGCGCTTTCCATTCACTCCGTCGTCGGCATGGCGATTTATACCGGCCGGCTCGATCTCCGTCTGCTGGCTTCGCTGAAGCCCGGCCAGGGCGCTTGAGCCCGGAGCCGCGGGCCGGCGTTTCATGAATCGTTCCGCCGGCCAACGCTCCGGATGGCGTCTCAGTTCTGAGCCGCGGAACTCGCCTTGGCCGAACCCGTCTCAATGGGGATGGACCGGCGCCGGCCCCGCGCCTCAGGCAGCGGCAGCGTCACCTCGAGAACGCCGTCCTTGAAGTTCGCCTTGGCCTGCTCGGCGTTGGCGCCCTCCGGCAGCGGAATCTCGCGGTAGAACTGGCCGTAGCGCCGCTCGGAGCGGTACACGTCCCCGTCTTTATCTTCGTGCTCGTATTTCCGCTCGCCGCGGATAATCAGCGCCTCGTCGGTGACCTCCACCTTCACGTCCTCCGGTTTCAGGCCGGGGAGTTCGGCATGGACCTGCATCTGTCCATCGCGCTCGGCCACCTCGATCGCCGGCGACCAGGGGCGCGGCTCCCGGTCCAGATCCCTCCCGAAGAAGCGCGCGAAGGTGCGGTTCATCTCCTCGTGGAAGTTCCGCATCCAGGTCCACGGATCCGAGCTGAAGAAATCAGACGGCATCAGAGACCAGGAGAACGGATCCCATCCACGGCGCGAAAACCCGCGCTCGCTGCTTTTCTCCAAGGCTTTTTCGTTTTCGCTGTTTTGATTTTTGACATTGACTTCAGCCATAGCTCATTCCTCCTTTCCACTGGTGTTGATGGAATTTTTTTAGCAACCATGAACCAGCGCGGGAGTTTTCTCCCGGCTTGTGATTGCGGCTTCCGCTGTCAGGGATGCGGGCGCCGGGCGCGCGGTTGCAGCGGCCGCGGGCCGCACCACCGGCTCGGCGGCGACGATCCGCGTGCAGCACGGGCAAAACACCCAGGCCGTGCCGCCCTCGGCCAGCAGCATCGCCTGCTCGCGGGGGATCGGAAGCTCGCAAGCGCAGTCCGGACAACGGGCGGCGCGGACTTCCCCCGCGGAAAGTTCGCTCCGCCGCTTGAACCATCGCATACGTTTCGCACCTCCACTGGAACAGTTAAAGGAGGGAAAGCGCTTTCCCCGCGCTTCCGCCCTTAATGATGCTCGGGTGTCCCGGCAAGTTGCACGGCGCCCGTCTCGGCCGGTGCGTAGCGGGCCTCAAACGAAAACCGGAAGGGTGTAGTCTTTCCCCCGGCATCGGCGATTTCCAGCGGCCCGCCGCTGGCCGGATCGATCAGTTCGACCCGCACGGTCCGGGCCGCCTGGCCGCCGGCGCCCGACTGGTAGGTCAGGACATAGCGCACCCTCAGATCCTCCATCAGATCGTCGTAGATGCCCGACAGATCGAAGGTGGAGCTGGCCGTGTACAGGCGTCCTCCCGAGGCCTGGGCGATCTGGCGGAGGGCCGACTCGGCGCGCTTCCAATCGATCCGCGCATAGGGGCCGGCGGTGGCCGCCGCGGAATCGACCGAGGAGCGCAGCGCCGGGGCGATATCGATCACATAGATGGGAGTTTGACCCTCGCGCGCCGCCGCCAGGGCGTCCTGCAAGGTCGCCTGGCTGAAGGTGTCGATGCCGGAAGAGAGAACGACGATGGCTTTCCGGCCGCTCACGTTCTTCATGAACTTCACCGTCGAGATCAGCGCGTCGTAGAAGTTCAGCTCCGAAAACTCCGGCCGGTTCAGGCTGGCGAACAGGCCGTCGCGCGCCTCCCGCCCGCTGGTGAAGCCGGCGATCTGTTCGACGCGGTCGGCGTAGCGGAACAGCGCGGCCTTATCCTGGCGGCCCAGCTCCTCCAGCAGTTGCTGCGCCGCGCGCGGAACCTGCTCGCTCAGGGCGTTGTTGAAAGCCTGGTACCTGCCGCCCCACTCCATCAGCACGGCCAGGGTGACCGGCGCGTGTTCGATCTCCACTTTGGCGTTCTGGCGGACGCCGTCTTCATACACGGCGAAGTTCTCGCGGCGGATGTTTGGAATGAACGAGCCATTGGCGTCCTGCACCTGAAGCTTGATGGTGACGGTCCGGGTGGCGGGATCGTAGGCGATTTCGCTGTGCTGCCCGCCGCCGTCCGGCCCCGCCGGAGCAGAGGGTGGCGCGCCCGCCGCCATTCCCAGAGAAACGACAGAAGAGAGGAAAAATCGGGTCAGTTTCTTCGTATGCATTGGCCAAGGTTCTCCTTACAGAACGTCGGGCGATGCCGACAAAGAAATCCGGCGTCCTTGTCCCGGAGGAGCGAAGGCCGATCCGGGCTGACACCGTCTTTTGAGATGCATAAAAGGAAGATTTTGTTACATAAATTCAGTAATAAAATCTTCTATAGATACACTAATGTAGACGTAAGTTATTTAAAAATTATAGTGGAAAGATTCGGGCGGTCGCGGAACCAGACGCGCCGCGGCGCCCGGCCGGCAATCTCAGCGATGGGCGCGGCGTGCAACTTCGGCCCGGCCATGGAGCTCGTGCCGCTCCACCCGCGGGGCCTCCGGATGCCAGGGCCGCTCGTAGGGGTGCACGTAAGTGAGCCGGTTGTCCCAAACGCGGCGCCAGGGCTGCCGGTCGATCAGCAGGACGTGCGAAGGCCAGACGAATCCGGCGCGAGCCCAACCGAAGGGCACCAGCGCGGGCGCGATCCAGACCGGAGGGCCGAAGCTGATGGCGGCGCTGACCACCACGCCTCCGACCGGCCGCGAGAAGACCACCAGGGGGTCATATACCGGCACATAGATATAAGCAGGATCGACGGGAAGAATTTCGATATAGCCGGGGTAGACGCCGACGCGAACGTAAGCGCCCGAGCGCAGATAGCCGTAATCGTAGGCGCGGCGGCGCATACGCTGCACGGCGTCCATTACGGCGGGGCGTTGAGTGAGGACGGCGTCGCCCAACTGCCGGGTCCAGGCCATATCGCGGCTCATCATGTCGAGCACCGAAGGGAAGGGCAGCAGAGCGAGGACGCTGGGATCCCAGTTGAGGTGATCGGCCGAGATTGCCTTCGCCAGTTCGTCGCCATGCAGGTAGCTGTGCCCGTCGGCCCACGCGGCCGCGTCCGGAATCTGATCAGGATAGGTGGAAGCGGTCAGGATCTGGGCCAGCAGCGGATCGGGGTAGAGCGCGATCCGGCTGACCAGTTGATCCAACTGATCGGCCCGGAGAGGAACGGGCTGGGCCAGCAAGGGCGTGGCCGCCAGCAAAAGCACGGCCACAAAAACTGCCATTAAATTGATGAACTTTTTCATAAAAACTCCTCCTGAATTTTGCCGCAAGCGCGCCGCTTCTGGGAAGAAATATAAGAAAAAGAAACCAGCGCGGCGCCGGGCCAAGCGGGAAGTTGCCCGCCTGCGGCTTTGGTTCGCCACTCGCTTGAAACAGATGAGCGGGGCGGGGCTCTGGTTGCAGGCCGTGCGGCCTGAAATCGCTGTAACCGGAGCGCGGCGGGCCACGTACATAGCAGTGGACGTTCTACGGTGAACGTTTCCGTTCCGCGGGTTGTGCCGCGATGTTTCATTTCACATTACTTTTTCGGAAAAAAGGAAACAAAGGGAGGTTTACAATCATGCGCAACAACACTGCGAATTTGATTCAAAGCCGAAGCCGGATCGTCGCGATGTTGTTCGTGGCGGTTCTCGGATTCGCGCTGGTCCGCCCGGTCCGGGCCGATGAGTGGGACAAGAAGACGACCGTTACGTTCAGCGCGCCGGTGGAGATTCCGGGCAAGGTTCTGCCGGCCGGCACGTATGTATTTAAACTTCTGAACTCGTCATCGGACCGGAACATTGTTCAGATCTTCGATAAAGACGAGAAGAAGCTGTACGCCACGATTCTGGCGATCCCCGATTATCGTTTGCAGCCCACCGACAAGACGGTGATCAATTTTGAGGAGCGTTCTTCCGGATCTCCGGAAGCCATTAAAGCCTGGTTCTATCCCGGCGATTTGTTTGGCCAGGAGTTTGTCTATCCGCACAAGCGGGCGGTCGAATTGGCCAAGCGGACCAATCAGAATGTTCTGTCGATGCCCAATGAGATGAACAAGAACATCACCGCGCAAGCCAAGTCCGCCAGCGAGCCGAGCGTGCAGGCGATGCAGAAGACCGAAGTGACGGCGGTGAAGCCTTCCGGCGAGCAGATGGCGCTGTCGGAAGCGGTGGCGAGCAAGCCGGAGCAGGCCGCTTCGCCGGCTGCGAGCAATACGGCTTCCAACAACACTGCGAACAATGCGTCCAGCGGCGCGAGCTCGCAGGCTCCGGAGAGCCGGCCGGAAAGTCTGCCGCAGACGGCGAGCGAACTGCCTCTGATCTCGATGTTGGGGATGGGCTCGCTGGGACTGGCGGCTCTGGCCGACTATCTGCGCCGCCGCGTGATTTGAAGGCGGCGGGCTGTCAAGCTGGCGCGGCGGCTCGGAGCGGCGCCGCGCCAGCGCAGGGATGGCTGCGGCGGGAGGCGGTGGAGCGATGAAGCGCGCCTTGCTGGTGCTGGAGATCCTGCTGGCGGTGGCCGGCGTGACGGCGCTGGCCTATCTGGCGCGGGTGTGGCGGGAAGCGCGCGTGGCGCAGACCCAAGGGCGCGCCGAGATTCATCGCGCGGCCGCCTCCGCGGCGCCGCCCGCAGCCCGGGCTCCTGTGGCCGAGGGGACGGTGCTCGGCGAGATCGCGATCCCGCGGATTGGGCTCTCGCGGGTCATTCTGGAGGGGACCGAGCCGGACACGCTGCGCCGGGCGGTGGGGCATATCCGGGGAACCGCGATGCCGGGCCAGCCGGGGAATGTGGCGCTGGCCGGGCACCGGGACACGTATTTCCGGCCGCTGCGCAACATCCGGATCGGCGATGAAGTGATTCTGCGGACCCGGTCCGGAGCGGAGGTTTACCGGGTGGACTCCACCCGGATTGTCCGCCCGGACGACGTGGCAGTGCTCGACAACACGCCGTCGGACACGCTGACCCTGGTGACGTGCTATCCCTTCCGCTACGTGGGCCCGGCGCCGGAACGCTTCATTGTGAGGGCGGTGAAGACGGCGGCGCCGGCTGCGGAGAAAACGTCTTAAAAGCGCGGCCGCGCTACCGTGCCGGACCCCTAAAAAATTACCTGCCGCCGGGGATGGCCGGGCCGCTACGTTCGGGCTCATACTCGAAGCAAATGCGGGTTCACTGGCGAGGCGTGGTGAACCGGCTGCTCGACCGCGGCCGGGATTTCCTGCGCAAACTGGAGCAGTTTCGCCTGGAAAGCAGGACGGTGCTGGCGGTCACCGACGACGAACGATGCCGGATGAGCCTGCGGGTGCTGGCCCTGGAACAGGGCTGGCATCTTTTGTTTGCCTCCTCCGTTGAGGACGCGCTGCTGCTGCGCACCGGCAGCCGCCCGTGCGTGCTGATCTATGACCGGGAGATGCCCGGGGACTGGCGCGCTGCGCTGCGCGCCTTCGCCGCGTCGCCGCAGCCGGCGATTCCGATCGTGCTTGCTGCTCAGGCTGGCGGGAATCTCCGCCAGGAAGTGGTGAACTGCGGAGGCTACGACGCGGCCGGCAAGCCGGTGGAGGGGGAACGGCTGGTCCGGCTAGTCAATGGAGCGCTGGCTCTGGCGGAGTCGATCGAGGAGCTGGAGTGGGAGCGCGCCGGACCGGCTCAGCCGACGGCGGCGTAAGGGATCGCGGCGGGGCGGCGGTTGAGCCAAACCAGCCGCGGAGCGGGCGTATAGGGGTATGAAGCCCGTTCATTGGATTTTCGCGGCGGTGCTGGTGGCGGCGGGCACCGCGGCGGCGCAGCCGCGCGCCCAGGCCAACGATCCGGATGCTAAGGAAATCAGCGAATACCGGCTCAATATGGGGGTGATTCAACGCTACGCCGCGTTTGTCAAAAAAGCCGGGGACGATCCGGCCTGCCGGAAGTGTTTCGACAACAATCCGCCGGGCAAGGCGCCGACGCTGGACGCCGGCGAAAAGATCATCAACGCGTGCCCGGCGGCGGTGGCGGGGCTTAAGGCCGCCGGCATCAAGCCGCGCGAGTTCCTGATCCTCACCGCCGCGCTGATCGGGGACATGACGGCGGTGGGAATGAAGAAAGCGGGGGCGATCCAGAAGTATCCGCCGTCGATCTCGCCGGAAAACGCGGCGTTCGTCGAAACCAATTACGACAAGCTCAAAGATCTGCTGGCCGGGCTGGCAAAGCACGACCAGTAGCGGGCGGGGGCCGGCCGCGCTGCGCGCGGGCCGGAGGCGCGGGTTATACTGAAGATCTCCCCCGGATTGGATCGCATCCATGTCCGCGCCGTTCGTTCATCTGCACTGCCACACCGATTACTCGCTGCTCGACGGAGCCTGTGAAATCTCGCAGTTGATGGATCTGGCGGCGGCGCAAAACATGCCCGCGGTGGCCATGACCGATCACGGCAACCTGTTCGGCGCGGTCGAGTTTTACCACAAGGCCAAGGAAAAGGGCATCCATCCGGTGATCGGCTGCGAGGTATACGTCGCGCAGCAGGGGCACGCCAACAAAAGCGACGCCAACCGCTACAACCATCTGGTGCTGCTGTGCGAAGACGCGGAAGGCTACCGCAATCTGATCCAGCTTGTCTCCACCGGTTACCTGGACGGCTTCTACTACAAGCCGCGCATCGACAAGGACCTGCTGTCGCGGCACGCCAAGGGGTTGATTGCGCTTTCGGCGTGCCTGCGCGGCGACATCAACGAGACGCTTCTGGCGGACCGCTACGAGGACGCGCGCAGGCTGGCCTACGAATACACGGACCTGTTCGGCCGCGGCAATTTCTTTCTGGAGCTGCAGGATCATGGCCTGGAGCAGGACCGGCGGGTGCTGCCGCTGATTCACCGGCTGTCGGCCGACACCGGGATTCCGCTGGTGGCCACCAACGATTCGCACTATTTGCGGCAGCAGGACGCGCGCGCGCACGAGATTCTGCTGTGCATCCAGACCGGCAAGACCATGTCGGACAGCAACCGGATGCGCTTTGAGCAGCCGGCGTTTTATTTGAAGTCGCGGGAAGAGATGATGGCGCTGTTCGGCGAGGCCGAGCACGCGCTGGACCGGACCTGGGAGATCGCCGAACGCTGCCAGTTGAAGCTGGAGCCGGTGCGGGAGCCGTTCCCCAAGTTTCCGATTCCGGAAGGGCACTCCACCGACACGTATTTTGAGTACGTCGCGCGGCAGTGTTTTGAGAAGCGCCGGGCGCGGCTGGAGGCGCTGGCGGCGCGGGGCAAGCTGCGGCACGACTTGAAGGAGTACGCCGAGCGGCTGGACCGGGAGATCCGGATGATCCAGCAGATGAAGTTCTCCGGGTACTTTCTGATTGTGTGGGACTTCATCCGGTTCGCCAAACAGGCGGGGATTCCGGTGGGACCGGGGCGGGGATCGGCCACCGGGAGCCTGGTGAGCTGGGCCATGGAGATCACCGACATCGATCCGCTGGCTTACGGCCTGATCTTCGAGCGCTTTCTGAATCCGGAGCGCATCAGCATGCCGGACATCGATATCGATTTCTGCACGCGGGGCCGCGGCCAGGTGATTCAGTACGTGACGGAGAAGTACGGGCGCGAGCAGGTGGCGCAGATCATCACGTTCGGGACGCTGGGGGCGCGCGCGGCGATCAAGGACGTGGGCCGCGTGCTGGATCTCAGCTTCGCCGACGTGGACCGGATCACCAAGCTGATTCCGGCCCTGCCGCTGAACATCAAGATCCAGGACGCGCGGCAGATGGAGCCGCAGTTGGAGGATCTGGCGCGGAAGGACCCGCGGGTGCAGGAGGTGCTGGAGACCGCGCAGCGGCTGGAGGGGATGGCGCGCAATGCCAGCGTGCACGCCGCCGGGGTGGTGATCTCGCCGGTGCCGCTCAAGGATCTGGTTCCGCTGTACAAGACCAACAAGGACGAAGTCGTCACGCAGTACGACATGGTCGGTTTGGAAAAACTGGGTCTGCTCAAGATGGATTTTCTGGGGCTGACCACGCTGACCATCATCGACGACACGCTGAAGCTGATCGAGCGGCACCGGGGGGTGAAGCTTCGGTTGGAGGAAGTTCCGCTGGACGACGAGGCCACCTACGGGCAGGTGTTCAGCAAGGGCTACACCAGCGGGATATTCCAGTTTGAATCGCCCGGCATGCGGGACATTCTGCGCCGCTATCAGCCGGACCGGCTGGACGATCTGATCGCGCTGAACGCGCTGTACCGGCCCGGTCCGATGGACATGATCGACGATTTTATCGATCGCAAGCACGGGCGCAAGGAGGTGCACTACGATTTTCCGGAGCTGAAGGACATTCTGGAGGAGTCCTTCGGGGTGATCGTGTACCAGGAGCAGGTGATGCAAATCGCCAGCCGGCTGGCGGGCTACTCGCTGGGCGAAGCGGATCTGCTGCGGCGGGCGATGGGCAAGAAGAAGAAGGAGGAGATGGACAAGCAGCGCGCGCGGTTTCTGGCGGGGGCGACGGCCAAGGGGTATCCGCCGCGCAAGGTGGAGAAGATTTTCGACCAGATGGCGAAGTTCGCCGGCTACGGATTCAACAAATCGCACTCGGCGGCGTACGCCTATCTGGCGTTCCTCACCGCGTACCTGAAGACGCACTATCCGCTGGAGTTCATGTCGGCGCTGCTGACCTCGCAGACCGGCAACACGGCGCAGGTGGTCAAGTACATTAACGAATGCCGGGAGATGGGGATCCGCGTGCTGCCGCCGGATGTGAACTCCTCGGAGTTGGATTTTACTCCGGTGGAAAACGGGGAGGAATCGGGGATCCGCTTTGGGCTGGGAGCGATCAAGAACGTGGGGGCGGCGGCGGTGGAGTCGATCGTGGAGGCGCGCCGGGCGGGGCGGTTCGGCTCGCTGCACGAATTTTGCGAGCGCGTTGATCTGGGTGCGGTGAACCGGCGGATGATCGAAAGCCTGATCAAAGCCGGGGCTATGGATTCGCTGGAAGGGACGCGCGCGCAGTTGTTTGCGGCCATCGACAGCGCGATGGAAGCCGGATCGCGGGCGCACAAGGACCGCCGGAGCGGGCAGTCCGGTCTGTTCGCGGCGCTGATCGAGGAGCAGGGGCCGGCCGGGCATCCGCTGCCGAAGGTGGAGGACTGGACGGGTGCGCAGAAGCTGGCGGGAGAAAAAGAGACGGTGGGATTTTATATCACCGGCCATCCGCTGGATCAGTACCGGGATAAAGTGCAGGAGCTGGCCACGCACAGCACGGCGGAACTGGAGGGGCTGGCCAAGAACACGGAGGTCGCGCTGTGCGGCATTCTGACCGGGATCCAGCGGCGCCGCAGCAAGGAAGGGAAGCTGTGGGCGTCGATGCAGATCGAAGACCGGGAAGGCTCGGCCCCGGCCATGGTGTTTTCGACGCAGTATGAGCGGCTGATGGGGGCGCTCCAGGAAGACCAGGCGGTTCTGGTGCGCGGGCTGGTGCTTCCGGAGGAGGGCGGGCCGCCGAAGATTTCGGTGCAGGACATTGTGGCGCTGGAGAACGCGCGGCTGAACCTGCCGTCGCTGATCTCCATACGGGTTCCGGTGAACGGGTCCGGGCCCTCGGACCGCGCCGCGCTGCTGCGCGCGCTGTTTGAGAACAAGCGCGGGGAAACCGAGGTCCGGCTGCGGCTGGAAAAATCGCGGGACTTCTCGGTTATCCTGGACATTACGGCGAAGGTGCGGCCGGACAAGGAGTTTTGCGCCGAGCTCGCCCGCATCTGCGGGTCCGAGGCGATGGAAGTTCTTGCCGGCTAGCGCCGGGCCGCGGTCATGGCGGAAGCACAAAATTTGACGGCGTCGAATGCGAGCTGGGAGCGGGTGCAGCTGGCGCGGCATCCCAAGCGGCCGCACGCGCTTGACTATATCCAGCGCCTGTTTACGAACTTCGATGAGCTGCATGGCGACCGGGCCTTCGCCGACGACCGCGCCATTGTGGCCGGGCCGGCGTGGTTCGACGGCAAGCCGGTGATGGTGATCGGCCAGCAGAAGGGCCGCGACACCAAGCAGAAGGTGATCCGGAACTGGGGGATGCCGCGGCCGGAGGGATACCGCAAGGCGCTGCGGCTGATGGGGCTGGCCGCGAAGTTTGGCCGACCCATCATCACGCTGCTGGATACGCCCGGCGCGTATCCGGGCAAGGACGCCGAAGAGCGGGGCCAGGCGGAAGCCATCGCCCGGAATCTGCGGGAGATGTCGCGGCTGGGCGTGCCGGTGATTGTGGTGGTGATCGGGGAGGGTGGCAGCGGCGGGGCGCTGGCGCTGGGCGTGGGCAACCGCATTTACATGATGGAAAACGCCGTCTACAGCGTCATTTCTCCGGAGAGCTGCGCGGCGATTATTTACCGCGACGCGGCCAAGGCTCCGCTGGCGGCGGCGGCGCTGAAGATGACCGCGGCCGATCTTCGCGATCTGGGATTAATCGACGGCATCATTGCCGAGCCGGGAGAAGGCGCGCACTCCGATCCGGACGCCGCGGCGCAAGCGCTGGGGGAAGTTTTGCGCGGCGCGCTGCGGGAGCTGGCGGAGATGACGCCGCGGGCCCTGATCGACGACCGCTACGAAAAGTTCCGGCGCATGGGGTCGTTCTTCACCGAATCGGCGGCGACCCTCGGAGTCCCGGGATGAAGAAACCGGTTTTGCTGGGGGTGGTGTTTCTGGCCGCGGTGCTGGCGGTGATTCTTTATTCGAGCCTGAATCTGGCGCGGTACCGGGTGGAGGTGTGCGTGCAGTATCAGGGCCGCGGCGCCTGCCGCACCGCCGCCGGATCCACCAAGGATTTCGCGCTGCGCGCGGCGACGGCCAACGCCTGCGCGCAGATCGCCTCCGGGGTGACGGATTCGACCGCCTGCGAACGGTCCGAACCGGCCAGCGTAACCTGGAAGTGATTTCCGCGCCCCATGGGGCCGTTCTGCCGGCCCGGGCCGGGCGGTTGTTCAGGCCGCTTTTTGCACGCGGCCGCTCTTAATGCAGTTGGTGCAGACGCGCAGCTTTTTGGACGCCCCGTTCACCACCGCGCGCACGTTTTGCAGATTGACGTTCCAGCGCCGCTTGGTCACGTTGTGGGCGTGGCTGATCCGGTTGCCGAACTGCGGCCCGCGGCCACAAAGCTCACACACTTTCGCCATTTTTCCTCGATTCTTTGGTTCAGTTTACCACATCGTGTATGCTGGGCAGGGATGCGCCTGCTGCTCTATCTTTGTTTCATGCTTCCGGTTTCGGCGCAGCTCAATTATGAACGCATGGCCGCCCGCATTGCGGATTCCCTGGCGCTGGAAAAAGGCGAGCGTGTGGTGCTCCGCTACGATCCCGGTTATTTTCAGGAGATCCGCGGGCCGCTGAAGGAGGAGATTGCGGCGCGCGGCGGGGTGGTCCAGGCCGAGCTCCCCTATCTGAAGCCGCCGGCGGAGGGCGGCGGTCGTCTGGCCGAGGCGTTGAAGGCGGCCGACGTCTATCTGTGGATGCCGCTGCGCGATGAGCTCTACGTTTCCGCGGCCGAGCAGCAGGCGCTGGCCGCCTGGCTCCGGCAGGGCGGCGCACGCCGGGAGATCCACTTCCACTGGTCGGGCGGCAGCGTTCTGGCGGACGGCCTTCCCGCCGTGCATCCGGCGGGGTTCGATGGCCTCTACCAGGCCGCTCTGGACATCGACTACAAGGCGCTGTCGGCGCGGCAGGACCGGCTGATCGCGGCGCTGCGGCGGGGCGTGCTGCACATCACCACTCCGGAGGGCACCAATCTGCGGCTGCGGGTGGGCGCCCGTCCGATGAATAAACAGGACGGAGACGCTTCCGGGGACCGGGCGCGGCGCGCCCGGATGAAAGTTGACCGGGAGATCGAACTGCCGGCCGGGGTGGTGCGGGTGGCCCCGGAGGAGGACACGGTGAATGGCACGCTGGCGGTTGCGGAGGCGCGATTTGGCGGAGTGGTGGCGCGCCGGATCCGGTTTCACATCGCCGAGGGCAGAGTCACCGCCGTGGAGGCGGCCGAGAACCGCGAGGCGGTGGAGGCCGAGCTCAAATCCGGCGGCGCGGCAGGCTATCGTTTCCGGGAGCTCGGCATCGGGGTGAATCCGCGGCTGGCGGCGCCCGCCGGGTCCCCGGTTCTGCCGTACTACGGCTATGGCGACGCGGTGGTGCGGCTGAGTCTGGGCGATAACGAAGAACTGGCCGGCGGGGTTCGCGGGAACTGGCACCGCTGGTTCTTTTTTCCGGTCTCAAACATCGATTCGGAGAGCGGGCCGGTGGTGCGCGGGGGCAGGCTGGCGATTCCCTGACGGCGGCTGAAACGATTTTATCGTTGCCGGCGTCCCACCCAAGTGAGCCGCCCGCCCAGCTCACCCGGACCGGCGGCGGCGCTGGAAGAGCAGTACTACATTCTGGCGTCGTCCGATCTGCCGCCGCGCCGCGACCTGGTTCTCAAGCACAACGACACGTTCGCGCTGTTCGACATTTTCGGCGATATCGACGCGCAGCATCGCAGCGGAGAAGGCCTGTATCACGGCGGGACGCGTTATCTTTCCTGCCTGAAGTTGAAGCTGGCCAACGGGCGGCCGCTGCTGCTGAGCTCGGCCGTGCGGCGGGACAACGTTCTGTTGTCGGCCGATCTGACCAATCCCGACGTTTATTTCGAGGGCAGGGTGCGGATCCCGCGCGGCTCGCTGCATCTTTACCGCTCGCAGTTTCTGTTCGACCAGCGGCTTTTTCTGCGCCTGCGCCTGCGCAACTATTCGCCGGAGGCGACCGAGGTTTCGCTGCTGCTGGAGTTCGCCGCCGACTACGCCGATATCTTCGAGGTCCGCGGCAGCAAGCGCGCCCGGCGCGGCGCGATCCGCCGGCCGGAGGTGAGGGAGGGGGAGATCGTGCTCGGCTACGACGGTCTGGACGGGGTGCGGCGGCAGACGCGCATCCAGTCCGGCGCGCCGCCGCAGGCGACCGCGGCCGGCTCGATGCAGTTTCTGCTGCGCTTTGCGCCCGGACAGGAGCAGGCGGTGGAGCTGACGCTGGGCTGTGAGGCCGGCGGCAAGCGCGGTGTGGCGGTGGGCTACGGCAAAGCGCTCGCGGAGGCGACCCGCGTGGCGGAGTCCTGCGACCGGCTGACGCTGTCGATCCGCACCTCGGACGAGTTGTTCAACCGCTGGCTGGACCGCTCGCGGATGGATCTGAACATGCTGCTGACGTCGGAGCCGCAGGGTTTTTATCCCTACGCCGGAGTGCCCTGGTTCGCCACGCCGTTCGGGCGGGACGGCATTATCGCCGCGCTGGAATGCCTGTGGACGTCGCCGGCCATCGCGCGCGGCGTTCTGGGATATCTGAGCGCGACGCAGGCGCGGGAAATCTCGCCGGAGCAGGACGCCGAGCCGGGCAAGATTCTTCATGAAGCCCGCGGCGGCGAGATGGCCGCCCTGGGCGAGCATCCGTTTCAGCGCTACTACGGCAGCGTGGATGCGACGCCGCTGTATTTGATCCTGGCGGGCGAATATTTGCGCCGCACCGGTGAGGTCGACTTCATCAAATCCATCCAGCCCAACCTGGACCGGGCGGTCGAATGGATCGACCGCTACGGCGATTCCAACGGCGACGGCTTTGTGGACTACAGCCGCAAATCCGGGCACGGGCTGGCGCAGCAGGGCTGGAAGGACTCGCAGGATGCGATCTACCACGCCGACGGCTCGCTGGCCGAGCCGCCGGTGGCGCTTTGCGAAGTTCAGGGCTACGTGTATGCGGCCCGGCTGGAATACGCGGCCATCGCGGCCGTGCTGGGCGATCACGCCACCGCGCAGAGGTCGATCCGCGAAGCGGAAGCGCTGCGCGCGCGCTTTGAAGAAAGCTTCTGGTGCGGGGATCTGGGCGTGTACGCGATCGCGCTCGACGGCCGCGGCAGGAAGTGCGCGGTCCGCACCTCCAACGCCGGGCAGTGCCTGTTTTCCGGGATCGCCAGCGCGGAGCGGGCGGCGGTGCTGGCGGAGTCGCTGCTGGGCGACCGCTTCTACAGCGGCTGGGGCATCCGCACGGTGGCCGATTGCGAGCCGCGCTACAATCCGATGTCCTATCACAACGGCTCGGTCTGGCCGCACGATAACGCCTTGATCGCCGCGGGACTGGCGCGCTATCGCTGGACCGAGCGCGCCGCCGCGATTTTGACCGGGCTGTTTGAAGCCGCGATTCATTTCGAATTCGACCGGCTGCCGGAGCTTTTCTGCGGTTTTCACCGGCGGCCGGGCAAGGGGCCGACCTCTTATCCGGTGGCGTGCTCGCCGCAGGCCTGGTCCGCGGCGTCGGCGTTTTCCCTGCTGCAATCCTGCATGGGCATGACCATCGACGCGCTGAAGCGGAGGGTGACTTTTGTCCGGCCGGTGTTGCCGGCGAATCTGCACCAGATCCAGATCGAGGGACTGCGGGTGGGCGCGGCCAGCGTGGATCTGGTGCTGTTCCGGTCCAGGGACACGGTTGCCGTCACCGTCGGCCGGCGCACGGGCAACGTGGATGTGATGGTGCTGCACTAGCTACTAGGGCGCGCCGGCCCTGTGCGGCGGAAAGCCGGCCGGAGCGAACAGCTTCGAGAACGAGCGCTTCGAGCGCGGTCCGCGAGAGGATTTTCGCGTCTTGCCCCAGATACTGAGCGAGTTCTTCGGGCAGGTCCAGGGTTACTTGTATAACGGCTCCAGATCTAATTCTGAGCGTTCGCCGGTTCGCGTGGGCAGATGTGCCCCGCATCAGGGTACAGGTCCTTGAGCGGCGCGACATGGGCCAGTCGACGGCGAGCACGGCCAGCCACCCCTTCAGCCGCCCGCCTAAAAAGGGGCTTAATACGAACGGCTAGGGCTGCGCGGTTCGCTGCAATACACAGGTGGCCAGCCCGGTGTTTGTATCAGTTTGACAGGCGAAGGGAGACTCGCGCAGTGGCCGGTTCATGCCGCCTCCATCCCGCTTGCCGGCGCTGGTGGCCGATACCCCAACGCGCTGTGGGGACGCTCGTGTTGTAAAACTTCCGCCATTGCTCAATCACCACCTGTGCCTCTTTGAGCGAGTAAAAAATCTCCCCGTTCAAACACTCGTCTGGCAACTTGCCGTT
Organism: Terriglobia bacterium; assembly: GCA_021324615.1. Taxonomy (GTDB): domain Bacteria; phylum Acidobacteriota; class Terriglobia; order Bryobacterales; family Bryobacteraceae; genus Palsa-187. The sequence goes on along the minus strand of JAJPIT010000061.1, from coordinate 8,020 downwards.
GAACGATTCGCAGTATCCCACAGACTGAAGCCACTGCTTCACTCGCCGCGCGGTCATCTCCGCGCGGTTATCCGATCTGACATGTTCGGGCACGCCCTGCGCCAGCATCGCGTCACCGAGCAGTTCGATCCCATGCGCGCGGTTCCGCCGCCGCGCCACGCGGATCGCCAGGCATTCGCGGGTGGATTCGTCGATCAACACCAGCAGCCGCAGACCCCGCCCATCGTCCGTGACGGCGTCCACGAAATCGTCGCTCCACACGTGATTGCGATGCGTGGCGCGGCGGCCGGATGCTAGATAGTCTCCTGAATCACTGGCGCGCGGATCACGCCTGGCGATAAGTCCAGTAGCCCCGGCCGCCGCCGCTACAGCCGAAGTGTCCGCATTGGAACGCTGAGAATTTTTCCCTCTTCCGCAACTAACTTATACGTGCGGGACCCGCTTCTGATTCCGGCCGCTGCCGTCGCCGCCGGAGTTTTTCTCGGACGCGCTTTCGCCTTCACCCCGCGCGAATCACTCTGGCCGGCCGCCGCCTTTCTGCTGCTGGCGATTCCCAAAAGCCGCCTCCGCGTCGCCTGCCTGACGCTCGCCGCGCTTTCCACCGGCATCTTCGCCGAAGCCGTCCGCCGTCCCGGCCCCCCGCCGGAAATCGATGCCGGCCCGCGCGAAATCGTCCTGCTCGATGGCTGTGTCGTCGAGCCCACCGTCTTCTCCCAGGACGGCGGGCAGTTCACGCTCGAGCTCGACCGCGGCGCACGCGCCCGCGTCAGCCTCAATCTCCGCGATGGCGAGCCGCCGCAGCCCCTCGACTACGGCCAGCGCGTCGAAATCGAGGCGCGCCTCCGCCGCCCGCGCAATTACAACAACCCCGGATCCTTCGACTACGCCGCCTATCTCGCCCGCCAAAAAATCTTCTGGACCGCGGCCATGACCGCCGGCTCGAAAGCGCAAATCCTGCCCGGCCGCTGCGGCTCGCCTCTCCTTTCCGCCGTCTTCGCGCTCCGCTCCGCCGCGCTGCGCCGCATCGAATCGCTCTATCCCAACGACTCCTACTCCACCGGAATGATGGAGGCGATCCTCATTGGAGAAACTTCGAAGCTTGAAAGAATCTGGACCGAAAATTTCCGCCGCACCGGAACGTTTCACGCGCTGGTGATCTCCGGCGTGCACGTGGCCGTGCTCGCCGGCGTGCTGCTGTTTGTCCTCCGTCTCTGCGCGCTGCCGGAAATTCCCGCGCTCGCCGTCACCGCTGCGGCGGCCTGGCTCTACGCCCTCGTCTCCGGATTCTCCGCGCCGGTGGCCCGCGCCGCCGCCGGATTCTCGCTGTATCTCATCGCCCGCTTCTTTTTCCGCCGCGGTCGCGTCCTCAACCTGCTCGCCGCCGTCGCGCTGCTCTATCTTTTGTGCGATCCCGGCCAGCTCTTCGACGCCAGCTTCGTCCTGTCCTTTCTCTGCGTCGCCGCCATCGGCGCGCTGGCCTCCCCGCTGCTCGACGCCGTCTCCGCCCCTTACGCCCGCGCCGCCCGCTCCCTCAACGACCTCTCTCTCGACCCGCACCTGGAACCCCGCCTCGCGCAGTTCCGCGTCGAGCTGCGCCTGGCCGCCGAAACCGCCGAGCTCTGGACTCGCCTTCCACGCCGCTGGGCCGCTGAAGCCATCTCGCTGCTTTGCCGCTGCTTCTTTTTCGCCTTCGAAATGGCCGTGATCTCCCTGGTCATTCAGATTGGCCTGGCGCTTCCCATGGCGGAATATTTTCACCGCGTCTCCTTCACCGGCCTCACCGCCAATCTGCTGATCGTGCCGCTGCTGAATCTGGTGGTTCCGCTCGGCTTCCTCGCGATCTTCACCGGATGGCGATGGATCGCCTCGCTCGCCGGCGCGCTGCTGAAAATTTCCGCGCGCGTCGCGGACTGGCACGCCGCGCGCGAACCCGACTGGCGCGTTCCGGATCCGCCCCTCTGGCTCGCTCTGGCCTTCCTGGCCGCGTTGCTCGCCGTCGCCGTGCCCGCCTATCGCAAGCGATGGCGCTGGCCCGCCGCCGCGGCCCTTGTCGCCGCCTTCATCCTGCTGATCTGGCATCCGGCCGCGCCCGAGATTGCTCCCGGAATCTTCGAAATGACCGCCATCGACGTCGGCCAGGGCGACAGCTTGCTGCTTGCCTTCCCCCAGGGAAAAATCATGGTCGTCGACGGCGGCGGGCTCTTGCAATACGGCCGTCAGAGCCGCTCCAGCTTCGATACCGGCGAGGACGTTGTCTCGCCTTATCTGTGGACCCGCGGCATCCGCCGCATCGACGTCCTGGTCGCCACCCACGCCCATCAGGATCACTCCGGCGGCCTCTGCGCGCTCATCGCCAATTTTCATCCGGCGGAGTTATGGGTCGGCGCCAATCCCTCGCCCCGCGTCCTCGATTGCGCCGGACGGCACTCGCTCCGCGTCGAATATCCGCGCCCGCCCGAATCACTCGCCTATTCCGGAACCCGCATTGAATTTCTCTCACCCCCGGCCGATTATTTCGCCGCCAAGCCGGGAAACAACGACTCGCTCGCCTTTCGCGTCACCTACGGCGCGCGCCGCTTCGTGTTCACCGGCGATATGGAGCGCCCCATGGAGCTGCGCGCCCTTTCCGCCGCGCCGCTGCGCGCCGACGTCCTCAAGGTCGGCCATCACGGCTCCAAAACATCGTCGGGCGAAGCATTTCTCGACGCCGTCTCGCCGGTGATCGGCGTCGTTTCCGCCGGCTATGAAAACTCCTTCGGCCATCCGAGCAGGGAAGTGATCGATCGCCTGGCCGGCCATCACGTCGAAGTCCTTCGCACCGATGAAGACGGCCTGATCACCATTCGCACCGACGGCCGCCGTATCTGGGCCGATACGATGTTATGGCGAGGCGAGCCCGCCTTTTGGACCGGGGAACGGTCGTTCAACTGGCCTCAAATCGCCGCTTGGTAGCGCCCGCCCGCAATCTTCAGTGTTCTTTTGCCGCGGCGCTGCGGCGCGCCGTTTCATAACAGCCCCGGATCTTCTTGGCCAGCGCCAGAAACTCATCGAAATCGGGCGGCTTCGTAAAATACCAGTCGGCCTCCACGCCCGCCGCCCGTACTTCCTTGAGAATCACCTCCTGCGAGGAGGAGCTGAGTATAATCACCGGCAGCTTGCGGAGCCTCGCCGCCGACCGGATCACCTTGAGCACCGCCGTTCCGCCGTACTTGGGCAGATTCAGATCCAGGATCACCAGATCCGGAACGCTGGCCTCTTCAAAAGCCCCCTGCCGCTGTAGATAATGGATCGCTTTTTCGCCGTCCTCGGCGACCGTGGTCTCCACCGGCCATTGATCGTCGGCGAAGGCGTAGCGCAGCATCCGCACATCGCCCGGATTATCCTCGACGATCAGGACGCGCGGGACGGCGGTTTCAATCACGATTGGCCTCGGCGCACGGCAGGGTGAAGTGAAACACGGCGCCTTCGTTGGGACGCCCCTCGGCCCGCATCGAGCCCCCGTAGGCCGACACGATCTTGGAGCAGACCGCCAGGCCCATTCCGTTGCCCGGATATTCATGGCGGTCGTGCAGCCGGCGGAAGATGTTGAAAATCTCTTCGCCCAGCGCCGGGTCGAAGCCAATGCCGTTATCGCGCACCGAGAACGACCATGCCGAGCTGCGCCGCTCCGCCGCGATCACGATCGACGGCGCAACGTCCGGCCGGGCATACTTCAAGGCGTTGCCGATCAAATGATGGAAAAGCTGGTAGAGATGATTTTCGTGCACGCGCAGCGCGGGAAGCTCGCCGGCCACCACCTCCGCGCCGCGGGCCGCGATCTCGCCCCGGAAGTTGGCCACCACCTGGCGCAGGATGTGGTTGGAGTCCACCGCGGCCGCCGGCGCCGCAAGAGACTCGGTGATCGTCGCCAGGCCCAAAAGATCCTTCACCATCTCGTGCAGCCGCCGGGCGCCGTCGATGCTCTCCGCGATCAGCTCGCGGGCTTCGGCGGCGAGCTCCGCGCCGTACTGCCGGTTCAGAATGCCGAGCGCCGTTCGAATATTCCGGAGCGGCTCCTGCAAGTCATGCGCCGCCACGTAGGCGAACTGCCGGAGTTCCTCGTTGGCTTTGCGAAGCGCCTCCCGCGCGCGCTCGCGTTCGGCGATCTGGTTGTTCAATTCGCGATTGGCCCGCGCCGTTCTCCGGGCCTGCCCCCAGGCGGCGACCGCGAACGTGAGCGCAACAAGGAACAGGACGCTCAGGCTGAAGATGACCCACAGCCCGAGCTGGCTCACCGTGAGATTCACGGTGGTCGAGCGGTGGAACAGGCGAAACGTCAGGTGATACGGTTTTACCGGCGGCCCGGCCGGCCGGCCCAGGCGCACGCCAATCGCATACCCGGCGGCGCAGGCCAGCGAAACGGCAGCGAAAAGGACAAGGACTTGAGCGGCGGCGCTGCGCTTCGGCCGCGTTCCCCCGCCCGGGGACCGCGGCGCCCATTCGAGCAACATCTCTGTCTATTGTAGTTGCGAATTGGACGGGATTTTCTCAGAAATTACCTTATTTTTTCTTGAGTTCCGCGCGGCCCACCCCCGCATCCATCCGCTCCGGAAATTCGCAAATGAACCGGAAATTCAGACACACAAGGCCCGCGTTCCGGCGCCATGGCGGCCGCTCCGCGCCGTGTGTTATCCTGTCGTTACCTGCGTGGCGCGGGGACGTAGTTCAGTTGGTTAGAACGCCGGCCTGTCACGTCGGAGGTCGCGGGTTCGAGTCCCGTCGTCCCCGCCATAGAATCAATCACTTCCAGACAAATTTGGTGAGCTGTTTCGGTATATCTTCGCCGGTGCTACAGTAGCTGCTACAGTTTTCGCCGCAAACTCTTGACGTTGTTATATTTCTGGTCTCACGACTTCGGCGCAATTCCGCGGACGTTGGGAGGCTAGGGCTTCAACACTTGGCGGGCTACACTCTTGGCGATCTCCCAGAGTGTTCGCGCGTCGTCTGCGGAGATGCTGACGCCGTGGGAATGCTCCTTCTGAGGATGGATGTAGTTGCGATAGTCCCGAACGACCTCGCCGACGTCTTTGGTCGTCTTGGAGATCCACGTGAGCTCATGCGCTACGTCGAGGTAGTTCTTAAGACCCCACTCTTTGAGCTTGAGCGGGCTGCCCGCCTTGTCCTTGGGTGCGTTCGCCGCCTTGAATACTGGGCTCTTGTCCTTGAGTTGGTTCACCCGAGCCAGCAGCAGCCCTTCCAGCATTCCGCCCATCATCACCACCGCGGAGAGCGCTGCCCCAACGGTGACACATTTCACGCACTCCTGCCATCGATTGACAAGAATCGCCTGCATCTTAGCGTCTAGGACCAACGGGCTGAAGTCGGGCGCGTCGTCCACGGTTGCATGTTGCGGCAGGGTGTTACCCGCTGCTAGGGCGAGTGCTTGGTCTACCTTGACCTGACTCAGTAGGTTCTTGGTCTGCTTTACTATGGCGAGGTACCGTGATCGTAAGGTCGCCCGCTCGCTCGCTGCGAGTAGTGCCCGGTATTGGTCATCAAGGCCTTTCAACTGACCGTCGCCTACGGCGGTGAGCACAACCGGCCGGCAGTTGTTGAACCAAGCGTAGGCCGTTGCCTTCGCGACCTGCGTCTCGTCGTCAGACCTGACCTGTCTGGTTGTGCTCTTGTGCAGCATCTTCTTGAGCCGATCACACTGCTCGCTGGCGGAGGCCAGAGCTGCTTGGGCTGGAGTCACTGGTCAAGCCTTCTTCCCGGGTCCCCTCTTCGCAACAGCCTTCTTTGTTGGCGCTTTTGCTGCCCGCTTGGCAAGGGCCTTCGTGGCCCGCTTTCGCGGCTCGGTGCCGTCTCCTGGAAGAGTCATGGCAACCAAGTTCTCTCCGACAGTGTTGACGCAGAACGTTCCCGGCTCGTCGCCCTTGTCGAGGAGTCCATGCATGTGAGCGTTTCGGAGCGTCTGATCGGGGCGCTTCAACCTCTCGCGGCCGCTTTTGCGAGTGGCCTCCTGGAGGTCGTCCTTGTTGATGCACTTCTTTCTTTCCGCCAGCGGCGCTTCAAACTGGTAGAAGTAGGCGACCGTCGCTGCGAACTGGATATCGCTACGCGGGTTCTTTGAAGCGACAAAAGATCTGATGTCCTGGCCGTTGGCCGGGGGCGCGCCCGAGGGCAGCGGGGGCGACGGAGTTACTTGGTCACCTTGAGCCATCGGCACGGCGCCGACAGGCAGCGTGGGGGCGACAAACGGAGATTTTAGCCCGAGCTTCTCGGCCGCCCAGCGAAAAATCCGTTGCTGTTCGTCCTCTTTGAAACCCTGCACGGCCTCGACAACTGCGCGCACCGCCTCTAAGTCGTCCGCTGGTTTTGTCATGTGAGAAAAGCCACAACAATCATAGCTGAGAATGTTCCCGGCAACAACGGTAGGTTGACAGGATAGATTGACAGGGCCGACGTCGCCATCCTGTGCTCGCCGGGGTGTGTCCGGGAAGTCACTCCAAGGCACACGAACTTGGCCGGTTGTTCAAGACAACTCACGCCACCCGGAGTTTAGCAACCGATCCCGGCCTGGATCTTCCACTGACCGAAATTTCGACATCACGCCCGAGCCTCAAAAGGAATCGCATCAAACGCTCGATCGAGAAACCCGACAGCTTGCCTTGCTTCAGCGCCGAGACCTTCGGCTGATCGATTCCGAGAATCGCGGCTGCCTGGCTCTGGGTGAGGCGCCGCCGCTGGATCTCGGCAATGATTTTGGCGGCCAATTCCGCTTTCGCCAATAGATCATCAGCATGGGGAAGGTTCAGGTCAGCGAACACGTTCCCGGAACTCGGCGTAAACTCTCGATTAGGCATCTTTCGTCTCCTCACTTTCCGGCCAGCTTGCGCGCTAGCTGCAGCCGCTGCCGGATCAGGTCCAATTCTCGCCGGGGCGTTGCGATTCCCGACGTTGCCTTCTTTTGGAAGGCATGAAGGACATAGATTGCATCCCCAAGTTGGGTCACATAAACCGCTCGATAGGTTCCTCCCGGATCGTCAGCCCGCACCTGCCACACGGTGTCTGCAAAGCCTCGCAAGATCTTCGCGCTCTCGTGCTGTTGTCCGCTCTGGGCTTGGTACAGCGCGAAACCGAGCTTCTTTCTAACGGCGGCCGGAAACGCCGCCAGGCGATCCAGCGAATCGACAAGCCAGATCAACTTGCGCGGATCAGGAGGTTTCTCTGGCACAGCCTCATTATATGCCAGAACTGGCATAGTCTGATTTTCACTAACTGTAGCATGGACTGTAGCAGCTCGAAAATGGCTACCACACGATGCACGCAACGCACTGAACAGAAAGGAGTTTAGCCGAGGCTGGCGATTCAGCCTTCTTCCTGTCACGTCGGAGGTCGCGGGTTCGAGCCCCGTCGTCCCCGCCATCCCTTCCCGAGCGCTTCTGAAATGGCTCGGCTGGGGGTGTCGCGAGCCGAAAAGACCTGGCGCTTGAGGACAAGATCGGCTCGGAACGTCTGTCTTAGTCGGGCGAAACCCGCATATTCGGGGTAAGCTACCCACTGGCGCGGGTGCAACCGGCAGGGCGGAAAAGACCCAGTCCGAAGCTGCTCGAGTGGCCAAGCCGGATTGGCCCTATAACCGGCGCTGGAAACCAAAGCCGCAGCCGGTAACCCCGGCGGTTTCCAACAAAGGCGGTTTCGTTCTTCTGACGGCGCGGCACATGAACCGCGACCCACTCCGGCTTCCCCACTGATTCAACCCTGACCTGTTCCGACCCCGGAACGCCGCGCAAGGCGAGCTCGCGGCGGATCTGGGACTCGATCGACTCACGCCGGCGAGGCTTGCCTCCCCTCAAATGATGCCGCGCAGGGACATAAGGGGTTACAGATTCCCAGACCAGAGCCTTGGCTTCGTCAAAGCCCGGAGGCGGAGGTACGGCCCGATCCAAAGGTACGAGGCGTACCTTCCAAACGTCCTCCCGGTTGCCATCTGCCGCCCACGAGAATTGCCGGCCCGCCGCTTTCAGCAAAGCTGCCT